>CAYGMG010000067.1:0-19161 GCA_964350895.1 uncultured Lysobacter sp.
GCCAGCGCCGGCGCGGCGGGCGCGGGCCTGTTCCCCAGCGTGACCGCGCGAGCTTCGGATACCCGCGTGGAAGGCGGCAACGAGGAGCGTGCCGCCTCGCTGTCGGCCGCCTATGAGGTCGACCTATGGGGCCGGGTTCGCGCCGGCCGCGACGCCGCCGAGCTGCAGGCGCAGGCCACCGAGCAGGAGCTGCAGGCGGCGCGCACCAGCCTTGCCGCGGCGGTGGCGATCCAATGGTTTGCGCTGGGCAGCAGTGCCGAACGGCTGCGCCTGATCAGCGAGGAGCGTGCCACCTACGAACGCATCCTGCGTCTGGTCGAGGCGCGCTATCGCAACGGGCAGGCCACGGCCAGCGATGTGCTGCGACAGCGCCAGCTGGTCGAGTCGACCCGCTCGCTGGAGGCCAGTACCGAGGCCGAGCTCGGCACCCAGCGCCACGCCCTGGAGGAACTCCTCGGCCAGCCTGCGGGCAGCACGGCGCTGGCCGGCAATCTGCCGCCGCCCCTGTCCGGCGTCCCGCGCAGCGGCCTACCCGCGGACGTTGTCGGGCAGCGCCCGGATGTGCAGCAGCGTTGGCTGCTGCTGCAGAGCGCGGACCGCAGCGTCGCCGCAGCGGTGGCCAATCGCTTCCCGCAGTTCAGCCTGAGCGCGACCGGCCAAAGCAGCGATGCTGGCGCGGCCGGTATGTTCGATGACTGGATCGGCTCGCTGATGGGCAGCATCGTGGCGCCGATCATCGACGGCGGCGCGCGACGCGCTGAAGTGCAGCGCACGCGCGCCGTCCTCGACCAGCGCCTGGCCGAGTATCGCAGCGCCGTGCTGGTCGGCTTCCGGGAGATCCAGGACGCCCTGCTGCGCGATGCGCAGCAGCAGATCCGGGTGGACAGCCTGGCCGAGCAGCTGCGCCTGTCCGACGCGGTGAGCGAACGCCTGGAGCGCCAGCTGCGCAACGGCAGCACCACCTATCTCAGCCTGCTCGATGCGCAGCTGACCAACAGCAGCCTGCGCCGCGAAGTACTGGGCGCAAGGCAGCTGCGAGCCGAACAACGGATCGCCCTGTATCGCGCCCTGGCCGGCCCCTTCCCCGCCGCCGACATGACTCTGGAGCCCAGTCGATGAATGCCCTTGACACCTCCCATCGCCGAGGATTCTTCGCCGCGCTGATCGGCGCCGTTCTGCTGGGCGCGGCGCTGCTGAGCTATGCGCTGCTGGCGACCGCACCGCAGTCGGCGCGCAAGCCGCCGAGCCGCGAAGCCCGGCTGGTCGAAGTGGTCATGCTGAGATCCGGGACTGAGCAGGTCATGGTGTCGGCCTATGGCGAGGTGGAAGCCTCGCAGCGCATCGCGATATCGGCCCAGGTCAGCGGACGGGTAACCCGGCTGTCGCCGCGTTTCGTGCCGGGCCAGCGCATCGCCAAGGGCG
Source organism: uncultured Lysobacter sp. (assembly GCA_964350895.1). Lineage (GTDB taxonomy): Bacteria > Pseudomonadota > Gammaproteobacteria > Xanthomonadales > Xanthomonadaceae > Pseudomarimonas. Next base: position 1,423 of record CAYGMG010000067.1, read on the forward strand.
AGGTGCTGCTGGAGATTGACCCCTCCGACTACCAGGTCGCGCTGGACAACGCCCTTGCCAACCTGGCCGCGGCCGAGGCAGCGCTGGCCCAGGAGCGCGGCAGCCAGGCGGTGGCGCGCGGGGACTTCGAGGTCATCGGCCTTGAGGTAGCGCCCGCCGAGCGCGCGCTGATGCTGCGCGAGCCGCAGCTGAAGGCGGCCACCGCCCAGGTCGCTTCGGCCCAGGCGGCAGTGGCGCAGGCGCGGCTGAACCTGGCGCGCTGCCAGGTCATTGCGCCGCTGGATGTGCTGGTGATCAGCCGCAGCATCGGCGTCGGCGGCCAGGTCGGCGGGGCCAACACGGTGATCGGCGAGGTCGCCGCGGCCAGCCCGTTCTGGGTGCCCTTGCTGGTACCGGTCGACAGCCTGCGCTGGATCGACCTGCCGAGCAATACGGAAGCCGGATCCGCGGTCAGCCTGCGCGACGTCAGTCAAGCGTCGGCAGCTCCCTGGACCGGCCGGGTGATCCAGCTGCTCGGCTCGGTGGAAACCGCAGGCCGACGGGCACGCTTGCTGGTCGAGGTGGACCCGAGCGCGTCCGAATCCGAACGCCCGCTGCTGCTCGGCTCCTATGTCGAAGCACTGATCGCCGGTCGCACGCTGGCCGAGGTGTTTCGTCTCGATCCCGCCTGGCTCGATGGCGATCGGGTCTGGACCGTGCGCGACGGCACGCTGCGCGCGGTCGAGGTCGAAGTGCTGCACCGTGACGCCAACAGCGTGCTGGCACGCGGCGGGCTGAGCGACGGCGAACAGGTGGTGAGCAGCCTGCTGGCCAGCGCGGTGGACGGCATGGCCGTGCGCACCGCCGCGGACAGCGCGCCGCAGCCAGCAAGGCCCGCGGCTGCGACGAGCGCTCAGCCATGAGTCGGCCGCGCAGCGGATTCATCGCCTGGATGACCCGCCATGGGGTATCCGCCAACCTGCTGATGCTGGTGCTGCTGGCTGGCGGCTTCGTGGCCAGCCTGCAGATCAAGAAGGAAGTGTTTCCCGAGTTCTCGCTCGACATGGTGACGGTCAGCGTGGGCTATCCCGGCGCCAGCCCGGAGGATGTCGAGCAAGGCATCGTGCTGGTCGTGGAAGAAGCGCTGCAGGGCATCGATGGGGTGGAAGAAATCACCTCGACCGCCAGCGAAGGCATGGCCCAGATCAATGCCGAGCTGAGTGCAGATGCCGATCCCAGCACGGTGTTCCAGGACATCCAGCAGGCGGTGTCGCGGATCAACACCTTCCCGGGAGATGCCGAGGAGCCGAACGTGGCGCTGGCCAAACGGGTCCGCGACGTTCTTAACATACTGATCCATGGCGACACCTCGGAAGTCGTGCTACACGAACTGGCCGAGTCGGTCCGCGACCAGCTGCTCAGCGCCGAAGGCGTCACCCAGGTCGAGCTGCAGGGCAGCCGCGCCTACCGCATCCATATCGATGTGCCCAGCGCACGCCTGCAGGCGCACGGGCTGACCCTGCGCCAGGTCGCCGAGCGCCTGTCCAGCAGCGCGGTCGATGCCAGTGGCGGCAGCGTGGAAACCCGCGCCGGCGAGATCCTGGTGCGGGTCGACGAGCGTCGCGACCTGGCCCGCGAATTCGCCAGCCTGCCGGTGATCACCGCCGCCGACGGCACCGTGGTGCTGCTTGGCGAGATCGCCACGGTGCGCGAATCCTTCGACGAAACGCAGGACGTGTCGGCGCGCTTCAATGGCAAGCGGGCAATCGGCCTGCAGGTGTTCCGAATCGGCGACCAGACCCCGATCGGCGTCTCGACCGCCGCGCGCGAGGCCCTGGAGCGGATCCGCAGCGCCCTGCCGGATGGCGTCGATGTGGTGGTCCTCAACGACCAGTCCGAGATCTACGCGCAGCGCCTAGAGCTGCTGATGAAGAACGCCTTCATCGGCCTGGTCCTGGTGTTCGCCCTGATGGCCCTGTTCCTGGAATTCAAGCTGGCCTTCTGGGTCACCATGGGCATCCCGATCTCCTTCCTCGGGGCGATGTTGTTCCTGCCCGGGATGGGGGCCAGCATCAACATGATCTCGATGTTCGCCTTCATCATCAGCCTTGGCATCGTGGTCGATGATGCCGTGGTCGTCGGCGAGAACATCTACGAGTACCGCCAGAAGGGCATGAGCTTTCTGGAAGCGGCGATCGAGGGCGCGCGTGACGTCGCCGTGCCGGTCATCTTCAGCGTGCTGACCAATGTCATCGCCTTCCTGCCCCTGCTTTTCGTGCCCGGCTTCCTTGGCAAGATCTGGGGCGTCATCCCGCTGGTCGTGTGCACGGTGTTCGCAATCAGCCTGGTGGAATCGCTGCTGATCCTCCCGGCCCACCTCGCACACAGCAAGCCGCTTCAGCGCAGCAGTCGCCTGCGCCAGTGGCAGCAGAGTTTTTCCGCCGATTTTTCGGCCTGGGTCGAGCACCGCTACCAGCCCCTGGTCGAGCGCGCCGTCGCCCATCGCTACCTGTCGGTATCGATAGGCATCGCTGCCCTGAGCGTGGTGCTCGCCTACGCCGCCAGCGGACGCATGGGCTTCGAACTGATGCCCACGGTGGAAGCCGATCTCTCCGAGGCGACCGCCGTGCTGCCAGTGGGGACCCCGGCCGAACGGGTGCGCGCTGCTGCCGAGCAGATCGAGTCGGCTGCGGCCAGCAGCGTGGCCGAGAACGGCGGCGATGCGCTGGCCACCGGCATCTTCACCCGGATCACCGAGAACCAGATCCGGGTTCAGGTCTTTCTCACCGACGCCACGGTGCGACCGATCAGCACCTCGGAGGTCACCGACCTGTGGCGGAGCAGGACTCCGCCGATCGCCGATGCGCAGTACGTCCGCTTCGCCGCCGACTCCGGCGGACCCGGCGGCGGCCCGGCGCTGACCATCGAGCTCAGCCATCGCGATGTGGCAGTGCTCGACCAGGCCAGCAGTGCCCTGGCGGCGGTGCTCTCCGAGTTCCCCAACGTGGCCGACGTCGACGACGGCTTCCAGGTCGGCAAAAGCCAGTTCAACCTCAGCATGCTCGACGCGGGACGCAGCCTGGGACTGTCCGCGCGCGAGATCGCCAGCCAGGTGCGCGCCGCCTTCTTCGGCGCCGAAGTGCTGCGCCAGCAGCGCGGACGCAACGAGGTCCGCGTGCTGGTGCGCCTGCCCGAGAGCGAGCGCACCCAGATCCAGGATGTGACCAGCCTGCTGATCCGCACCCCGGCCGGCACCTATGTGCCGCTCGATACCGTGGCCAGGATCGAACCCGGCCACGCCTACGACACGATCAGCCGGCGCGATGGCCGCCGCACGGTCCAGGTCAGCGGCAATGTCACGCCGCGCAGCGAAGCCAACCAGGTGGTCGCCGCCGTTCAGGCCGACACCCTGCCCCAGCTGCAGCGCGACTTTCCCGGCCTGAGCTACAGCCTGGAAGGCCGCCAGGCCGACATGCGTGACGCGATCGCCTCGCTGGGGCTCGGCTTCCTGCTGGCCCTGGCGCTGATCTACGTGCTGCTGGCCATTCCGTTCTCCAGCTATGTGCAGCCGGCGATCGTGATGTTCGCCATCCCGTTCGGCGTGTTCGGCGCGATCATCGGCCACGTGCTGATGGGCTACTCGATGAGCATCATCTCGATCATGGGCATCATTGCCCTGTCCGGCGTGGTGGTGAACGACTCGCTGGTGATGGTGCACTACGCCAACCAGCGGCGGGCGCTTGGCGACTCCGCCTTCGAGTCCATCGTGCGCTCTGGCGCGCGCCGCTTCCGGCCGATCATGCTGACCACCCTGTCGACCTTCGGCGGTCTGGCACCGATGATTTTCGAGAGCTCACGGCAGGCACGCTTCATGATCCCGATGGCGATCTCGGTCGGCTACGGCATCCTGTTCGCCACCGCCATCACCCTGCTGCTGGTGCCCTGCCTCTACATGATCATCGAGGACATCCGCGACCGGCTGGGCGCTGCCAAGCCACGCTTCGACAGCACGCCCGGGCAGGCATAGCCAGGACATCACCCGGCAAGGCAACTTCGTAAAGCGGCTGCGCGGATGATGGGCGATCTGCGGCCCGGTCGCCTCGGCGGGCAACGGGTCACCGAGGCGAACAGCCTGATCCCGGCCAGAGTGCGACGCAGGGCACCGTGCGGTTTCCTGTTCAAGACACGGACAGGGCGCAGACAAAAACAGGGCTCCCGAAGGAGCCCTGCGGCGTAGCGGACGGCGGGAGGGAGGGAAGCCGCCGCGTCGGCCAAGCGGTGGAAGCGGCGGAGGGGGAAAGGCCCGGCCGTGGCCGGGACGCTCCCCGCCCCCAAAACTCGCAGTCGCTGAACTCAGTTGTTGTAGGCCGCCTCGCCGTGCGAGGCGATATCCAGGCCCTCGCGCTCTTCATCCTCGGACACCCGCAGGCCGGTGACCGCCTTGGCGATCATGAAGGCGATGAAGGCCACCACCGCCGACCAGACCACGGTGATCACCACCGCTTCCAGCTGGATCAGCACCTGGCCGCCGATGCTGAAGTCATCGCCGCCGGTACCGCCCAGGGTCGGCGCAGCGAACACGCCGGTCAGGATGGCGCCGATGATGCCGCCTATGCCGTGCACGCCGAACACGTCGAGCGAGTCATCCGCGCCGAGCATCTTCTTCAGCCCGGTGACGCCCCAGAAGCAGACAAGGCCAGACACGAGGCCAATCACGATGGCGCCCATCACGCCCACCGAGCCGCAGGCCGGGGTGATCGCGACAAGCCCAGCCACCGCACCGGATGCCGCACCGAGCATCGAGGCCTTGCCGCGCAGGACCGCTTCGATTCCCGACCAGGCCAGCACCGCCGCGGCAGTCGCCATCAGGGTGTTGATGAAGGCCAGGGTTGCGCCCGAGGTGGCTTCCAGGTTGGAGCCGGCGTTGAAGCCGAACCAGCCGACCCACAGCAGCGATGCGCCGACCATGGTCAGGGTCAGGCTATGCGGGCCCATCGCCTCGCGGCCAAGGCCCATGCGCTTGCCGATCACGTAGGCACCGACCAGACCGGCCACGCCGGCATTGATGTGCACCACGGTGCCGCCGGCGAAGTCCAGCGCGCCCTTGCCGAACAGATACCCGTTGCCGGCCCAGACCATGTGCGCGATCGGGATGTAGCAGAAGGTGAACCAGAGCACCGAGAACAGCAGCACCGCGGAGAACTTGATCCGCTCGGCGAAGCTGCCGACGATCAGGGCGCAGGTGATGCCGGCGAAGGTCGACTGGAAGGCGACGAAGATCAGCTCGGGGATCATCACCCCGTCGGTGAAGGTCGCGGCCAGCGAGTCGGCGGTGATGCCCTTCAGGAACAGCGCATCGAAGGACCCGTACACCGCGCCGCCACCGACGAAGGCCAGGCTGTAGCCGTAGACGGCCCACAGCACGACGATCAGCGAGAACACGGTCATCACCTGCATCAGCACGCTGAGCATGTTCTTGGTCCGCACCAGGCCACCATAGAACAGGGCCAGACCAGGCACGGCCATCAGCACCACCAGAAGGGTGGCGACCATCATCCAGGTGACATCACCCTTGTCGACGATTGGTGCGGGTGTCGCCTCCTCGGCTGCGGCCTCGGTAACCACCGCGGCCGCAGCCGAGGTTGCCGCCGCCGCGGGCGCCGGATCCTGGGCCACCACCGAGCCGGTCAGCGCGATACCGATGCCGGCCAGCAGGAGCAGGGCGAGCGTCATCCGCTTCATTGGAGAAATACTTGCAGTCATAGTCATGATCGGCTCCTTCCGCTCACAGGGCGCTGTCGTCGAGCTCGCCGGTGCGAATCCGCACCACCTGCTCGAGATTGCTGACGAAGATCTTCCCGTCGCCCACCTTGTCGGTGCGCGCTGCTGAACAGATCGCTTCGATGGCGGCGTCGAGCCGGTCATCGGTGATGGCGGTTTCCAGCTTGAGCTTGGGCAGGAAGTCCACGGCGTATTCAGCGCCGCGGTACAGCTCGGTATGCCCCTTCTGGCGGCCAAACCCCTTGACCTCGGTGACGGTCAGGCCCGAGACGCCAACCTGTGCCAGCGCTTCGCGTACGTCATCGAGCTTGAACGGGCGGATGATGGCGGTAATCAGTTTCATCTGGCTCCTCTCGTTCACTGCTATGTGCCGCAGGCGCGGCGGATCACTCCCCGCTTCGTCTCTGCGGGAAACGTGCCAAGCTGAGCGAAAACTGAACTTTGTGCGATGCAACAAGCACTTGCGTGGCGCCGAATCCGCGCCGCTTGCCGAACATGCACGCAGTTGGTGCGCAATTTCGGCCGCGTTTCCTCATGCCGGTGCAGTTGGGCAAGCCACGGCTCGCCTGCGTATCATCGTGCGCCTGAGATCCTTTGACTGCCCAGACTTCCCCTCGAGGAGAACCGCATGCGGATTGCCCTGACCCTGCTCCTGCTGCCGACCCTGGCCCAGGCCGAGATCGTCCAGCTGCACTGTGGCCAGGTGTTCGACTCGGCCAGCGGCAAGCTGCTTGGCGAGCACACCCTGCGTATCGAGGACGGCCGCATCGCGGCGATCAGCGCCGGGGCGCCTGCGGCAGCCGGCGCGCTCGACCTGAGCGGGCATACCTGCCTGCCGGGCTTGATCGATCTGCACGTGCACCTGTCCAGCGAGACCAATCCGCAGGCCTATGCCGAAGGCTTTCGTCTCGATCCCGAGGACTTCGCCTTCCGTTCGGTCGGCTTTGCCCGCCGCACCCTGGACGCTGGCTTCACCACGGTGCGTGACCTCGGCGGGAATATCGCCCTGTCGCTGCGCGATGCAATCGATGAGGGCCTGGTCCCGGGGCCGCGGATCATCGCCGCCGGCAAGTCGCTGGCCACCACTGGCGGCCATGCCGATCCGCTGAATGGCGTCAGCCGCGATCTGCTGCACAGCTTTGGCTATCCGGGCCCGGAGGACGGCGTGATCAGCGGTCCGCTGGAAGCACGTCGCGCGGTGCGCCAGCGCTACAAGGAAGGCTCGGACATGATCAAGCTGACCGCCACCGGCGGCGTGCTGAGCTTCGCCAAGAGCGCCGACAATCCGCAATTCATGGAGGACGAGATCGTCGCCATCGTCAAGACCGCGCATGACTACGGCTTCAAGGTCGCCGCGCACGCCCACGGTGCTGAGGGCATGAAGCGCGCCGTGCTGGCAGGCGTCGACAGCATCGAGCACGGCACCTACATGTCCGACGAGGTGATGAAGCTGATGAAGGAGCGCGGCACCTGGTATGTGCCGACCCTGATGGCCGGCGCCTTCGTCAGCGAGAAATCCAAGGATCCGACCTACTACCCCGAGATCGTCCGGCCCAAGGCCGCGGCGGTCGGCCCGAAGATCAGCGACACCACCGCGCGCGCCTACAAGGCCGGGGTCAGGATCGCCTTCGGCACCGATGCCGGGGTATTCCCGCATGGCCAGAACGCCGGTGAGTTCGCCCTGCTGGTTGAGGCCGGCATGTCCGCCTCCGAGGCGCTGCAGTCGGCCACCCGCAACGCCGCTGAAGCGCTGGGGATGGAGAATGAGCTGGGTAGCCTTTCGGTCGGCAAGCGCGCCGACATCGTCGCGGTGAAAGGCAACCCGCTGCAGGACGTGCGGATCATGGAACAGGTCGACTTCGTAATGAAGGACGGCAAGCGCCATCGCTGAAGGCTTGCCTGTCCGGCAGGCCGCCCCCATCTGTCCGACTGAGCCGGAGGCCGCGCAAGACCATACCGCCCTGGTCTGCCGATCTTCCCCGCGACGCGCGGCCGCGCCAAAAGCAGCGGCCCTGCGTTCGGCGCGCCCCGAAACGACACTTTGCCAGTGAGAGACCCCATGTTGATCGACCCCCATGCAAGCGCCCCTGCAGCTGCAGCCGACACCACCCATAGTTTCGACGTCAAGACGGAGACTTTCGAGCAAGACGTCCTGGGCCGCTCCACCCAGGTCCCGGTGCTGGTCGATTTCTGGGCCGACTGGTGCGCGCCCTGCAAGCAGCTCAAGCCGATCCTGGAAAAGCTGGCGGCCGAGTATGGCGGCGGCTTCATCCTGGCCAAGGTCAACAGCGACGAGGAGCAGCAGCTGCCGGCGCTGTTCGGGGTGCGCTCGCTGCCGACGGTGATCCTGCTCAAGGACGGCCGCCCGGTGGACGGCTTCATGGGCGCCGTGCCCGAATCCCAGGTGCGCCAGTTCCTCGCCCAGCATGGAGTTGAGCCGCTGGCCGCCGCTGAGCCGGCCGAGCCGGCACCGGACCTGCGCACGCCGCAGCAGCAGGTCGCCGATCTGGAAGCGCAGATCGCCAGCTCCCCGGACCAGCCCGAGCTGCAGCTGGATCTCGCCGTCGCCCTGTCGCGAGCCGGCGAAGTGGCGCGCGCCGCCACCGTGCTCGACGGCCTGCCGGCCAACCTTGCCGAGGACGACCGCGCCAAGCGCGTCCGCGCGACGCTCGACTTCGCCGCCGCGCTGAACGGCGCACCATCGGCGGCCGAGCTGACGCAGCGTCTTGAGCAGGATGAAAACGACCACGCCGCGCGACACCTGCTCGGCGTCCACGCCCTGGTCGGCGGCGAGACCGAGTCCGCGCTGCAGCACTTCCTCGAACTGCTTCGCCGGGACAAGGCTTGGAACGAAGGCGCGGCCCGCCGCGCCTTGGTCGACGCCTTCAAGGTCATCGACGACGAGGACCTGGTCGGTATCTACCGGCGCAAGATGGCTTCGCTGCTGTTCTGAGCCGTCTCGGCCAGCCACGATGCGCTCATGACAATCTCAGGGACGCTCACCGCCGCTTGCCGGCCGCGCGCCAGGCTCAACGTCGGCGCCCCCGGGCGCGCCGCGTAACATGCGGATTGCACAGTCGCGATTGCGCCGACCGCAACCCGAGCACGCGCGGCCCGGGTGTGACTTCGTAGCGGTTGCTTTCCAGCGATGAAGGCCAGGCAGCGCAAGCCAGTGCCACCCGCCTCCGCAGCGGCGCTGGCCGATGCGCTGGGCTTCCTGTTGCAGACGCCGGTATTGGCTGCGCTGGCCGCGGTGCTGGGTATGCGCTGTCTGGCCTGGCTGCTGCCCTGGCCCTGGGACTCGCTGGTTCAGGGCGTACTCTGGCTTGCCCTGTACAAGTACGCGCTGGAGGCCATGGCAGCGACCGCCCAGGGCAACGAGCGTGCCCCGGACGTGCTGGCACACGTCGAAGACAGCGTGCACCGGCGACACCTCTGGGTGCAGGTCGGCGTGCTTGGGCTGTTCGCCGCGGTGCTGGTTCTCGCGCCGCAGTACGAATGGCTGGCGGCGCTCTCCGCGGCCCTGGTCCTGCCCGGCGTGATCCTTGCCCTTGCGGTATCGCAGAACCTGCTCGGTGCGCTCAATCCGGTGAACTGGCTGGTGGTGGCCGGCAAGCTCGGCATGGCCTACCCGCTGATCGCCAGCGCCTGGTTTGCAACCATGCTGCTGCAGTTCAACGGCCGCGCCCTGCTCGCCGATAGCGGGCTGGGCGCCGGCGGGCTGGCCGGTGCCCTGTTCTATCTGCTAAGCCATGCCGCGGTGATCGTCCTGTTCCGCTGGAAGGGCCTGGCCTTGCGTGCCTACGCCGCGCAGCTCGGCTACGTGACCGAGGACAGCTCGCGGCCGGTGCTGCAGCGCGAGCGCGAACAGCTGGCGGTCGCCCGCGAGGTGGCCAGCGCCAAGGAGCGCAGCGATCCGGGACAACGCGCCGACCGCCTGCGCGAAGCGATACGCCTGGGCGCTGCCGAGCCGCTGCAGAAGGAGTACCGCAGCGCCCTGCGCGCGGCACGGCGCCTGGTCGAGCTCGACGATCATGCCCGGGTCCGCTGCAGCGAGCTGATCGCGCTGGGCCAGCTCAAGGCCGCAGCAGCCCTCGCCCTGGAAGCGCTGCAGGACAATCCGCAGTTCAGCCTGCCGGAGGCTGACCCGCTCAACAGACTGCTCGACCATCTGGAGAAACTCGCGCAATGGCGAAGCGCCAGCAGCCTTGCCATGAACTACCGCAAGACCCATCCCAAGCGCCGCGACAGTCTGCCGATCGCCGGACGCGCCGCCGGCATCCTGGCTGACCAGCTGGATGAGCGCGAACAGGCTGCCTGTCTGCTTGATGCCGCTCTTGAACAGGCAGTTGCCGCGGGCGGCGACGCCGCCCTTGCCGCCATGCGCCAGCGCTTGACCCACCGCCTTCCCCTGCGCAGCCCGAGGCCCGATCAAGCCCCTGCTGCGTCGCGTAGCAGTTGATGCCTTGGTGATCGCCCTGGGCAATACAGGGCGCATGGCAGACGTTCGCGCCCGGAGTCGCCGCCCTACGGAGGGACTGGCGACATACACCCGCGACATGCCGTTGCGGACCGATGTGGCCACAGCGGCGCGCATCCGTCGCCTGCCCTCAGGCCGGTAGCCGAACCGTATCGACCTGGCTGACTGCAACCGACTGCCCGGGGATTTCCCGATGCCCGCTCGCGCGACGCTCGCGCTGCCGTATCCTTGAGCGCTGAGCTTTGCCCTGGGGTGCCATGGCCACGTCGTTGCCCGAGTACACGCCCGAGGAGCTGCACGAGCTGCTCAGCGGACTGATGCCCGAGATTCCCGGCTACCGGGTGCTGCGCCTGCTCGGCCGTGGCGGCATGTCCTATGTCTATCTGGGGGTGCAGGAATCCCTCGACCGCCAGGTGGCGATCAAGGTCATCCAGCCCGAGGCCCTGCGCGACGAGATCAGCAAGCTGCGTTTCGAGCGCGAGGCGCAGATCATCGCCAAGCTGCAGCACCCGTGCATCGTCGGCATCTACGAAATCGGCCGCACCGAACATGGGCTGCTCTACTACGTACTGCCCTATCTGGCCCGCGGTCACCTCGGCCAGCGCGATCTGCGCGGCGATCAGCGCGGGGTGATCGAAGTGTTGCGTGCCCTGCTCTGGGCGCTCGACTACGCGCACGGGCGCGGCGTGGTGCATCGTGATGTTAAAGCCGAGAACGTGCTGTTCGACAACGCCGACCGACCTTTGCTGACCGACTTCGGCATCGCGCTCAGCCGGCGCGACCGCTCGCGGGTCACCGGTCGCGGACTGGCAGTCGGCAGCGGCGCGCATATGGCGCCCGAGCAGGCGCGTGGCGAATCGGTCGACGGCCGCGCCGACCTGTACAGCCTTGGCATCCTGACCTGGGAGATGCTGACCGGCTTCCTGCCCTACAAGAACTCCGATCCGCTCGGCCTTGCGCTCATGCATGCGGTCGATCCGGTGCCGCCGCTGCCCGCCGAACTCGGGCACTGGCAGAGTTTCATCAACCACTCTCTGAGCAAGCTGCCCAAGGACCGCTTTGCCGATGCGCGCGAGATGATGGTCGCACTGGACGAGGTCGAGGCGACCATCCATCGCCTCGGCCTGCCCGAAGCGCCGGGCGCGGAGAAGCGCCAGAGCTGGCATGCGCTTGGCGTTTGGGCGCGCGCGGCGCGCGAGCGGGCGCCGCTGGTGGTGCCTGCCGCTGCGGCCGTGGCGCTACCGCCGCAGGCCAAACCCGCCGCGGTCTCCAGCACCACGATCATCGGTCAGCGCGATGCGTTCTCAAAGCTCAAGGCGCGACTTGCCGCGCGCCGCGGGCAGCTTGAACGGATCTGGCGCAGCCTCGGCCTGCGCCGCCGGCTGATCCTGGCCGGTGTGCTGCTGTCACTGCCGCTCGCGGCCTTGCTCTGGCGCGGCCTGGTCGGCGCGCCTGACGACCCGGAAACTGCGCCGGCCTCGCCGCCAATCTTCATGACGCCGGCGAGTTCGGTGCCTGCCACCGAACTCGCCGCAGCGCCGCCGCCATCCGGCGCTGCCGGCGGTCTGGACAGCAGCGTATTGCAAGCCGACAGCGGGCCGGAGCCACTGCCCGAGGACAGCCTGAGCTCCGATGAGCCAGTGGATCCGCTGGCCGACCTGCCGGCCGATCAGCGCGTGCTGGCCTTTGCCGAGATGCAGATCGAGCGCCGCCGACTGAGCCAGCCGCCGGGCGACAACGCCTACGAATCCCTGCTCGCGGCCGAAGCGCTGTCTGCCGACCCGCAGCGGCTGGCCGAGCTGGGCGCAGCCTGGCTGGTTGCTGCCACCCCGTACATCGCCTCGGCCATCGCCGAGCAGCGCGACGATGCCGCGCAGCTCCTGCTCGAGCGCGGTCGCGAGCTGGTCGGCCGTCTGGCTCTGCAGGAGGCCCCCGCAGCACTGGCGCTGCGCGATGCGCTCAGCGCGCCCTTGAACATGACGCTTGATCGGCTGGCTGCGGCGGGCGACCTCGCCGGACTGCGCACGCACAAGTCGCGGATCCGCGCGCTTGGCCTGCCCAGCGCCTGGTTCGAACCTGGTTGGTCACGCAAGCTGGTGCTGGCGCAAGCCGGCGACGCTCTGCCCGGGCAGCCCGGCTGGCGACTGCTGCGCCTGCCCGGGAAGGACCAGCCGGGACTCGCCATGCAGGCAAGCTTGGTCAGCCGCAGCGCGTATGCGGAGTTCGCCCGCGCCAGCGGCCGCGAAGCGGCCAACTGCCGGATCCGCACCGCGATGATGACCCTGCGCAAGCGCAGCTGGCAGGAGCCTGGCTTTGCCCAGGCTGGCGATCATCCGGTGGTCTGCGTCAGCCGCGCCGACGCGCTGGCCTTTGCCGCCTGGGAGGGCCAGCGCCAGGGCCGGCCGGTCACCCTGCCTAGCAGCGCCGACTGGCAGCGTCACGCGGCGCAGGCCGGCAGCCGCTGCGCCGGCAAGGCCTCCGACTGCGTCATCGAAGGAACCCTCGCTGCCAGCGCCGGCAGTGCTTCGGCATTGGGCATCCGCGGCAGCCACGGCAACGTCCGCGAGTGGCTGGCTGACGGCGACGCTGCGCGCGGCGCCAGCTGGCGCGATCTGGCCGAGCAGGACAATCCGCGACGCAACGCCGAGGCGGATCCGCAGCGCGGCTATGACGATGTCGGCTTTCGCCTGGTGCGCCCGGTGCAGCGCGCCGAGCTGGAAGTCGCCGTCGAGTAACCGCCAGCCCAGCTCAGCCGGCATGCGAAGATCGGCGCCTGTCCTGGAGCCCACAATGTACTTGCCACGCCGTTTCGCCGAAACCGATTGCGACACCCTGCTCGCCCTGCTCGACCGCGACCCCTTCGTGACCCTGGTCACGGTCGATGCGGAAGGCCTGCCGTTCGCCAGCCATCTACCGGTACTCTGCCAGCGCGATGGCGATCAGCTGCAGCTGAAGGGCCACTGGGCGCGGCCCAATCCGCAGGCGCGCCACGGCGGCGGCGCCCTGGTCATCGTCCACGGTCCACACGCCTACCTGTCGCCGCGCTGGTACGCCGATCCGGCCAGCAATGTGCCGACCTGGAACTATGCGGTGGCGCATCTGCGTGGCAGGCTGGAAACCTTTGACGATGCGCCCTCGCTGCAACGCCTGGTAGCGGAGCTGAGCACGCGCTTTGAGCCGGCCGGTGAGCAGGGCTGGCGCTTCCCCGAGTCGGCACCTGGCACCCGCGGCGAGCTGGCCGGCATCATTGGCTTCCGGCTGCTGGTCAGCGACTGGCAGATGAAGTTCAAGCTCAACCAGAATCACCCGGCCGAGAACGTCGAGGGCGCGGCCAGCGCGCTGGCCGCGCAAGGCGGTGAGGCAGCCGAGATCGCTGCCCTGATGCGCGAGCGCCTGGCCCGCCGCCACCCTGCCACGTGATAGCGTTCGGGCAGGGCGACGGCAGCGACCGGCCAGGCGACGCGCGCAATGCGGAGGGCACGACGGATGGACCTTGATCTTGGCAATCGACACGCCCTGGTCTGCGGCGGATCGGCAGGCATCGGCGCTGCGGTGGCGATGGAACTGGCGGCGATGGGCGCGCGGATCACCCTGCTGGCACGCAATGCCGAGGACCTCGCTGCGGCCCTGCACAGGCTGCCGCGCAGCGACGGCCGGGGCCACGCCAGCCATGCCGTCGACCTTGGCAATGACGCCGCCCTGCAGTCCCTGATCGACGGCCCGCTGGCCGCCGGCGATGTCGACATCCTGATCAACAACAGCGGCGGTCCTGCCGCAGGCGCCCTGCTCGACGCACAGCCGGCGCAGTTCGAGACTGCCTTCGCGCCGCACCTGCTGGCAAGCCATAGACTGGTCCAGGCCGTGGTGCCGGGAATGCGCAGCCGCGGCTTCGGGCGCATCGTCAACATCATCTCGACCTCGGTCTACGAGCCGATCCCCGGTCTGGGCGTTTCCAACACGCTGCGTGCGGCGATGGCCGGCTGGGCCAAGACCCTGGCACGCGAGGTGGCGGCCGACGGGATCACCGTCAACAACGTGTTGCCGGGCTACACGCGGACCCGGCGGATCAAGGAGATTGTCGGCGCCCGAGCCAGCCACGAGAACCGCGATGGCGCCGAGATCGAGCGCGACATGCTCGCTGATGTACCGCTCGGACGGATGGCCGAGGCCAGCGAGATTGCCGCGGCGGTGGCGTTCTTCGCTTCACCGGCCGCGGCCTACATCACCGGCACCAGTCTGGCCGCGGATGGCGGCCGGACCCACTCGATCTGATCTGGACACGCCGATGATCAAGGCACTCCAGCACATCGCCGGCCGCGCCTGCGCCGCGGCCAACGGGGAGTGTCTGCCGGTATTCGACCCGGCCACTGCCGGGCAGGTCGCCGAGGTCGCCCGCGGCAGCGACGCAGATGTCCAGGCCGCCGTCGAAGCCGCGCAGATCGCGCAACCCGGCTGGGCGGCGCTGCGCCATTCCGAACGGGCCGCCCTGCTCCACCGGCTGGCCGATGCGATGGCCGAGCGCACGGAGGATTTCATCGCGCTTGAAGCTCTGGACACCGGCAAGCCAGTGGCCCTGATCCGCGACATCGAGTTCCCGCGGGCGCTGGCCAACCTGCGCTTTTTTGCCGCGGCGGTCACCCAGTTCGGCTCCGAGTCGCATCACGGCGAGGTCGGACTGAACTATACGTTGCGCCCGCCGCTGGGCGTGGTCGCCTGCATCTCGCCGTGGAACCTGCCGCTGTATCTGTTCTCATGGAAGGTCGCCCCGGCGCTGGCCTGCGGCAATGCGGTGGTGGCAAAGCCCAGCGAGATCACCCCGCTGTCGGCGACCCGGATGGTGGAACTGGCCAGCGAGATTGGCTTTCCTCCCGGCGTATTCAACGTTGTACACGGCCGCGGCGACGAGGTCGGTCGCGCCTTGGTCGCGCATCCCGAGGTGCGCGCGGTCAGCTTCACCGGCAGCACCCGGGTCGGCCGCGAGATCGGCAGCCAGTGCGGGCAGCAGCTGAAGAAAGTCTCGCTGGAACTGGGTGGCAAGAACGCCAGCATCGTGTTTGCCGACGCCGCGCGCGAGGGGTTGGCCGCGACCCTTCTGCGCGCCGGCTGGCAGAACAGCGGACAGATCTGCCTTGCCGGATCGCGCCTGCTGATCCAGCGCAGCGCCTATGCGGAGCTTCGCGCGGCCCTGCTTGAAGAGGCAGCGCAGTGGACCGTCGGCGACCCGAGCCTGGCCGCGACACGGATGGGTCCGCTGGCCTCACAGGCGCATTTCGACAAGGTCCGGTCCGCCGTTCAGTCGGCGCGCGATGCCGGCGCGAGCGTGCTCTGCGGCGGCGCGCCGGTGCGCGTGGAGGGCCGCTGTCGCGACGGCTGTTTCTTCGCCCCGACCCTGATCGAGGACCTGCCTGCCGATTGCGCCCTGCACCAGCAGGAGATCTTCGGCCCGGTGATCGTGCTGCAGCCTTTCGACAAGGCCGCAGAAGCGCTGGAGATGGCCAATTCCACGCCCTACGGGCTCAGCGCCAGCGTCTTCACCCGCGACCTTGCCACCGCCCATGGTATGGCGGCCGGGCTACGCTGCGGCGTGGTCTGGATCAACAACTGGATGGCCCGCGATCTGCGCACCCCGTTCGGCGGCATGGGCGACTCCGGCCTGGGTCGCGAGGGCGGCACGGAATCGTTACGCTTCTTCACCGAAACCCGAAACGTGTGCCTGCCCGCATGAGCCCTCCGCAAAACCTGCTGAAGAAAAACAAGGAATGGTCCGCGCAGATGCTTGCCGAGGACCCGCAGTTCTTCCGCCGCCTGTCGGCGCAGCAGGCGCCGCGGTTCCTGTGGATCGGCTGCTCGGACTCGCGAGTGCCGGCCAACCAGGTCACCGGGCTCGCCCCGGGCGAGGTGTTCGTCCACCGCAACATCGCCAACGTGGTCTCCCACGGTGACCTCAACTGCCTGTCGGTAATGCAGTTCGCGGTCGACATCCTCAAGGTCGAGCACGTCATCGTTTGCGGCCACTACGGCTGCGGCGGCGTCAATGCGGTGCTCGCCGGGACCCGGGTCGGCCTTGCCGACAACTGGTTGCGGCATGTCGGCGATGTCGCCCACCAGCACGCCGAGATTCTCGAGTCCTGCGAGCTGGATTCGCTGCGCCACGCCAAGCTGTGCGAACTGAACGTGATCGAACAGGTGATCAATGTCTGCCAGACCACGGTGATTCAGGATGCTTGGGCGCGGGGTCAGCCGATCACCGTGCACGGCTGGATCTATGGCCTGCTCGATGGCCGCATCCGTCAGCTCGGCTTTGGCGTCAACTCGTCCGCCGACGTCGAGCGCGCCTACGCCGAGGCGATCACCAGCATCCGCGAAGGACGCACCGCGCCGTGAGCGAGGCGATCGCCGCCGCCAGCGCGCCGCGGCCGGTAGGCAACTACCCGCATGCGCGGCGGGTCGGCGAACTGCTCTTCCTGTCCGGCATCGGCCCGCGCAGCCCGGAGGACAATCGCATCCCCGGCAATGTGCTGGATGCCGACGGCAAGCTGCTCGAGTACGACATCGCCGCCCAGACCCGCGCCGTGCTGGACAACGTGCGCGCTGTGCTGCAAGCCAGCGGCGCGCGCTTCGAGGATCTGGTCGACGTTACCGTTTACCTCACCGACATGGCGGCAGACTTCGGCCGGTATAACGCGATCTGGGCCGAATACTTCCCCGACCCCGCCTCCGCGCCCTGCCGGACCACCTTGGGCATCAGCGCCTTGCCGACGCCGATCGCGATCGAACTGAAGTGCGTTGCCGTGGTCAGCAAGCGGTGATCGCGCGCGGGCAAACTGCGGCCGATCCGAGTGCGGGCGACTGCGGCCAAGAGCGTTCTCGCTGTATTTCGCGCACTGGCGAACCTGTAGCGGAGCATTTGCATGCTTAACCCACCGATCAACCTCGTGGCCTGGATCGACGAGTACCGCGACCTGCTCAAGCCGCCGGTCGGCAACAAGTGCATCGTCGACGGCGACTTCATCGTGATGATCGTCGGCGGACCCAATTCGCGCAGCGACTACCACTACGAGGAAGGCCCCGAGTTTTTCTACCAGATCGAGGGCGAGATGATTCTGCGCATACAGGAAGCAGGCGCTGCCAGGGATATCCCGATCCGCGCTGGCGAACTGTTCTACCTGCCGCCAAGAATTCCGCACTCGCCGCAGCGCATGCCCGGTTCGGTCGGCCTGGTCATCGAGCGCCGCCGCCTTGCCGATGAGCAGGACGGTCTGATGTGGTTCTGCGAACGCTGCAACCACAAGCTGTACGAGGAATACTTCCCTCTGCGCGACATCGAGCGTGATTTTCCTCCGGTGTTCGAGCGCTACTACGCCTCGCTCGAGGCGCGCACCTGCAAGGCCTGCGGGGAAGTCCAGCCGCCGCCGGCAAGGCGCACCTAGCTGTCGGGCAAGTTTGGGCGCAGAGCTGCCGTTCGCAGGGCACGCCGGCGAGCTGTTGTGGGAGCGGAT
>CAYGMG010000068.1:0-18896 GCA_964350895.1 uncultured Lysobacter sp.
ACTGGCCGGTATACTAAAATTAAAGAACCTATCAGTCCAGTATTTAAATATGCCCGCAATCGCCCCCGTCCGCCGTCCGCCTCGCCCGCCCCAGCAGGGGCCCGGCCGGCCCAAGGATCTGGAAAAGAAGGCTGCGATCCTGGACGCCGCCAAGCGCCTTTTTCCGCAGCGCGGCTACGACGGCGTGAGCATGGAGTCGATCGCCGCCGAGGCCGGGGTGTCCAAGCTGACCGTCTACAACCACTTCAGCGACAAGGAGAACCTGTTCGCCGAAGCGGTGAAGTGCCGCTGCGAGGAGATGCTCCCGCCCTCGGTGTTCGAGGTCGAGCCCGGCGCCGAGCCGATCGGCGACCAGCTGCGCGGCATCGCGCTGGCCTTTCATGCCCTGATTACCAGCGACGAGGCGGTGCAGCTGCATCGCACCCTGGCCGCGCGGGCGATGACCGATACCGGTCTGGCCGAGCGCTTCTACGAGGCCGGGCCCAAGCGCACCATCGATGCGCTGGAAGGCTTTCTGGCCCGCGCCAACACGGCGAAGGTGCTGGCAGTGCCTGACGTGCACCGCGCGGCTACCCATTTCTTCTGCCTGCTCAAGGGTGAGCACCACATGCGGATGATCGTTGGCTGCTGCGCCAGCCTGCCCGCGAGCGAGTGCCGGGCGCACATCGACAGCGTGGTGGATTTCTTTCTGCGCGCCTACCTGCCGCGCTGAACAGTCAGTTTGCGCGCCCAGCGTCCTGGGCGCCGAGCTCGGCGGCCAGCTGCGGACTGATCCCGGGTATCTTCGCCCAGTCGATCCGGTCGATCTGCTCCGGCGGCAGGAAGCGCTTGGCATAGCGCAGGTAGACCCGCTCGCGCAGGAAGACCTCGAACAGGTCGGCATCGATGTGGTGGTCCATCTTCATCCGGCCCAGGATGCCGAGCGCCTCGGACAGCTTCTTGCCGTTCTTGTAGGGCCGGTCGGCCGCGGTCAGGGCCTCGAAGATGTCGGCGATGCCCATCACCCGCGCCTGCACGCTCATCTGTTCGCGGGTCAGTCCCTTGGGATAGCCCTTGCCGTCCATCCGTTCGTGATGGCCGCCGGCAAACTCCGGAACCCGGGTCAGGTGCGGCGGCCAGGGCAGGGCTTCCAGCATGTCGATGGTCACCACAATGTGGTGGTTGATGATGTCGCGCTCCTTGCGGGTCAGGGTGCCGCGGCGGATGCACAGGTTGTCGACCTCGTCCTCGGTGAGCGCCGGGCGCTCCTCGCCGTCATGCGTGGTCCAGCGACCGCGGGCGATCTCGCGGACCCGCTCGACCTTGTCGTCCTCGAAGAACTCGCCGCCGACATTGCTGCGGCGGATCATCGCCAGGTCCTTGTCCAGCTGCTTGCAGCGCGCGGCGTAGGCGGCTTCGTCGATGCGTCCTTCCAGCAGGTCGATCCTGGCGTCGCGGAAGAACACCTCCCAGCGTGCCTCCAGCAGCTCGATGCGATCGAACAGGGTCTCCAGCTTGGTCGCCTTGTCGACCACGTGGACCGGCGTGGTGATCTTGCCGCAGTCATGCAGCAGACCAGCGATCTTCAGCTCGTAGCGGTCGCGATCGCTCATCCGGAACTCGGCCAGCGGGCCGGCGCGGGTCCGCTCGGTGGCTTCGGCCAGCATCATGGTCAGCACCGGGACCCGCTCGCAGTGGCCGCCGGTGTATGGAGACTTCTCGTCGATTGCGCTGTTGATCAGGTTGATCAGGGACTCGAAGAGGTTCTCCATCTGCCCGATCAGCTGACGGTTGTTGAGCGCGATGGCCGCCTGCGAGGCCAGTGACTCGACCAGCTGCTGGTCGGCGTCGCTGAATGCGCGCACGGTGCGGTCCGGATCGCGGGCATTGATCAACTGCAGCACGCCGATCACCGCGCCGCCGTGGTTCTTCATCGGCACGGTGAGGAAGCTGGTCGAGCGATAGCCGTTCTTCTCGTCGAACACCCGGGTGCCGGAAAAGTCATAGCCCTCGGCGGCGTAGGCATCCGGGATGTTGACCGTCTCGCCGGTCTGCGCCGCATGCGCAACCACGGTGCCGCGCACCGGCGTGCCGTCTTCCTCGTACAAAGGCACCGAGGGGAAATTGATCGCCACCCCGCTGCGCCCGCCCATCCGGTAGCCCAGGGTTTCATTGCGGATGACCTCGAACACCAGCTGCTGGTTCTCGACCAGGTACAGGGTTCCGCCATCGGCGTTGGCAAACCCCTGCGCTGCTTCGAGGATGCGCTCGAGCAGGCTGCGGATGTCGCGCTCGGAGGACAGCGCGCTGCCGATCTCGTTCAGCGTTTCCAGACGCCGGAGGATGTCTTGCGCTGCGGCCATCACCTAGTCCGTCGCGATCGTTCCGCGCTACAGTGCTACGGGACGCCGACAGATTCAATCGCAGCGAGGAAGCATCCGTTGAACCAGGCTCCTGAGCCGGATCTCCGCATCAGTGCCGCCGGCCTCGAGATTGGCATGTTCGTGTCCAGGCTGGACCGGCCATGGATCGACACCCCGTTTCCGCTGCACGGCCTGGTGCTGCAGGACCCGGAGCAGCTCGCCGCCCTGCGTCGGCTGTGCAGCTTCGTCTGGGTCGATCCGTTGCGCGGCAAGTCGCCGGATCCCCGTTATCTCGATTTGTCCGACCCTTCCCAGGCCAAGGCCGCGGCGGAGGCGCAGATCAACGCGTTGCGCAAGACCAGCTGGTCGCTGCAGGCCGATTTCGAAGCCGAACTGAAATCCGCCGAACCGGCCTTCGACGAGCTGGAGGCGGGTCTGCATGGTGCGCTCGACGCGCTGCGCGCCGGACGCAAGCTGGACGTGGGCCGGCTCAAGCATGGCGTCGATGCCATGGTCGAATCCATGCTGCGCAATCCGAATGCTTTCGCCTGGCTGCGCGAGATGCGCCGCAGCAGCGAGTACGACTACCTGCATGCGATGGGCAGCTCGATCTGGGCGGCAAGCTTTGGTCGGCATCTGGGCATGGAGCGCGTCGAGCTTGAGGAGCTGGCGCTTGGCGGGCTGCTCTGCGACGTGGGCAAGACCCGCGTGCAGCCCGAGCTACTGGCTACCCGGGGCGCGCTGGATGGGGCCGCACAGGCCCTGGTCCAGCAGCATGTCCGGCACGGGCTGGAGATCCTCGGTGAGTTGCCGGGTATCAGCAGCATGGTCATGGACATGGTGGCCTCGCATCACGAGCGGCACGACGGCAGCGGCTATCCGCAGGGTCTGTCAGGAATGGACATCCCGATCTTCGGCCGCATCGGCGGCATCGTCGACAGCTATGACGCGATGACCAGCGAGCGCCCCTACGCGCCCAGCCGGGCACCGCATCAAGTGGTGTCGGAGCTGTACAAGCGCCGCGGCAGCGCCTTCCAGCCCGAGCTGGTCGAGCAGTTCATCCAGGCCTGCGGCATCTATCCCACCGGTTCGCTGGTCGAACTCAGCGACGGCAGGGTCGGGGTGATCACCGCCGTGCACAGCCTGAAGCGGCTGCGTCCGGCGCTGATGGTCTTGCTCGACACGGACAAGCAGCCCCTGCCGCGCTTCCAGCGTCTCGATCTCAGCCAGGTGACGGAAGACGCCGAGGGCCGGCCGCTGAACATTCGCCACGGATTGCCCAGCGGCGCCCACGGCATCGATCCGCAGCAGCTGTTCATCGACTGATATGGGACACGTGCCCGTCGAGGATGCGCTGACCGGGCTGCCCAACCGTCACAGCTTTCTCGGCAGCCTGCGCCGCCAGCTGCAGATCGCCAACGACCAACGTGGGCGGCTCGCCCTGCTGGTGGTCGATATCGACCGCTTTGCCCTGATCAACGCCGGCCAGGGCTATGCCTTTGGTGATTCGGTGTTGCGCGAGGTGGCCGTGCGTCTGCGTGCCCTGCTGCGGCCGCAGGATATCGCCGCCCGGATCGGTGACAACCGTTTCGCCCTGATCCTGCCGCGGGTGATGAATCCCGGGCATGTGGAGCTCGCCGCGGAAAAGCTGCAGCGGCTGATGGAGCCACCGTTCGACATCAACGGCCAGCGGCTCCGTGTGGTGCTCAGCTGCGGCGTTGCGCTGTCGCCCGAGCACGCGACCCAGCACGACCACCTGTTCCGCCTGGCCGAGCGCGCCCTGTCCCAAGGACGCCAGGCCGGACAGCGGATGCGCTTCGCCGCCGATGCCGACAGCGACTGGGAGCTTTCCGAGCACTGGGACATCGAGGTCGAGCTGGCCGGAGCCCTGCAGCGCGACGAGCTGTCGATGTTCTACCAGCCCAAGCTGCGTGCCGACGGTTTGGTGGTGTGCGGTGCCGAGGCGCTGATGCGCTGGTCACTGCCGGGGCGTGGCTTCATTCCGCCCGACCGGTTCATCCCGGTGGCCGAGCGTGGCGGGCAGATCAAGTCGCTGACCCTGTGGGCGCTCAACGTCGCCCTGCGCCAGGCCAATGCCTGGCGGCACAGCGCCGGGCGCATCGGCGTCGCGGTCAATGTGCCTTCCGAGATGGTTGCCCAGGACGACCTGCCCGAGCTGATCGAAAGCAGTCTCAAGCTTTGGGGGCACGAGTCTGTCCAACTTACGGTGGAGATCACCGAGCGCTCCCTGCTGGCCGATCCGCAGCGCAGCTTCCGGGTGCTCAACGAGTTGCGCGAGATGGGCGTGCGCATCGCGATCGACGACTTCGGCACCGGCTATTCCTGCCTTGCCTACTTCAAGGACATTCCCGCCGACGAGCTGAAGATCGATCGTTCCTTCGTGCGCAACCTGCCGCAGGACTCGGCCTCGGCCGACATCACCGCCCTGATCATCGACCTCGCCCATCGCTTCGGGATGACCGTGGTAGCCGAGGGCGTTGAGGACCAGCCGGCGCTGGACATGCTGCGCCGGCTCGGCTGCGACCAGGTGCAGGGCTTTCTGTTCGCGCGGCCGATGGACAACCCGACCTTCCACGACTGGCTGGATGCGCGCAGCCCGGCCTGAGCGGCGCGCGCCAGTCCCGCCGGGTGCGCGGCCTCGGCTGAGCCGATCAGCCGACAGCGCCGCGAATCATGAAGAAGATGCCCGCCGCCATCAGCGCCGATGCGGGCACCGTGATGATCCATGCGGCCACCACCTTGAGCATGATCGAGCGTTTGACCAGGGCCTGCTTGTGGTAGCGGCGCAGCTCCTTGCGTTCCTGCTTGGAGATCGGGGTCAGCCCCGCCTTGCCCTGCTTTTTCAGCTCCTTGAGCATGCGCGACTTCTCGTCTCGCGGCGCCGCCTCGAAGCGGCTTAGGAAGGCCTCGACCTCGTGCTGCTCGGCGTCGTTCGCGGCGTGATGGGCCTCGATATCGGCAATGATCCGCTGGTAGTTGGCCTTCAGGTACTCACGCAGGAAGCCGACCCCGAACACCGCACCGATGGTGACGTGGGTAGTGCTGATCGGCAGCCCCAGCTGGGAGGCGACGATCACCGTCAGGGTCGCCGCCATGGCGATGCACCAGGCGCGCATTGGGTCGATCTCGGTGATCTCGCTGCCGACCGTTCGGATCAGCCGCGGGCCGTAGAGGGCAAGTCCCACGGCAAGGCCAAGCGCGCCGAGCAGCATCACCCACAGCGGCACCGCTACCTTGCCCTGCACGCCCTGGTGAAGCAGGGCGTCATTGATCGCCGCCAGTGGGCCAATCGCGTTGGCCACGTCATTGGAGCCGTGGGCGAAGCTGAGCAGGGCGGCTGCGGCCATCAGCGGCAGGGTGAACAGCCGATTCACTGCGTCGCGGTCATTGTCGAGCTGGCCGCTGCGCCGGCCGATCCAGGACCGGACCCAGGCCCAGGTCAATGCCCCGGCGATCGCGCCGACACCGAGCGCCGGCCCGATCGAGAGCTTGAGCAAGGCGCCCAGGCCCTTGATGCACAGGTAGGTGGCGAACGACCAGGCCATCAGTCCGAGCAGCAGGGGCACGGTCTTGCGCGCTGCCTCGACCAGGTCGCCGCGATAGGTGATCCGCCGCTTGATCAGGTACAGCAACGCCGCGGCGATGAGTCCACCGAGCACCGGCGATACCACCCAGCTGGCAGCGATCCCGCCCAAGGTGCCCCAGTTCGCGATGCCCCAGCCGCCCGCCGCGATGCCGCCGCCAAGCACCCCGCCAACGATGGAATGGGTGGTCGAGACAGGTGCGCCGATCGCGGTAGCGAGGTTCAGCCACAGCGCGGCCGCCAGCAGGGCCGCCATCATCAGCCAGACAAAGACCCGCGGATCGCCGATGTCGGCCGGGTTGATGATGCCGCCCTTGATCGTGCCGACCACCTCGCCGCCGGCGATGATCGCGCCGGCCGCCTCGAACACCGCGGCGATGCCGATTGCCGTGGCCAGACTCATCGCCCGCGCGCCGACTGCCGGACCGACGTTGTTGGCAACGTCGTTGGCGCCGATGTTCATCGCCATGTAGGCGCCGAAGGCCGCGGCGACTACCAGGCTCATGCTGATATGGCCGTACTGCAGCCAGACATAGGCGCTGCTCACCACCACGAACAGCGCGGCGAGCACGAGGCGCAGCGGATCTATCCGCGCAGCGGGGGTGGCGTCTGCGGTCATGTCGGTCGTCGGTGGGGAGCAGGCGGCATGATGCCAAACTCTGGTGCTCATGGCCCGAGCATGGCGCAGGCTCTGGCATCATCGACGGATGGAACCTTGTCGATTTTCCGTGCTGACCATCGCCGGCTCCGACTCCGGCGGCGGCGCCGGCATCCAGGCCGATCTCAAGACCATCGCCGCGCACAGGCTGCATGGTGTGTCGGCGATCACTGCGCTGACGGCCCAGCACACCCGCGGGGTGACCGCTGTCGAGGTCCCGGATTGCGGCTTCCTGGCCGCGCAGATCGACGCCTGTTTCGATGACTTCGCGATTGCCGCGGTCAAGCTCGGCATGCTGGCCAATGCAGCGGTGATCGAAGCCGTGGCGGCGGCTCTTGAGCGCCACAAGCCGCGCTTCGTCGTGCTCGATCCGGTGATGGTGGCCAGCTCCGGCGCGCGCTTGCTGGAGGACACGGCGCTGCGGGCGATGCGAGAGCGCCTGCTGCCGCTGGCTACCCTGCTGACCCCGAACATTCCCGAGGCCGAGCTGCTGCTCGGCAGGCGCGTCGATGATCCCGGTGCCGAGGCGGCGCTCAGCGACCTGCGCGCACTGGGCGCGCCGGCGATCCTGCTCAAGGGCGGACATCTGTCCGGGACCGCGCAGATGATCGATAGACTGCATGACGGCAGAACGGTGCACCGCTTCGAACATCGGCGATTGGCGGTCGAGGGGCACGGGACTGGCTGCACCCTGGCCGCCGCGCTGGCCGCGCGGCTGGCCCTGGGCGACTCACTGGCAACTGCCTGCGCCTCGGCCACCGACTACG
This sequence comes from uncultured Lysobacter sp., assembly GCA_964350895.1. Lineage (GTDB taxonomy): Bacteria > Pseudomonadota > Gammaproteobacteria > Xanthomonadales > Xanthomonadaceae > Pseudomarimonas. Next base: position 7,372 of record CAYGMG010000068.1, read on the forward strand.
TGCATGGCGCCCTGGTCCACGCCTACCGCCCAGGCAAGGGCAGCGTGGCCGTTCTGGATCACTTCTGGCGCGATCACGCCAGAGGATGAAGCGCTCCCTCGCTCAGGCCTGTTCTTCGGTCAGCCGGCGCAGGTAATCGTCGACGTCGACCTCCACCTCGCGCGGACGCCGGTTGAGCAGGTCCTGAATGCGCTGGTTGTCGCTGGCGCGGACCTCGTCGACGCTGCCGGTAAGCAGCACGTTGCCGCCATCCAGCACGGTGATGCTGTCAGCGATCTTGAACGCCGATTCCAGTTCGTGGGTCACCACCACGATGCTCATCCGCATCGCGTCGCGCAGCTGCAGGATCAGCTCATCCAACTCGGCCGAGACCACCGGGTCAAGGCCGGCGGAAGGCTCGTCGAAGAACAGCAGCTTGGGGTCCATGACGATGGCCCGGGCCAGCGCAGCGCGCTTGACCATGCCGCCGGACAGCTGGCTCGGCATCAGGTCCTGGAAGCCGCCGAGATTGACCACCTCGAGCTTCAGGCGGCTCATGATGCGCACCGTGTTCTCGTCCAGTTCGGTGTGCTCGCGCAGCGGCAGAGCGACGTTGTCGCCGACGGTCATCGAGGTGAATAGCGCGCCGCCCTGGAAGCTCACCCCGAGCTGCCGGCGCAGGGCCAGCACCTCGCGCGAGGGTGCGCGCCCGAGGTCCACACCCAGCAGTTTCACCGAGCCGCGAACCGGCCGCTGCAGGCCGAGCAGGTGGCGCAGCAGGGTGCTCTTGCCCGAACCCGAGCCGCCCATGATCACCCGGATCTCGCCGGGCATGACCTGGAAATCGATGCCGTGCAGGATCCGCCGCCGGCCGTAGTAGGCCTCCAGGCCCTTCACGTCGATGATCGGTTCCCCCGCGGCCTTCGCCGCGGGGGAACCGGGATTCGTGGTTGGCGATTCGTGATTCGTCATGGAGACGTGATTCGAGATTCGTGATTCGTGATTTGTGAGAGTGGGACTGCGCCGAGACTCACCTGAGCGGCACCGCCGGGAGAGCGCCCCACGCAAGCGAGACGGGCTCCGCCTGCGTCGAACTGCGCCGGGCCTTCGCCAGCTTGCCGGCTTCTGACGAACCCCCTCCGGGCGCAGCGAAGGCGCAGGCTGCTCGGCAGGCGTTGCCGCGCAGCGGCCAAATCAGAAATCACCAATCACCCATCACGGCTCTCACCGATTGAGGAAGAACGAGAACAGCATGTCCGCGACCACGATGGCGCTGATCGACAGCACTACGGCGCGGGTGGTGGCGCGGCCAACGCCCTCGGCGCCGCCGCTGACCGAGAAGCCCGTGCTGACCCCGACCAGGGTGATCAGCACGGCGAACACGAAGGACTTCGACAGGCCCTCCCAGAGATCGCGTGGCTCGATGTGCTGCAGGGTGGTGGACAGATACGTTGTCAGGCTCATGTCCAGCGGACCGCTTGCATACAGGCCTGCGCCCACGATGGCGACGAAGTCGGCCAGCACGGTGAGCACCGGCATCATCACCAGCATGGCGATCAGGGCCGGGGCGACCAGGTAGCGCACCGGTTCGATGCCGATCACCTTGAGCGCATCGACTTCCTGCGAGACCACCATCGAGCCGAGCCGCGCGGCGAACGAGGAGCCGGAGCGGCCGGCGACCACGATGCCGGTGATCAGGGCGCCGAACTCGCGGGTGATCGATTTGGCGGTGGCCAGCACGACCTGCGACTCGGCGCCGAATTCGCCGAGCGCAGCGATGAACTGGATGCCGAGCATGACCCCGATGGTCAGCGAGAGCAGGGAGACGATCGGGATAGCGTCGACGCCGACCTGGCGCATCTGCTCGAAGATCATCCGCAGCCGTACAGGCTGGCCCTGGCGCCAGCCGACCGCGAAGAACCACAGGCTCTCGAACAGCAGCATGCCGGCATAGCCGATCTCGGCTACCCCGGCCACGGTGCGCCGCCCCAGCCGCTCCAGCGGCCGCAGCAGCACCTCGGCGGTGTCAGTCCTCGAGTCGCTCACGCAGGGTGAATACCTTGTCCAGTCGGGCCAGCTTGAGCACCGCCAGCACCGCGCTGCTGCACTCGACCAGGACGAAGCTCTGGCCCTTGCCGCGCGCTTGCTGGAAACCCTCGACCAGGGCCGCGATACCGGAGGAGTCGATGTAGCTCACGCCGGCGAGGTTGACCGCTACCCGCGGTGATTTGGCCAGCGCATCGAGCACCGCGCGGCGCACCTCCTGCGACCAGGACATGTCGACCTCGCCGCCCAGGCGGATCACCCGGTAGTCGCCGATGTTCTCGGTAATGCACTGGCCCATGCGATTCCCCGTTCGCTGTCAGGTGGCAAATATGGCTTGCCGCGTCGACTTTAACACCGGCCCGCGTCGTCGGCCCTACCCTGCCGCGCTCGCTGGCGCGCGCAGCCGCTTGCGCATCAGCAGCCGGTTGCCGCCGCCCTCGACCGGTTCCATCCGCCACTCATCCATCAGCGCATCGATGATGTTGATGCCAAGGCCGCCGGGACGGGTCTCGTCCAGGTCGCGCGGCTTGATCGCGCTGGGGTCGATGCACGGCGCCTGGTCGAGCAGCTCGAAATGCAGCTCCTCGCCCTCGCGCTCGATGCGCAGCGCGATCTCGCTCTCGCAGGGGCCATGGTAGGCATGGCGGATGACGTTGGACGCTGCTTCGTCCAGCGCCAGCACCAGGGCGCCGCGGTCCTCTTCGCTGGCGCCGCTGCCGATCAGCGCATCGCCGATCCGCTGGCGCATCCTGGCCAGCGCCTCGGGCTGCGCGGGGAAGCGGTGCTCGAGCAGACACTGGCGCCCGGCCGCCGGACCTTGCAGCAACATGAAGGTGATGTCGTCGGTGACCCGAAGCCCGCGAAGACGGCGGATCAGGTCGCGGATCCGCGCCTCCGCGCTCAGCCCACGCAGGGCCAGCAGGGCGCGCTCGATGCCATCGACATCGACGATCTGGCCGCTGGCGTCGCGGACGTCGGTGACGCCATCGGAGAACAAGTAAAGGCTGGCATCGGTCAGGTCGCATTCCTGCTGGGGAAACTGCATGCGCGGCAGGATCCCAAGCGGTGGGCCTTCGGCGGTGAAGCGGGTACTGACGCCGTCGCTGTCGATACGCAGCACGGGAGGGAAGCCGGCGCTTGACCAGCTGGCCTTGGCAGTAGCGGGGTCGAAGTAGCCGGCCACCGCGCACACGAACATGCCCGGAGGGATCGCCTCGCACAGCTCATCGTTGGCGCGGGCCAGCCACTCCGGTGGTGGCAGTGCCTCCTTGCCGGCCCAGCGCAGCAGGGAGGCGCAGCGGACCATCAGGAAGGCGGCGTCCAGGCCCTTGCCAGCGACATCGCCGAGGGCAAAAGCAATTCGTCCGTCGGGCAGATCGAAGAAGTCGTAGAAGTCGCCGCTGATCTCCTGGGCCGGCAGGTTGATCGAACGCAGCGGGTAGGAACCGCGTCGGCGCCGCGGCAGCAGGGAGCGCTGCAGGCGCCGGGCCATGGTCAGTTCGCGGCGGATGCGGTTCTGTTCGAGCAGGGCCTCGGCCAGCCGCGCCCGGTTCAGGGCCAGCGCGGTCGGCGCGGCAAGCACGCGGAGCGCATTGCAGTCTTCGTCGTCGAACAGCTCGTCGCCCGCCTTGTTGAGCACCTGCAGGGCGCCGATCGGGCCCTCAGCGGTCAGCAGCGGGGCGCACAGGGTGCTGCGGGTGATGAAGCCGCTGTCGCGCTCCAGCCGGCGTCCGGCGAAGTCGGGATCTGTACGCGCGTCACGGACGATCTGGCATTGCCCAGAGGCCACCGCGCGGCCGACGATGCCCTGTCCGGGCGCCAGCCGCAGGCCGCGTACGTCGACTGGTCCGCAGCAGGCGCGACAGACCAGTTCGCCATTCGGTTCGGCCAGGAATACCGAGGCTGATTCCGCGCGCATCGACTCGGCGATCAGCCCGACCACCTGGCGCAGTGTTTCCTCGAGATCGAGCGAAGCCGCCAGCCGCTGGCTGAGATCGGCAAGCAGCGCGAGCAGGCGGCGGTCGATTGCGCTGTCCTTTAGGCTGCGCTGCGCCGGCGCATCCGCTGCCAGAGCCAGCCGCCGGGGCCGGACAGCAGGTATAGCGCGGTGATGCCGAACAGCACGCTGGGCGGATCGATGGCCAGGGCGACGAACACGCCGACCGCCAGCAGGATGGCCACGAAGGGCACCCGCTCGCCCATCGGCAGGGCCTTGAAGCTGTGGTAGCGGAAGCGGCTGACCATCAGCAGGGCAGCCATCGCAGTCACCACCGGCGCCACCGCGCGCATGCTGTCGCCGGACAGGTTGTTGCTGGCGCAGATCCAGACGAAGGACATCATCAGGCCGGCTGCTGCCGGGCTGGCAAGGCCAATGAAGTAGCGCTTGTCGGTGCTGCCGGTTTGCACGTTGAAGCGGGCCAGGCGCAGCGCGGCGCAGGCGGCGTACAAAAAGGCCAGCGACCAGCCGAGCTTGCCCCAGACCGGGCCGACCAGCTTCAGCCCGCTCAGCGACCAGTGATACATGACCAGGGCCGGCGCCATGCCGAAGCTGACCAGGTCGGCCAGCGAGTCGTACTGCATGCCGAACTCGCTCTGGGTGCCGGTCATCCGCGCGACGCGGCCGTCGATGCCGTCCAGCAGGCCGGCGATGAACACGGCGATGCAGGCGTCCACGTACTGCCCCGCGCTGGCGGCGATGATCGCGTAGAAGCCGGCGAACAGCCCGCCCGTGGTGAACAGGTTGGGCAGCAGATAGATCCCGCGATTGCGCGGTGGGGGTGTTGCGGACTCGGTCATGTGGGGCGATCCGGTGCGTGGCGCCGAGTGTACCGCAGGGCATCGATCGGACTGCTGGCCGGGGTCGGCTGCCGCATTGCGTCAGTTACTGCCGATTAGGGCACAATGCCCCGGTCACTGGTGTCGGAGATCCCCATGCGTCGAAGCATTGTCCTGCTATGCGCCCTGCTTGCCGGGCTGGCCTCGGCTTCGGAAATCTACAAGTGGACCGACAAGAATGGTCGGACCCACTACAGCGATCGCCCGCCGCCGGCCGAGTACGACGCCGAACGCCGTGACCTGCCGCGCGAGGCGGGCGCCGAGGCCGAGGCGCAGGTGGATCAGGATGCCGCTGCCGCCGCTGCGGCGGCGTCTGCGCAGCGATGTGCCGATGCGCGTGATCGCCTGCAGACCCTGCGCGACAACGCCATCGTCGCGATGGACCTGGACGGCGACGGCACCGCCGAACCGCTGGATGCCGTGCAGCGCGAGGAGCAGATTCTCGAAGCGCAGCGCGCCGCGGAAAGGCTCTGCGTCGAGTCACCTGCCGCGGGCCGGGCGCCGTGACATGCTTCGCGGCCTGAAAGGCTTTCTGCTGGTTTCGATCCTGCTCGCCGGCGGCGCTGCCTGGGTCTGGTACCAGGCCCCGGAATACCTGCCGCCGGTGCTGCGGGTCAAGAATCCACAGTCCATCGACTACGCGCCGACCGTGTATCGCTGGAAGGACGACCAGGGTCGCACCCAGCTGACCGATGCGCCGCCCGCCGACGGCCGGCCTTACGAGCCGGTGGTGATCGACCCCAAAACCAATGTGGTGCCCAGCCTGTAAGCCGGGCCGGATGGACCACAGACCCTGACATGCAGACGCCGCCCGGAGGCGGCGCCTGCATCGACCCTGCGCGGGAACAGATGGTTCAGTGGGTCTGGTTGCGCAGCGCTTCGATGCGCTGCTCCAGCGGCGGATGGGTCGAGAACAGCTTCTTGATCCCGCCCATGCGGATGCCGGAGATGCCGAAAGCGGCCATCTCGCCCGGCAGCGGCTGCGGGTGGGCGCTACGCAGGCGTTCCAGCGCGGCGATCATCTTCATCCGCCCGGCCAGCGCCGCGCCGCCGGCATCAGCGCGGAACTCACGCTGGCGGCTGACCCAGGCGACGATCACCGAGGCGGCGATGGCGAACACGATCTCGGCGACGAACGACACCACGTAGTAGCCGATGCCGTGGCCTTCCTCGGTCTTGAATACCAGCCGGTCCACCGTGTGTCCGATCACCCGCGCCAGGAAGATCACGAAGGTGTTGACCACGCCCTGGACCAGAGCCAGGGTCACCATGTCGCCATTGGCCACGTGGGCCATCTCGTGCCCGAGCACGGCCTCGACCTCGTCGGCGCTCATGTGCTGGAGCAGGCCGGTGCTGACCGCGACCAGCGAGCTGTTCTTGGTCATGCCGGTGGCAAAGGCGTTCGGGTCCGGGCTCTGGAAGACCGCCACCTCGGGCATCTTGATCCCGAGCTGCTTGGCCTGACGCTCGACCGTGGCCAGCAGCCAGCGCTCGGTCTCGCTGCGCGGCTGGGTGATCACTTCCGCGCCGGTGCTGCGCTTGGCCATCCACTTCGACATCGCCAGCGAAATGAAGGAACCGCCGAAGCCGAAGACCGCGGCGAAGATCAGCAGCTTGGTGTAATCGAGGCCGCTGCCCGACTCGTCGAGCACGCGGTCGACGCCGAGCAGGCGCAGGACGATGCCGAGCACCACGATTACCGCGAGGTTGGTCAGCAGGAAGAGGCCGATGCGACGCATGGATGGAACTCCTGATATTGGTCTGGGGATAGCGTAACCGGACCGGGTTCAGGCCGGGTGAGGCAGGCCGATTCGGGGCGGCCGGCGACCGACCCGACGCGCCAGTTGGCGGTCTGCGCGCTTCGCGGCGCGAGAGATCGCTCGATACAGATCGGGGTCAGCGTCGGAGATCACAAGCGGTGCCTGACCGGCCAGTTCAACTTCCAGCAGGCATTCGCTGCTGGCGCCGCCGCGGCCACCCGGGCGACCGCGCAGGCGAACCACGACGCGGCGGATGGCTTCCCGGTAGCGGCCGAGGGCGTGCTCAAGCCGCTTGCGCAGGAAGCCCTTGATACCGTCGGTAAGGGAGAACTCGCGGGTTCGGGTTTCGACGTGCATGACGGCTGCTCCTTGGAGGGGTGGCACGTTCAAGGGTGGGGATTGCGCTGCTCGGTAGAAAGTCGAATATTCCAATGGCAAGCATCGGAGTTTTCGAACATGACCCGATTTCCCAACTACAAACATCTGCACTACTTCTGGGCGGTCGCCCGCGCCGGCGGCGTCTCGCGTGCGGCAGCCCGCCTGCATCTGACCCCGCAGACCCTCAGCGGGCAGATCAAGCAGCTGGAGGAGAGTCTCGACGTCGCGCTGTTCCGTCAGGTCGGCAAGCGCCTGCAGCTGACCGAAGCCGGGCGCGTGGCCTTCTCCTATGCCGAGGAGATCTTCGCCCTCGGCGCCGAACTCGGCGACGCCCTGCGCAGCCTGCCGGCGGCCGGCACCCAGCCATTGCGCGTCGGCATCGGCGATGCGATCCCCAAGTCCCTGGTGCACCGATTGCTCTCGCCCCTGCTGGCGCAAGCCGATCCGCCCCGGCTGATCTGCCGCGAGGCGCCGCTGGAAAGCCTGCTCGGCGATCTGGGCGTGCACCGGCTGGACGTCGTACTGACCAGCCGCAGCCTGCCGCCGCTCAAGGTACGTGCGTACAGCCATCTACTCGGCGAATGCGCAGTCGGGGTGTTTGCGCCGCTAGCGCTTGCCCTGCCTGAGCAGCCTTTTCCGCGTTGCCTGCACGGCCAGCCACTGCTGCTTCCCGGGACTGATTCACCCCTGCACGATGGCCTGCTCGGCTGGCTGGAGCAGGTCCGGGTGGCGCCGCGCGTGGTCGGCGAATTCGACGACTCGGCCCTGATGAAGACGTTTGCTCGCGCCGGTGCCGGAGTCTTCGTGGCGCCTCTGGTGATCGCCGAGGAGATCGAGCGGGTCCACGCGGCGCGCCTGCTGGGCAGCCTGGACAGCCTGCGCGAAACCTACTTCGCGGTGTCCACCGAGCGCCGGGTCAGCCATCCTGCGGTGCGCGCCCTGATCGACTCCGCGGCGGGGATCTTCGGTGCGGGCTGATCGTTCGTAATTATCGAACATGTCCAGTCAATTATTCGACTGGAATTACCGATGTTCCGCCCCTAGCTTGTTCTGCACCCTCCCCAGAGCGTGCGTCAGCGCCCGATGAACACCCGCCTCAATTTCCTCTACGCCGATTTTCTCGGTACCGACGTCTGGCTGTGGCTGCTGTTCCTGGGCATCGTGCTCGCCCTTCTGATCTTTGATCTGGGCGTGCTCAACCGGAAGGACCACGAGGTCGGGGTGCGCGAGAGCCTGATGCTCTCGGCCGGCTACATCAGCTTCGGCCTGGCCTTTGGCGGTTGGGTCTGGTGGCATCTGGGTGCGCAGTCGGGGGCTGAGTACCTGACCGGCTTCCTGATCGAGAAGTCGCTGGCGATGGACAACGTCTTCGTGATCGCGCTGATCTTCAGCTACTTCGCGGTGCCGCGGATCTACCAGCATCGGGTGCTGTTCTGGGGCATTCTCGGGGTGATCGTGCTGCGCGGAATCATGATCGCGCTGGGCGCCACCCTGATCAGCCAGTTCAGCTGGGTGATGTACGTGTTCGGCGCCTTCCTGCTGATCACCGGCATCAAGATGCTCTGGGTCGTCGACGACATCCCGAAGATCGGCGAAAACCCGGTGCTCGGCTTCCTGCAGAAGCGCATGCGGGTCACCCCGGAGATCCACGGCAACGCCTTCCTGGTCCGTCGACCGATTTCCGACGCCCCGGGTGCGAAGCAGGTCTGGTGGGCCACGCCGCTGCTGGTCGCCCTGATCATGGTCGAGCTCGCCGACCTGGTGTTCGCGGTGGACTCGGTGCCGGCGATCTTCGCCATCACCCAGGACCCGTTCATCGTCTACACCTCGAACATCTTCGCCATCCTCGGCCTGCGCGCGCTGTACTTTGCGCTGGCCGCGGTGATCCACCGCTTCCATTACCTGAAGTACGCGATGGCCCTGATCCTGGTCTTCATCGGCGGCAAGATCTTCTATGCCCAGTGGTTCGGCAAGCCTGATCCGATGGTCTCGCTGACCGTGACCTTCGGATTGCTCACCGCCGGCGTGGTCTATTCGTTGTACCGGACCCGTCGCGATGGCGCTGGCCTTGCGGCCGCGCAGCCCGAGGCACGCTGAGCCCGGGCACCGGGCAGGGTGTCGCAGGTGCAGGCCTCAGCCGAAGCGCCGGGCGACCTGCTCGCGGTTGGGCATGGCGCTCGCAGCGCCATGCGCCTCGACCGCACAAGCGGCGCTGCGGCTGGCCTGTAGCACATGGCTGGCGAATGGCGCATCGAAGCTCGCCGCCAGTGACGCCGCGAGCGCGCCATTGAAGCAGTCGCCGGCGCCGGTGCTGTCGACGACGGCCACCGTCTCTCCGGGCACCCGATAACAGGTGGTTTCATCGCCGCGCAATGCCGGATCGGCGTGCGAGACAAAGCAGCCGGCGGCGCCCAGGGTCAGCACCACGGTGGGTGCCGGGAGCATGCGGCAGAGCACGTGCAGGTCATCGTCGGCCAGCCCGGCCAGCTGCTCGGCCGGCAGCGGCTCGCCGAGCGCGGCGAGCATGGCGGCGAACTCGGTTTCGTTGGGCGTCAGAATGTCGCAGGCGTCGAGCAGGGCGCGGTAGCCGCTGCCGCTATGCTGCGGCGCCGGGTTGTGAATGCGCAGCAGGCCAAGCTCGGCGCCGAGCTGCAGGGCGCGCAGGCTGGCGACCGGATGCACTTCATGCTGGGTCAGCATCACGCGCGCTCCGGCCATCGCCTCGCGCTGGGCCAGCACCTGGGCCGGCGAGAGCAGCGCGTTGGCGCCAGGTGCGACAACGATCCGGTTCTGCCCGGCGCCGTCGAGCCAGATCGCCGCATTGCCGGTGGCTTCGCCGGCGACCACCTGCCAGCGCGCATCGATGCCCTCGGCGGCGGCCATGTCACGCGCCTGTTCCCCGAACACGTCGTTGCCGCGGGCGGCGATGAACAGGGTCCGTGCGCCCTGCTGGGCAGCGGCTACGGCCTGGTTGAAGCCCTTGCCACCCGGTCCGCTGGAAAAGCGGCCAAGGCGGGTCTCGCCGGCCTCGGGCAGGCGTTGTGACTGCCAGACCAGGTCCTGGTTGTAGCTGCCGACGACGACGACATCGCAGGGCCTGGCCTTGGGCTTGCGCGCGGCCATCAGAGCTGGGTGATGACGCCGGCGATGGTGGCGGTCATCAGGGTGGCGATCGATCCGCCAAACACCGCCAGCAGGCCGAAGCGGGCGAGGTCGGAGCGCCGCTCGGGCGCCAGGCCGCCAATGCCGCCGAGCTGGATGGCGATCGAGCTGAAGTTGGCGAAGCCGCACAGCGAATAGGTCGCGATCAGCACCGATTGCTCGGACAGCTGCACGCCCTCGACCTTGCCCTGCACGATGTCGCCCAGCGAAAGGTAGGCGACGAACTCGTTGAGCACGACCTTGGTCCCGATCAGCCCGCCGACGGTCGGCGCATCGGCCCAGGGCACGCCGATGATCCAGGCGACCGGCGCCAGGATGATGCCAAGCAGGCCGGCAAGATCGGTCGGCCGACCCAGCCATCCGGCAAGGCCGGTGACTTCACCCAGCCAGGTCAGCGGCGCGTTGAGCAGGGCGATCAGGGCGATGAAGGCGAGCAGCATGGCGCCGACGTTCAGCGCCAGGCGCAGGCCGTCGGCGGCGCCGGCGGCGGCGGCGTCGATCACGTTGACCGTGCTCTGCTCGACCTCGATCTTCACCTTGCCCATGGTCAGCGGCACAGCGGTTTCCGGGACCAGCATCTTGGCAATCACCAGGGTCGCCGGCGCGGCCATGATCGAGGCGGTGATCAGGTGCTTGGCGAACTGCGCCTGTTCAACCGGATCGCTGCCGCCCAGCATCAGCACGTAAGCGCCGAGCACGCCGCCGGCGATCGTCGCCATGCCGCCGACCATCAGGGTCAGCAGCTCGGACTGGGTCATCTTCGAGATGTACGGCTTCACCACCAGCGGCGCCTCGGTCTGGCCGATGAAGGCATTGGCGCAGACCGACAGGGTCTCCGCGCCGGACACCCGCATCACCTTGGTGATCACCCAGGCCATGCCCTTGACCACCGCCTGCATGACCCCGAGGTGGTAGAGCACCGACATCAGCGAGGCGAAGAAGATGATCGTCGGCAACACCTGGAAGGCGACCACGAAGCCGAACTTGTCGACCCGGGCGAAGTCGCCAAAGATGAACTGCGAACCCTGGGAGGTGAAGCCGAGCACGGTGACGAAGCCCTGGCTCAGCGCACCGAACAGCTGGGCGCCCCAGGGCGTGAGCAGGACGAACAGGGCGAACACCAGCTGCAGGCCAAGGCCCGTCGCGACCAGCTTCCAGTCAATCGCGGCGCGATTGCGCGAGAACAGCCAGGTGATCCCCAGCAGGCAGGCAAGGCCGAACAGGCCGAACAGGATGGCAGTCATCGAAGCCCCGGTAAGCGAGGCCCGCCGCGGCATTGGCCGGGCTGGGCAGGAAGGTCGGGCGATGGTACCGGCGGGGCGCGGCTGCGCCTAGTGGACTGTAACGGATGAAGCGGAAGAGGGA
>CAYGMG010000069.1:0-18833 GCA_964350895.1 uncultured Lysobacter sp.
CGTTCGATACGGGCGTTCGGACGGTACGCCCGGTGCGCCCAAGGCGCACCCTATGAATGTCCGGTTCGCGCCCTTTCCCGCCCTTCAATTGCTCGCCGCTGCGCCATGGATCGCCTCGAATCGCTCGCTCAACTCGCGGCGGACCCGCTTGCGCAGGGCGGCGGCCTTGAAGCGCTGCATGGCCTTGTCGTCGGCCAGGTCCAAGGGCGGTATGGCGGTTGGACGGCCAGCCTCGTCCACCGCGACCATTGTGAAATAGCAGCTGTTGACGTGGCGCACGCCTGCGCTGTGGATATCCTCGGCCAGCACCTTGATCCCGACCTCCATCGAACTGTTTCCGACGTGGTTGACCGAGGCCAGGAAGGTAACCAGCTCGCCGACTTCGATCGGTTCGCGAAAGGTCACCTGATCCACCGAAAGGGTGACCACGTAGCCCGAGGCGTAGCGGCTGGCACAGGCATAGGCGACCTGATCGAGCAGCTTGAGCAGGGCGCCGCCGTGGACCTTGCCGCTGAAGTTGGCAAGGTCCGGGGTCATCAGCAGACTCATGGTCAACTGGTGTCGCGCAGCCGCCATGTTCAGTCCGGCTCGGCCGGCGCACTGCACTCGGGGCCTGGCGGCAGCAACTTGCGCAGCGGAATCGTCCCGCTGCGCGGTGGGTCGACCAGGTTGAAACTGAACTCCGCGGCATCGCAGCTGCTTAGCCGGAAGCTCGCCGTGCCGGCATCGCTGAAGCTGACCGGCTGCGGGTCGTTGAAGGCGCCGCCGCGGGTGCGGGTCAGCGACAGGGTGGCCGTGCCGTCCTGGTACTCACCGGCGGCAGTCAGCCAGTCGTAGCTGCCGCCCTCGCCCCAGGTGAACCAGGCAACGGTGAACACGCGGGGATCGGCAGATACCTCGACCAGGAAGCCCTGGCCGTCGGTGGCGCTGTTGAACCAGCTGCCGCTGTGCGCGCGACTCAGCTGCGGCGCGGCGGTGGCCACGCCCTCCACGATGATTCGCCCGAACATGCCTTCGCCGGGGCTGCCGTGCACTGAGCAGAAGTAGCCAAACGTGCCCGGCTCGGAGAAGGTGACCTCGAAGCTGAACTGGCTGCTGGTTGGCGCGCCCGAGCGGAAGGCGCCGTTGTCAGCGACCACGTCGTGGAATCCGCTTTGGTTGCGCCAACGTACAGTGTCGCCAACTTGGATGCGCAGTTCCTGAGGGGTGAAGCTCAGTCCGGACAGCACGACCTCGTGCGTGGTCTGGGCCCAAGCGGGAGCTGTCAGCAGGCACAGCAAGCCGAGGGAGAACAACCAGTGTCGACGGTGGCGCATGATCGCGGTCTCCGGATGAGCGTCGCTGGCACTATGCGCCGCAGTGGACGAGGGGGCAACACAGGTCGGTTCGACAGCGTATGCCCGGCGAGGCGCTAATATCCCCCGACGCCGGGCGCCTGGCTCCTGTGCCGGGCGGGTGTTCGTACCCCTCTTGTGTGGGGCAAGCAGCCCCGTCCCGCGTCGTATGAGAGAGGGGTCGATGTCAGATCGCAGCGAGCGCGCGCAAGTGCCGGAACCCTGTCCCTGCGGCCAAGGGCGCTATGAGCGCTGCTGCGCGCCCCTTCACCGCGGCGTGCCCGCGGCGAGTGCCGAGGCCCTGATGCGCTCGCGTTACAGCGCCTTTGCATTGGGCGATGCCGGTTACCTGCTGCGCAGCTGGCATCACTCGACTCGGCCGCCCTCGCTGCAACTCGATGATCCGGCGCCCCGTTGGTTGGGGCTGGAGATCCGCCGCTGCTGGGAGATCGCGCCGGACTGCGCGGGAGTCGAATTCATTGCCCGCTTCCGCCACGGCGGCGCCAGCGCGGTGCGCCAGCATGAGAAGTCGCGCTTCATCCGCGAGCAAGGCCACTGGTTCTATCTCGACGGCGAGGGCTGATTCTGCGCAGCATGCCGGGGAGTGCTGCTTGGCTACGCTCAGCCCTGCGCGCGATCCGTATTGGCCTGCTCGCGTTCGCTGCGCAGGCGGTCGAGCAGTCCGACCATGGCGCGATCAAATGCCGCCTCGGCAGCGCGCGGGATCAGTTTGTGTTGGGTGATCAGGGCCGCGCATTCAGGCGGCGAGAGCAGACACAGGCGCGCACCGCTGCGGTTGACGAAGAGCATGCGCTGGGAGATCGGGCTGACCCAGCTCAGCTTGGCCGGCTGGCTTTCGCCCTGGGCATCGACCAGATCGACCCAGCAGCCCTGGGTCAGCGCGCGTACCTTGGCCAGATCGCCGGGCTGGACCTGGGTCGGGTCGATGCTCAGCTCGATATCGCCGGTCGGCAGTTCGGGCTTGGCGCCGACCTTCTCGACGACCTGGAAGCCGACCTGTGCAGCGCTCGGTGCCTCGCCTGGCAATGGCGCGGACGCTGCTGCGTCGTCGGCACCGGGCGCGGGCAAGGTGACCTCGTCGAGCGGCGCGGCCGCAGAGGCAGCGGTGACAGTCTCGGGTGGAGTCGGAGTTGGACCTGGAGTCGGGGCCTGGCCGACGGCGCGCTCGGCAGCTCCGGGTCGGCCGGCAGCCGCGTGCGCTGCCGGCGCCGGCTTTGCGCTTGATGCCGGCACCGCTTCCGTTGTCATTTGCGGAGCCGGCTGCGCCAGCGGGGCAGGGGGCGCGCGCAGCGCCTCAAGCGCGGCGAGCACGTCGCCGCTGCGGTGCCGTCCGGTGCTGGCATCGACGGCGGCCAGCTGCTCGCGCAGGCTGGACGGGGCCGGCTCGCCGCGCCGGCAGCAGTCCAGCGCCTGCCACAGCGCCACGCCGATCCGTCGCGCCTTGGCGTACTCCTCGCTGTCCTCGCCGGCGCGCAGCAGGACCACGGTCAGGTGATGGCCCCAGTCGCGGCGGACGAAATCATCGATCGGCGCCGGCGGATGACGCCCTGAAGTCAGCGCGGCGATCTCCAGCGAGGCGGTGGTGCGGGCATCCTCCAGACGTTCGCGGCCGCGCTGGGATTCCGCGGTCCGCCGCTCGGTGAGCGCGGCGCGGCGCTTTTGCTGCTCAACCACCTTGCCAAAGCGCGCCTCAAGGTCGACCAGCAGGTCGAGATCACCCTTGTACTCGCGGACGATGCGCTCGACCACGGCGGTGATCCGCAGCAGAGCCTCGCGCTCGGCAGGGGTTTCGCCGTTGTTGCCGTCGCCGGCCTCGGTCAGCGCATTCAGCAGGCGCCGCGCCGGGTGGCCGCGCTGGGCGAACAGCTCCGGGTCCTGCAGGGCGATCTGCACATAGGGCGGCAGGAGGCGCGCCAACATGCCGCGCAGCCGCGGACTGAAATGGCTCTGGTCGAACAGCACTTCGAAGAGCATGCCGACCAGGGTCATCGCCTGCTCGTCGGCCGGGTTCAGGCGCCGCTTGCTCTCCCCGCCGCGCTGCAGCTCGACCTGGACGTCGACCTTGATCTGCTCGCCCAGGGTGACATTGCGCTGCAGGGCGGCGCGCAGCAGGGAGCGCGGCAGCTGCTGCTGGAAGCGGCGCAGGATGGCCACCACCTCTTCGCGCGGCACAAGGCCGAGCTGGGCCTGCAGCGCGGCGCTCGGCATCGGCAGGCGGAACGGACCGGCGCTGGCATTGCCGCCTTGCGATGCGCCGTCGGCGGCGGGCTGCCCGGCCATCTCCAGTGCGCCGAAATAGCTGGCGAACAGGTCGCGCATCACCGATAGCCAGGCGTCGGCGTTCTGATTGCCATTGCTGGCTTCTGCCTGGTCCTGTTCGGTGCCAGTCTCAGCCTGCCAGTCGCGTTGTTCGACAAGCTCGTGCGCGGGCCTGGAGCCAGCGCCGCGTCGCGGACCGCGGACAATGCCCGGCGACGCGCGTCGCAGCTGTGCCAGGGGCGCGGCCGCCTCGGCGATGCCGCGACCGTGCAGAAACTGGTTCAGTTCACCGAGCAGGTCGCCGAAATCGCTGAGCAGCAGCCGCTCAAGCAGCTTGAACATGACCAGGCGCGACACTACTGGCAGTTCCGCCGGATGCAGGGCCTGGCCGAAGGCCGCGGCGACCCGCAGCGGAGCCAGTGGAATGGCCTCGTCGTCTATTTCCGGGCGCTCCCAGATCCGCGCGAAAGCGGCGCCGAAACGCAGCAGCGGCTCGGCGTGGCGGCGCGCGACGGCGATCGCCAGGCGCTCCTGGGCCAGCTGCTCTTCGAGATCGTCGACGGCGATCAGGCTGAGCTCGCCCTCGGGAAGCTCGACAGGCTCTTCGCCTCGCTGCACCTGGGGCGGCTGGGCCACCGCATTGGCCACGCTGGTCGAGAAGCGCTGGAGCAGGTCGGCGCGCAGCCGGCGCAGCCGGCGCATCGAATCCAGATGGTCCTGCTCCTCGCTGCCGGCGCCGCTGCGCTGGGCAAGATTGAACAGCGCGTCGTCGGCCTGGTCGAGCAGCTGGGCGCCCAGATCGGCAAAGCGCTGCAGCGTCCTGCTGCGAAGGTCGACCAGGATGGCGGGGACGTGCATGGATCCTTGCCGCATGAGGCAGCGCTGGATGATAGCGGTCGGGTGCCCTGCTCGGCCATCGGCGGCGGATCGGCCGGCTATCGCGGGTGCAAACGGCCGCTCCTGCCCGGATCACGCGCAGTGTCGGCATCCGGGCTAGAATCCCGGCGGGGATTCAGATCGGAAAAGGCCATGGCCTCATCGCTGTTCGCGCTGCTGGACGACATCGCCACGCTGCTCGACGACGTCGCCGTGATGACCAAGGTCGCCACCCGCAAGACTGCCGGCGTGCTCGGTGACGATCTGGCGCTGAACGCGCAGCAGGTCACCGGCGTGCAGCCGGACCGCGAGCTGCCGGTGGTCTGGGCAGTCGCCAAGGGCTCGCTGCTGAACAAGGCGATCCTGGTGCCGGCGGCCCTGCTGATCAGCGCCTTTGCGCCAATACTGATCACGCCGCTGCTGATGCTCGGCGGCGCATTCCTCTGCTACGAGGGCGTGGAGAAGCTCGCCCATCGATTCCTCCATTCGCGCGCCGAGGACGAGGAGCACCATCGCGAGCTGGTCGAGGCGGTGGCCAATCCCGAAGTCGACTTGGTGGCCTTCGAGCGGGACAAGATCCGCGGCGCGATCCGCACCGACTTCATCCTCTCCGCCGAGATCATCGTGATCACCCTGGGTACCGTGGCAGCGGCGGATTTCAGCCGCCAGCTGGCCACCCTGGTGGCGATCGCCCTGCTGATCACGATTGGCGTGTATGGCCTCGTCGCCGGCATCGTCAAGCTCGATGACCTCGGCCTGCACCTGAGCCGCAGCGCCTCGGCGTTGACCCGTGCCCTGGGCCGCGGCCTGCTGCGCTCGGCGCCCTGGCTGATGAAGTTCCTGTCGGTGGCCGGCACGGCTGCGATGTTCCTGGTCGGCGGCGGCATCCTGGTCCACGGGATCAGCGCCCTGCACCATCTCTCCGAGGCCTTGGTGTCGTACGGCGGCGGCCTGGGCTGGCTGGTCGAGATGCTCTTTGGTGGACTGGTCGGCATTGTCGCCGGGGCCATCGTGCTCGCCGGAGTCAAGGCCATTGCCGCGCTGCGCGGCGGCAAGCGGGCAGAAGGCTGAGGTCGCGGGAATGAGCGTGGAGAATCCACTGCGCACCCTGCTGATCGACTGCCGGATCGCGCTGCGCAAGGCGCCGGCCGGCGACCAGACCACGGCGCTGGGCACGCGCATCGACGCCGCTATCCGCGAGATCGATCGCGGCCAGCTGGCTTCGATGACCCCGGTGGCCGAAGACTCGCCCTTGGGCAAGGTTGGCTCGCAGCAGGTCGCGCTGGCCTGGCAGACCGCCTGCCGCGGACTGATGCTCAGCGAGCCGCAGCTTTATTCGGCGCTGCGCGACAAGGTCATGGCCCTGCTCGATCAGCGCGAGCTGCGCGACCCCGACCATGAGCTGCTGGCCGCCGAGGCGGAAACCAAGCGCCTGCACAGCGAGCTTGGCAACCTGCGCACGCGGATGAACGAGATGCTGCTGCGCGCCGGCCAGGCACAGACCGCGCTGAGCGTGCTGCGCGAGGCCCTCGGCGAGGCGGCGCAGGATATGCCCGACGCGGACAGCTTCCGCGAGGCACAGGCCCTGGCCCTGGCGCAGGTCGCCTTCTTGCATGCGCGGCGCACCGCCGCGGGATCGAACGGCGCAGCCAGCGGCCAGGACGATGGTCCGATGCCTGCGCCCGAACTGCTGCAGGCGGTCGCCGAAGGGCGTCGCCAGTTCAGCGAGGCGCAGCGCGAGTGGGTGGTAGGCGAGGCGCTAGGGGTGACCGGCTGGAGCATGACTCCGGTGGAACTGCTGGCCAAGGGCGACGCCTGGCTCGCCAGCACCCTGATCGGCGGCACCACAGCGCGTACCTGAGCGCGCAGGCGCGCGTCGCGCACCGGACCGTACCGCTGCGCCGAACTCGCTCGACGGAATCAGCCCGGCACGACGAGTTGAGCAGGATCCGTCCGGCAAGATCAGGTCGGCAAGATCAGTCCAGCAAGATCAGCGTGCCAAGGCCGAGGAAGGCGAGAAAACCGATCACGTCGGTCACCGTGGTCAGGACCACGCCGCCGGCCAGCGCCGGGTCGATCGCCAGCCGCCGCAGCAGCAGCGGGATCGCCACGCCGGAGAGCGCTGCAGCGATCAGGTTGATGGCCATCGCCGCGGCGATCACCAGGCCGATCTTCGGGTCACCGAACCACAGCGAGGCAAGGGTGCCTACCACCAGCGCCCAGATCACTCCGTTGAGAAAGCCGACCAGCAGCTCCTTGGTCAGCAGGGCGCGCATATTGCCGAAGCCGACCTGGCCCAGGGCCAGCCCGCGCACCATCAGGGTCAGGGTCTGGGTGCCGGCGATGCCGCCCATGCTGGCCACGATCGGCATCAGCACGGCCAGCGCAACGACCTGTTCAAGAGTCGCCTCGAACAGGCCGATCACCCAGGAGGCGAGGAAGGCCGTGGCCAGGTTGATGCCCAGCCACACCGCACGCCGCCGCGCTGCGCGCGGTACCGGACTGAACAGATCCTCTTCCTCGTCCAGGCCGGCGCTGGCCAGCGCCTGATGCTCGGCCTGATCGCGGATGATGTCGACCACGTCATCGATGGTGATCCGGCCAAGCAGGATGTTGCTCTCGTCGACCACCGGCGCGGACAGCCAGTCACGATCGGAAAACTGGTTGGCGACCTGGTCGGCATTGGTCTCGACCGAGATTGCCGGCTGCTCGTCGTCGATCAGCTCGTTGATCGGCGTACCCGGCTCGTGGGTCAGCAGGGCGGCCAGCGAGACCCTGCCCAGATACTGATGCCGACGGCTGACCACATAGAGATGATCGGTGTGCTCGGGCAGCTCGGCGCGCAGGCGCAGGTAGCGCAACACCACGTCGACGCTGACGTCGGCGCGTACCGTCACCACATCCGGATTCATCAGGCGGCCGGCCGAGTCCTCCGGGTAGGACAGCACCTGCTCCAGGCGCTCGCGGTTCTCCCGGTCCATCGACTTCAGGACCTCGTCGATCACCTGGTCCGGCAGGTCCTCGACCAGGTCGGCGAGATCGTCGATGTCGAGGTCGCCGACCGCGGCGACCAGCTCGTCGGGATCCATGTCGGCGATCAGCGCCTCGCGCACCTCGTCGCCGACGTGCAGCAGGACCTCGCCATCGTCCTCGGCGTCGACCAGTCCCCACACCACCTCACGCTTGCCCGGCGGCAGCGACTCCAGCAGATGGCCGATCTCGGCCGGCGACAGGGTATTGACCAGCCGCCGCACCGGCCCCAGACGGCCAGAGTCCAGCGCCTGCGAGAGCATGCGCAGCTGGCGCGAGGTATGGTCGTGGCGGTGGGTGTCGGCCATGGGGGTCTCCGGAATGCGGCCATTATCCGGGATCGCGGGCCCGGTACCCACATCGGCCTCGTGGCGCCGTGCGCATAGCACCGGCAGACGGTCGCTGCTGGCGCAAACAAGAGACGCCCTACGCGTTGCACACGGGCCTCGACAAACGTCTGCCTTGCGCCCGAAGCTGCGGATCGCGGCGCTTGAGTCGGAGGCCGAGCAGCGGAAGTAACCCGCCGCTGGCGGCACTCCGATGAATTCCTCTGGGGTCCGTGAAAGAATCCTGCTCCCCCCGGCCCCGAAAGCCCCTTCAGCGGACCCATGCGCAGCCCTTCTTCCAGCAAAGCCGGCCTGTTCCACTGGATCAACCATGGCCTGCGCTTCGGTCTGGTCGGCTTGGTCAATACGGTCGTGGGCTATGCGGTGATCTACGCCGCGATGCTGGGGCTGGGTTGGAGCGCCTTGGCCAGCAATGCTGCCGGCTACGCGGTGGGCCTGTGCTGCTCATTCCTGCTCAACCGTCGATTCACCTTCGCCAGCCAGGGCCGCGCCGTGCCCGAGGCCCTGCGCTTCCTGCAGGTGTTCTTTCTTGCCTGGCTGCTCAACCTCGGTGTGCTGATGGCGTCCATCAAATGGTTTGCTATCGCCCCGGTCTGGGCGCAGCTGATCGCCGGAGGTTTCTATACACTGGCCTTCTTCGTACTTAGCAAGCTGTTCGTTTTCAAGAATGCAGCAAACGCCTGATCATCAACGCGAAACAGGCGGAGTGTTCCGCAGGGCGGCCAGCGCGCGCGTTGGGATCACTCCCGGGTCTGGAAGGGCCGCTGCCGGAGTCGGGGCGGGACTGCTGGCTGCTCTGGCGGCCCTGGGCTTGGGCTTGGATACCCTTCACCACATCTTCGTCTACGGTTTCGGCGAGATCTATTCCGACCAGTTCCGGCAGTATCGGAACATCCGCGAGGCCGGTATGCCCTTCGCGCTGTTCCTGCCCGACAACGGGCATCGCCAGGTCCTCTCCAACCTGTTGCGCTGGGCCGACATGCGCGCCGGGCTGGCCAACCAGCAAGCGCTGCTTTGGGCCGGCATGCTGGCCATGCTGCTGGTCTGGTGGAGATTGCTCGTACTCGCCTGGGGCGAGCGCAAGCGGGCGCCGGCGCTGGCTGGAGCGTTGGCCCTGATAGTCAGCGTGTTCCTGTTCTGGGCCGGCTCGGCGCGCGTCCAGTATCACGGCAACGAAGCCTTGCAGGTGCACCTGGTCCTGCTACTGATGCTGATCGCGACGACCGCGATCGCGGCAGAGCAGCGCTCCGCTTGGCGCGCCTGGGCCCTGGCCCTGGGCTGCGCGGTGCTGGCGATGATGTCGTTCGCCACCGGGGTGGCGGTGTTCGCCGGCTTGCTGGCACTGGGCGTCGTCCTCAGACGGCCCTGGCGGCAGGTGCTGGCGGCTGCCGGAGTCTCCGTGGCCTGCCTGCTTGCCTACACCTTCGTCCTGCCTGGCGGCGACGGGGTGCGCAACACGATCAGTTTCCAACCGCTGGCCCTGCTCGAAACCGCGGCGGTCTGGATCGGTGCGTTCCCGACCAGCAGCTGGTTGGCCTTGCCCGTGGAGGGCGCGTTTGGCGCAGGCCCCGAACGGGTCGTGGAGACCGGCTTGATCGGAACCTGGATGTCCGGTAGCGCCGCTATTTTGCGAGAGAGCTTTGGCTGGCACTCGCAACTGCAGGCAGCCGAAGTCGCGGGCTTCGTCGGTTTCGGCTTGCTTGCGCTGTTCGCGCTGCGCTGCTGGCGCGCCCCGCAGCAGGCCGGGCCAGCCGAGCGCGCCGGTCTTGGCATCGCCCTGTTTGCCGCCGCCCTGTCGGCTCTGGTGGCGGTCGGCCGTCTGGAGTACTTCCGGGCGCATCCGGAGCAGATGCTCGCCGATCGCTTTGCGCTGTACTCGGCGCTGTTCTGGTGTGCTCTGCTCGTCTGTGCCGTGGCCAGGCTCAAGCACGGGCGCAGCGCGCTGGCGGCGTGTCTGATCGCGGCGCTGGCGCTGATATGGATCCTTCCGACCCAGCAGATCGGTGGCATCTGGGCTTCGCATTCGGCGCGAGTCATGGAAGCGCGGGCAGCGCAGGCGCAAAGCGGCGTTCTGCTGCCGGGCTGGCCGGGGTTTGCCGACCTGCCGGATCTGCCCTCGGTACGCGACGCCCTTGATTACTATCGCCAGGAAGAGCTGGCCATGTTTCGCTCTGCTCGCGGACGGGCGACGGGCACACGCCTGGCCGACGGCTTGCTGCAGAGGGCTGATCAGCAGCCTGCACAAGTGCTGCGCATGCTGTCGGCGACCTCGCTGAGCGCGGTGCTCGATTCCGAGAACGAGCTGTGGCACATCGAGGCGCTGGTTTCTGCGCGTTCCGGATCGGAGCAGGGAGTCGTGGCCGTCGATGCGCAGTCGCGAGTCGTCGGGCTCGGCGAGTTCGGTTTCGACTACGGGCGCCCGCTGAGCGCGCGGATCGGTTCGGTCGGTCTGGGGTTTGATCTTTACCTGCAGTCCGCCTGGCAGGCTTGCGGGCCGGTGCGCCTGTATCTGACCGATGCCGACCTGACGCAGCTGCAGCGGCTTGAGCTGGAAGGCTGCTGATCCGTCCCGTGCGCCGGATCCTTATGTTCAGCCAAGGCGCCGCCAAAGACGTCGGCCGGGCTCACGAAGCACTGCCGGAAGCCGCCTTGCCAAGGGCAAGAGTCCCAGCTTGAGCTCCTGTCTGCGCTCTCCGGATGCGGGTGAGAACAGGAAGCGGACGGTCGAGCATCCTGCGAGCCAGACGGCACGGCCCCATGAAGCCCGATCGCTCACGGCGGCCAGCTCGTCCTGTTGACGCATCAGGTCGCGATACAGCCGCTGGATGTGCTGGTCGCGTCGGGCGAGCAGGATGCGCAGTTCCTGGACATCTGGCTCGCCAAGCGTGAAGCCGGACTGGAAGCGTTCCGGCAATGGTCGTTCGACGTAGATTGTCGAATGCTCGGGGGCGAGCTCATCGGCCGGTCGGGTCTTGCTGTAGAAATATAAGGCGATGGAACGGCGTGATGTGTCGGCCCGCTCCGGCGGCAGGGTGATCCGGCCGAACCCGTGCCAGCTCCATTCGGTGGTTTCGAACACCACACAGCGATTGAACAGCGGTGTCACCAGGGTGACCTGGTTGTCGTCGCGACGCGGATCGCTATGCAGCTCCAGCGAGCCTCCCCAGCTGTCGCTCCATTCCGGATTGAGATAGACGATCAGGTTCAGGCGGCGATGCCAGCCGTTGGCCGGGTGACGATTGAAGTCGACATGCGCGTCGAGTTCCTGCCCCTCGCGGCTCTCGTGGGTGCCGCCGCCAAAGTAGTACGGATCGTAGAGCAGGTCGGGTATTTCGGTCGCCTTGGAGAGCCAGTCCAGGAATGGTTTGGACTTGACCAGGTTATCGAGGGCCTCGAACGAGGCGCCGAGTTCGCGGATCTTCTCCACGGTCGACTTCTGTCCGAGATCGCCGTTCTCGGTACGCGCATTGCCCTGCTCGAAAGCGGGGAACTCCTGGAGCAGGTTCGCCGCGAAGTCTTGGCGAAAGAAACCGTCGAGGATCAGATGCCGGAACGGGCGCGCCTGGGCAAAGCGCTGGCCAAGTCGCTGCGGCGAGTCGAGCAGGGCAGGGGAGATCTGCATGGACAGGGTCGGAGACGTGGGGCGGGGGAGCAAAGAGTACATCCCGGGCGCCCGCTTGCCTGAACTTTCCCCGACGCACCCGGTCGCAAGCGCGTCGACTCGCTATCCTAGCGGCACATCGGATGGCGCCGGGGGCCCGCAGTCCTCGCTGCCGGAGTCCAGTCCTGATCCATCTCCCCGTTCCGCGAGCCAAGAATGAACCATCAGACCCTGAAAGTCCGCGCCGAGGAGTGGCGCAAGCATCTCGCCCGAGTCAAGGCCGCCAACCCGCCGGAAGGCTTTACCTGGTACGGCTATGACATCCTTTCCAACGTCAGCCATATCGGGCCGCTGCTCGATGGCGAGCTGAGCAACCTGTTTGATCGGGTCAAGGGTCTTCCGGTCGCCGATATCGGCGCCGCTGACGGCGACCTGGGGCTGCTGCTTGCCTCGCTCGGCTGGGAGGTCGACCTGATCGACTGGCCGAGCACCAACTGGAATGGCATGCGCGGCATGCGCGCGCTGTCCGGACTTCTGGAGTTGTCGGCCAGCGTCCATGAGGTCGATCTGGATGCCCAGTTCAGGCTGCCAAGGGAGCGCTACGGACTGGTTTGCCTGCTGGGCATCCTGTATCACCTCAAGAACCCCTACTACGTCCTCGAGACGTTGGCCCGGCATACCCGGTTCTGCCTGGTCAGTACCCGCATCGCGAAATTCGTCGGCACACCGGAGCTCGACGTATCCCAGGTGCCGCTTGCGTACCTGCTGGCGCCGGACGAGTGCAACAACGATGCGACCAACTACTGGATCTTCTCCCAGGCAGGCCTGCGGCGGATCGCCGAGCGCGCCGGATTCCGGATCGTCTCGATGCACACACTGGGCGACACCAAGCGCTCGAACCCCTCGGACAACAAGCGCGACGAGCGGGCCTTCATGCTGCTGGAGAGCAACGTTCTGCAGGGGTAAGGCGGGCGGGTGGCGGTTCGGGACAGCAGTGGAGGGCGGTTCCGCCGCCTCAGCCCAGGTCGCACTCCCGCACCGCCTTGCGCACGGCGAGCATGCTGCCGGGGTGCATGCTGAAGTCGGTGAGCCCAAGGCGCAGCAGGTACTCGGTGTAACGAGGGTCGCCTGCCACCTCGCCGCAGATCGCGACCGGCTTGCCGGCTTCGCGGCAGCGCTCGAAGACGTCGCGCAGGACGCGGGCAACGGCCGGGTGCTCGGGGGAGTACAGGGCACCTAACGCATCGTTGCCGCGATCGCAGGCGAGCAGGTACTGGATCAGGTCATTGGTGCCGACCGAGCAGAATCCGATGTAGGGCAGCAGGCTGTCCAGGGACAGGGCCGCGGCGGGGACTTCGATCATCGCTCCAAGCTCGGGCCGCTGGCCGAGCGCGTGGCCTTCCTCGCCGAGCTCCTGCCAGCAGCGGTCGATGATGTCGCGGCAGGTGCGCAGCTCTTCGGCGTGGCTGACCATCGGGATCAGCACGCGCACGTCGCCGTAGGCAGTGGCGCGCAGGATCGCGCGCAGCTGGTCGCGGAACACATCAGGGTGTGCAAGGCACAGCCGGATACCTCGCAGGCCCAGCGCCGGATTGGCCTCGTCGTCCATCACAAGGCCGGTGCTGTCGGCCTTGTCGGCGCCAAGATCCAGGGTGCGGATGGTGACCGGGCGCCCGTCCATGCCGAGCACCAGATCCCGGTAGGCAAGGAACTGCTCGTCCTCGCTGGGCAGCTCGCGGCGCTGCAGGAAGAGGAACTCGGTGCGATACAGGCCGATTCCTGCGGCGCCAAGGCCGAGTGCCTGGGCGACATCCTCACGGGATTCGGCATTCGCCCACAAACGCACCTCGACGCCGTCGCGGGTGCGGGTTCGCGCCTTCTTCAGCCGCGACAGCGAGCGCCGCTCGCGCTTCTCCTCGGCCTCGGCGGTGCGGAAGCCGCGCAGGTCGTCGGCATCCGGCTCGACGATGATCAGACCGTGGTAGGCGTCGGCGATCAGCGCGTCGCCGTCATTGATGTGCAGCAGGGCCTCGTGGGCGCCGACCAGCAACGGCATGTGCAGGGAACGGGCAAGGATGGCGCTGTGCGAGAGCGGGCTGCCCTGGGCGGTGACGATGGCGACCACGCCTTCGTCGTGCAGCTGGGCCAGCTCGGAAGGCGCGATGCTGTCGCAGACCAGAACCTCGCCGGCCAGCCCGATTACCTGGCTTGGCTCGGCGTGCAGGGCGGCATAGACCCGGCCGATGACGTGGTCGATGTCTTCGCGCCGCGAGCGCAGGTAGGGATCATCGATGCCGTCGAACACCGCGGCCAGCCGGTCGCGCTGCAGGCGCAGGGCATAGCCGGCGCTGTAGCGGCCGGTGCGGATCAGTTCGTCAAGGCCCTCGGCCAGCTCGGGGTCGTCGAGCAGCATGGCGTGCAGGTCGAGGAACTCGCCGACCTCGTGGGCGATCGCGCCGCGGACCCGCTCGCGCAGCTCATTGAGTTCATTGCGCGCCGCGCCGAGGGCCTCGCGCAGCAGCTCGCGTTCCTGTTCGACTTCCTCGGCGCGCACGCGGCGCTCCTCGACGTCCAGCCGATGCGGTTCGCGCACCCGGGCGCGACCCATCGCCAGGCCCTTGGCAGCGGCGGCACCGGTATAGACGCGACGCATCTAGGCGGCTGCTCCGAAGCGCGGGCGGCGAGCTGGCATCGGTCAGCCGCCTTCGTCGAAACAGCGTGCGAAGAGGTCGCAGGCGGCGAGCAGGGCTTGTTCCTCGTCCTCGCCTTCCAGTCGCAGGGTGACCGCGGTGCCCTGCGCGGCCGCGAGCATCATCACCCCCATGATCGACTTGCCGTTGACCTCGCGGCCACGGCAGGCAAGGGTCGCGCGGGAGCGATACTGGCCGAGCAGCTGGACCAGCTTGGCCGCAGCGCGCGCATGCAGGCCGAGACGGTTGACCACGGTGACTTCCTGCTCAACCATCGTCGCGCATCACTCCGAGCTTGGCCCCGGCGGCGGCGGCGTCGGCCAGCGGGTCCAGCGGCAGGTCGGCGTAGTTCAGCGCCCGCACCAGCATCGGCAGGTTCAGTCCGGACATTCGCCGGGTGGCAATGCCAAGGGTGCCGAGGCGTCCAGCGAAATTGCTCGGCGAGGCGCCGAACAGGTCGCTCATCAGCAGCACGCCCTCGCCCTCGTCGAGCGCGCGCAGCGCCCGGCTTGCGTCGGTGAGCAGGACTTCGGGATCACTGTCGAAGGCGACCTCGAACAGCTCGACGCGCAGCGGCAGCCGGCCGAGCAGGCGCTGCGCCACCTCGCGCAGGCAGGCGCCGACGCCGGGATGGGTAACGAGCAGAATGCCAACGGCCATGCGTCGATCTTAGCCCGCATCCGCGGTAGCGGTGCAAGGCGCGCGTGGCGCTGTGCTGCGCCTAAAGCCGGCGGGCGACCTTGTAGAAGCGGTGATCACCGATCTGCGCCACCGGCACACCGCGCGCCCAGTCAGGCGGGTTGATGTGATCGGCGTAGAAGTGATCGGCCCCCGGCACTACGTGCAATCGGTCCTGGTAGGGCCGCGACAGCTGGCGCATGCTGGCATAGGCGACCGACACCGCGGTGTTCCAGGCTTTCAGGTTCTTGAAGCGGAACTGCGGTGAGACCAGGGTCGGGGCGAACTGCTTGGGTGCATTCACCACCGCGCATACGCTGTCGCCCCAGCGGCCGCTTTCCAGCCGGCGCAAGGCAACCTCGGCGACCGCCTGCTGGCCAAGCTCCGACTGGTTGCGGGCCTCCAGGTAGACGGTCGTAGCCAGGCACAGTGGATCGGCCACTGGCTGGGGCAATACAGAGGCTAGCCAAAGCATCAAGGCCAACTTCATTGCGGACTCCTTCTCCGTTGCGCGACGCAGGGTCCTGTTCCGTGGATGCACACCGGCATCCGGCCGCTCCGGCCGCGAAACAGAACCTCTTGCCACATGGCGTTGTCGAGTACGCCTGGCGCGGGCCGGGCCTTCCGGCATCGCGGCGCCAGCCGCAGGGGCAGCGGCTCCATGCCTGCTGCCTGTTACGAGCGGGCCGGTCGCGCCGGATTCAGCGGCGACCTGCCTGGTGGGCGGCGGGAAGGTAGGGGCCTTCCCCACAACCGGGAGTGAACGTCAGCGCATCGCGCTCACCTCAACTGCGGCGGAGTCTACCCGCGCCGGCCTAGAGCAGTCGATCTAGAACTGCTCGTGACGCTCGGAGATTGGATGCAAGTAATTGATTCGCATCTGAAAGATGCGGCGTGGCAGGGGGCTATTGGCGGCCGGGAACGCGCGTCCCCGGCGATCCGGGGCCGGGCCGACGGCCTGCCGGCGCCGTCGGCGGCTGTCCCGTGGGCCTGGCTTGCGAGTGCGCAAGCTCTGATTCAACCGCCATTCCGACCCGGCAGCCGGCGGGCCAGCGTGAACGCGCCTTAAAGCTCCGCTGCCAGGCGGCTGCCTTGGGCAATCGCCCGCTTGGCGTCGAGTTCGGCAGCCACGTCAGCGCCACCGATCAGATGCGCCATTCGGCCGCTGGCCGCCAGCGGATCGAGCAGCTCGCGCAATGGCTCCTGCCCGGCGCAGATCACGATATCGTCGACCTCCAGCAGCTTCTGCTCCTCGCCGATGGCGATGTGCAGGCCCTGATCATCGATCTTCAGATAGCTGACCCCGCCAAGCATGCGCACCTGTTTCATCTTCAGCGCGGCGCGGTGAATCCAGCCGGTGGTCTTGCCTAGTCGGGCGCCGGGCTTGCCGGCGCTGCGCTGCAGCAGCCAGATCTCGCGAGCCGGATGCTCGGGCTGCGGCTCGCGCAGGCCGCCGGGGCCCTCGAAGCTCGGATCGACGCCCCATTCAGCCATCCAGCGCGAGGTCTGCAGGGTCGGCGACACGCCCTCGTGGGCGAGGAACTCGGCGACATCGAAGCCGATCCCGCCGGCCCCGATCAGGGCGACACGCTGGCCGACCACGCGTCGGCCGGTCAGCACGTCGACGTAGGAACAGACCTTGGAGTGCTCGATGCCTGGAATCGAAGGCAGGCGCGGACGGATCCCGGTGGCCAGGATGACTTCGTCGTAGCCGGCCAGTGCCTCGGCGGCGATCCGCTCGCCGAGCCGCTGTTCGACGCCGCCCAGCTCAAGCTTGCGGCGGAAGTAGCGCAGGGTCTCGTGGAACTCCTCCTTGCCAGGGATCCTCTTGGCCAGATTGAACTGGCCGCCGATCTCCTTTGCCGCGTCGAACAGGGTCACTTGGTGACCGCGGTCGGCGGCGACGGTGGCCGCGGCAAGGCCCGCCGGGCCGGCGCCGACCACGGCAATGCGCTTGGGCTGAGCGGTCTTGCGATAGACCAGTTCGGTCTCGGCGCAGGCCCGCGGGTTGACCAGGCAGCTGGCCTTCTTGTTGACGAACACATGGTCCAGGCAGGCCTGGTTGCAGGCGATGCAGGTGTTGATCTCATCGACCCGCCCCTGCTGCGCCTTGATTACCCACTCGGCGTCGGCCAGCAGCGGCCGCGCCATCGACACCATGTCCGCCTGGCCGCTGGCCAGCACCTGCTCGGCAACGTCGGGCATGTTGATCCGGTTCACCGCGACCAGAGGGATTCCGACATGCGGTTTGAGCTTGCCGGTGACCGCGCTGAACGCCGCGCGCGGCACCGAGGTGGCGATGGTCGGCACGCGTGCCTCATGCCAGCCGATGCCGGTATTGAGGATGCTGACGCCGGCGGCCTCCAGCTTCTGCGCGGTATCGACGATGTCCTCCCAGCTCGAACCACCCTCGACCAGCTCGAGCATCGACAGGCGGAAGATCAGGATGAAGTCGGCGCCGACCGCGGCGCGCGTGCGGCGGACGATTTCCAGCGCGAAGCGCTGCCGGTTGGCCAGCGAGCCGCCCCAGTCGTCATCGCGATGGTTGGTCCGCGGGGCCAGGAACTGGTTGATCAGGTAGCCCTCCGAACCCATGATCTCGACGCCGTCGTAGCCGGCCTCGCGGGCCAGCTGGGCCGACTTCACGAAGGCGCGGATCTGGCGCTCGATGCCGCGCGGAGAAAGCGCTCGCGGCTTGAACGGATTGATCGGCGCCTTGACCGCCGAAGGCGCCACCTGCAGCGGGTGATAGCCGTAGCGCCCGGCATGCAGCAGCTGCAGGCAGATTGCACCGCCCTCGTCATGCACGGCCTTGGTGACGTGGGTATGCCGGCGCACCTCCCAGGGCATCGACAGTTTGCCGGAGAACGGTTTCAGCCAGCCGACCATGTTCGGCGCCACGCCACCGGTGACGATCAGGCCGACGCCGCCGCGGGCGCGCTCGGCGAAATAGGCGGCGAGCTTGGGGTAGTCGCTGGCCTTGTCCTCCAGTCCGGTATGCATCGAGCCCATCAGTACCCGGTTGCGCAGGGTGATGAATCCGAGATCGAGTGGAGCGAGCAGGTGCGGAAAGGCGCTGGAGGTCATGGCGATACGGCTGCGTATGGAGCGACTACGGTGCCCGGAAACCGCGCAGCACTCAAGGCCGGGCCGGATCTGCCGGGCGCAGCCCGCATCCTGCCCGGCAGGAAGCAGAAGTCTGCGGGGGCCGAACGGCAGGCGCCGCCGCCGGCGCGCCTGTCCTGATACCGTAGGCGGATGGGGCTCAGGAGCCGGCCTGCGCGGGACTCAAGTTAGTTTTGCGTTAACAAAAGCGTCGTTTCGCGGTAGTATCCTGCCGTCGCGGTGCATAACTGTGCCGGAAGTCACAGCGTCCGGCGTCCCTGCCGTTCCCCAAGTTGAACCCTCCATTGGAGTTGACGATGAAGAAGAAAATTCTCTGTGGTGCCTTGCTCGGCCTGATGGGCGCGGCGCAGGGCGTTGCCGCCCAGGACAGTTTTGACGACCGTTGGTACGTGACCGCCGGCTTTGGCCACGGCATGTTCGACGGCAGCCGCGTCGTTGAAGACGACTTCACCGGCCACCTGAGCGTGGGCAAGTTCATTTCCCCGAAGTGGTCCTGGGACGCGCAGCTGTTCTACGCCAACCCCGAAGACCTCAACGCCCAGCTGAACTGGAGCATGTACTCCGCCTCGCTGGTGGGTCGCTACCACATGCGTGACGAAGGCGACACCTGGTGGCCGTACGTCTCCTTCGGTGCCGGCGTTTCGCGCGCCGAGGACGAGGTTGCCGCAATCGACAACACCGGCCCGTTCGATCGCAAGGACAACAACCTGCTGGCCCAGGCCGGTCTTGGCCTGCAGGCCGACTGGGGCCGCTTCGGTGCCCGCGCCGAGGTGAGCCACCGCATCGATTTCGATGATCGCGCCGGCACCAGCGAAGACTTCTCCGACACCGTCGCCTCGATCTCGCTGGTCGTGAAGCTGGGTGACCTGCC
>CAYGMG010000070.1:0-18426 GCA_964350895.1 uncultured Lysobacter sp.
CATGCCGGCCTACAGCTACCACGGCTACGCGGCGACCGACCTGTACCGGATCGACCCGCGCTTTGGCAGTCACGACGAGTACCTCGGGATGGTGGCGGCGGCGGCCGAACGCGGCATCGGGGTCATCCAGGACATCGTGCTCAACCACATCGGCAGCGAGCATCCGTGGATGGCCGACCCGCCGACCGCCGACTGGATCAACTTCGGCGGCCGCTTCTCGCCGACCAGCCATGTGCGCAGCACGGTGCAGGACCCCTACGCCGCCGAGGTCGATCGCCGGCAGTTCGCCGACGGCTGGTTCGTTGCGACCATGCCCGACCTCAACCAGCGCCAGCCGCTGCTGGCCACCTACCTGATCCAGAACAGCCTGTGGTGGATCGAGGAGGCCGGACTGTCAGGCATCCGCGAAGACACTTATCCGTATGCCGATGCCGCCTTCCTCAGCGAATGGGGACGGCGGATCCGCGCCGAGTATCCGCGCTTCTCGATGGTCGGTGAGGAATGGAGCCGCAATCCGGTGATCGTCAGCCACTGGCAGGCCGGCAGCGGACGCGCTGAGCATGCATCGCATACGCCGAGCATGATGGACTTCCCCCTGCACTACGCCCTGCTCGATGCGCTGGGCACGCCCGAGAGCCACGATGGGGGGTGGATCCGTCTTTACGAGATGCTGGCCAACGACGTGATCTACCCGGCGCCGGAACAGCTGGTGTTGTTCGAAGGCAACCATGACACCTCGCGTTTGTTCTCACTGCTCGATGAGGACTTCGCCAGCTGGAAGCAGGCCATGGCCTTCGTGCTGACCACCCGGCGCATCCCGCAGATCTTCTATGGCAGCGAACTGCTGATGACCAGCCCCAAGCAACGCAACGACGGCCTGCTGCGCAGCGATTTCCCCGGTGGCTGGGCCGGCGATTCGGTAAGCGGCTTCAGCGGCAAGGGGCTTGGCGCGCAGCAGCGCGAAGCGCAGGAGTTTCTGCGTCGCCTTGCCAACTTCCGCCGCACCGCGCCGGCCCTGCATGAGGGCAGCCTGCTGCACTTCGCGCCGCAGGATGGCGTCTACGTCTATGTCCGCCGTCACCCGCAGCAGACCGTGCTGGTGGCGCTCAGCCGCAACTCCGAACCGGTGCAGCTTGATCTGGCACGTTTCGCACAGGCCCTTCCCGCCGCGCGTCGCGCAAGCGATGTGCTGTCCGGGCAGGCGAGCCAGCTCGGCGGACAGCTGGCGGTGCCTGCCAACGGGCTGCGGATACTCAGCCTGGCCGGACAGTAGGCGCAACCCCGCGCGCCGCAAGTGGTGGGACGTCTACGGGTTTTCACCGAGCCGGGTTAGATTAGCGTTTTACGGTGCGGCTGGGCCTGCATGTCCGAGCGTCTGGAACTGAGCGAATTCCTCGATCTGCTGCTCGACGCGGTCTGCGCGGTCGATCGTGAGGGCCGCTTCGTCTACGTCAATGCAGCAGTCGAGAGGCTGTTCGGCTACCGCCCCGAGGAGCTGGTCGGCCGCGAGATGATCCAGCTGGTAGCGCCGGAGGACCGCGAGCGGACTCTGGCCACCGCGGCGCGGGTGCTCGGCGGCGAGGCGGTCGCGCATTTCGAGAACCACTACCTGCATCGCGACGGCCACCGGATTCCAATCATGTGGACGGCGCGCTGGTCAGAGCGGCACCAGCTGCGCATCGCAGTGGCCCGCGACGTCAGCGCCAAGCGTCGCAGCGAGCGCAGCCAGCAGGCGGTTGATGCGATCTCCGAGGCGGTCCACGAGGCGCGTGACCTGCCCGGGCTGATCGGCCTGATCCACGCCATCATCGAGGGACTGCTGCCGGCCAGCCGGCTGGCCCTTGCCCTGTTCGACGAGTCCCGTCAGCCGCTGCGCTACCTTTTCGACTCAGGCGACGCACGCAGCGACGCCGAGGCGAAGTTGGAGCGGGCGCTGTGCGAGCAGGCCTGCGCCGACGGCGACGGAATCCGGCATGACATCTCGGTCCAGGAGACGGTCGCTGGTAGCTGGCTATGCGTGCCGTTGGGCGGACCACGCGGGACCATCGGCTGTCTCTGGCTCTCGCGCAGCGCTGCCGAGCCCGGCTTCAACGACGCCGACCTCGAACTTCTGCGCTATGTCTCCCATCAGGTTGCCGCGGCGATCGAGCGCAAGCGCCTGCAAGAGAGCCTGCAGCGCATGGCGCACCACGACCTGCTCACCGGCCTGCCCAATCGCGGCCTGCTGCACGACCGACTGGGCATGGCCATCGCCCGAGCCAAGCGCACCGACAGGCGTTGCGCCCTGCTCTATATCGATCTCGATGGCTTCAAGCAGATCAATGATCAGGGCGGCCACGCCGCTGGCGACACGGTGCTCTGCGCCGTGGCGGCGCGATTGCTCTTGGCACTGCGCGCCAGCGATACCGTTGCGAGAATCGGTGGCGACGAATTCGTGGTGCTGATGGAGGACCTCGGCGAGCCCTGCGCAGCGGATCGCCTGGTCGACACTGTCCGCCGTGCCTTGAGCCATGAGCTGCCCGGGCAGCCGCCCCTGCCCTGCGCCGCGAGCATTGGCCTGGCCCTGTTTCCCGAGCACGGCGAGGATGCGGATGCCCTGCTGCAGCATGCCGATCGCGCGATGTATGCAAGCAAGCGCGCACGTCCGGGCTTTGCCAGCTCCGACTGCCCCGCCTGAGCGCGCAACCCGCGCTGCCGGGCGCAGACTGCGGCCGCCCGCAGCGCCGGGCGCACCGCGCCGACGACGGGTCGCGACTCAGCCTTCGAGGCGGAAGTCGACCCGGCGGTCGACCGCGTGGCTCTGCCCCGAGGCCTCGAATCGCCAGCGCTTGGCCGCGCTGACCGCCTCGCGATCAAAAATGCCTTCCGGCTCGGAGGCAATGACCTCGACCTCGTCGACGCGGCCGTCGGCTTCGACGCGCAGGCGCAGGGATACCCAGCCTTCGATCTTGGCGCGCAGCGCACGGGTGGGATAGCGCGGCGCGCTGCTGCTGAGCAGCCTTGGCGCGGCGACCGCGGGCGCCGCCGGCTCCGGCTGTGCGGCCGGCGCGGCGGGCGCGGCGGGCGCCTGCGGCGGCTCGGCGACCGCCGCAATCGGCTGTTCCGGAGCTGCGGCAGCCGGAACAGCCGGGGGCGCCGGTCGCGCTTCGGGCGCCGCCGGTTGGGCCAGCGGCGCAGCAGCGACAGGCGCGCCTGCCGACGCGCTGCTGGCAGGAGTCTGCGCCGCCGGACGCGCGGCAAGCGGCGCCGCTGGCGGGGTGGATGGCGCAGCGGGCGCGGCAACGCTGGGCGCTGCCGCGGCAAGACGTTCGGCGCGCGCGCTGCTGCGCTGCAGCTGCTGGCGCAGGCTGCTCAGCGAGGCCGACTCCGGGCGCAGCTGCTCAAGCAGACCCAGCACGCGGCCGGCATCCTCCAGCTCGCCATTGCGGATGGCCTGGTCGACGAAGACCCGGCCGTAGGGAAACAGGTCGTTGATCGCCACCAGCGCCTGGTTGGCGACGCCGCCGTCGCCCACGCTGTCCATCAGGCGGCGGTTGCGGCGTTCCTTGGCGTTGGGATCGGCCACCTCGTCGCGCGCTGCCTGCTTGGCGGCAACGAAGAGTTCCAGCGCGCTGTCGCCGGCGGGCAGGAACAGCCGGTCGGCTGCCAGCGCCGCATTAGCGGCCTCAAGCAGCTCGGCGGCCGAGCGCTCTGGCGCAGGCGCTGCAGCAGCTGTCGGCGACTCGCTGGCCACGCTGACCGGCGTCGCGGGGGCCGCGTCGCCGGTCGCCGTGGGCGGCGCCTCTTCACTCCCACAGCCAGTCAGCAGCATGCCGGCAACTAGCATCCCGACCACGCGAAAACTTCCGCTGGCCCTTGCACCCGCAACGGGCCATGGCGATCCCCAGAACATACGCTTCCCCTGTTTTCCAGCTCCCCTGGCCCGGGTCCCATGCCGCGAGCGATCGAAGCATAGCGCGCTGACTGCGCCCGCACCGCCAAGCACCGCACGGTTGCGGCGCCGCGGCAAGCGTGGCTGAATGGGCGCGGGGTCCAACCAAGGGGAGTGCGACATGAACTGGTATCTGGCCGTTCTGAAGCAGTACGCCGTATTCAGCGGGCGCGCGCGGCGCAAGGAATATTGGTTTTTCGTCCTGTTCAACATCATCGTCAGTCTGATACTCGGGCTCGTCGACAATGCGACCGGCATGGTGACCGACGGTGGCGCCGGCGTCCTCGGCACCATCTACGGCCTGGCCGTGCTGCTGCCGGCGATCGGCGTCAGCATCCGTCGCCTGCACGACACCGGCCGCAGCGGCTGGTGGCTGCTGATCGCCTTCGTACCGCTGATCGGCTTGATCGTGCTGCTGGTGTTCTTCGTCCTCGAGGGCGAGCCGGGCAGCAACGAGTACGGTCCGAATCCGAAGCTGATCGCCTGAGCGCGGCTGGCGGGCGCTCCGGCGACCCGCCAGCGCGGATTCACGTCGAACTGTTCTCCGCGCGCGCATGCTCGGAGCGGTGTCTTATTGACTTATCGCAAGGCCCTATACATGACGCTTCCCCGACGTTTGATCGCCGCATCGCTTGGCCTCTTGCTGACCGTTCCGCTGGCCGCCCAGGACCAGCCCGAGGTCAACATCACGCGCACCGAGCTGGGCCACGGCCTGTTCATGCTGCAAGGCCAGGGCGGCAACATCGGCGTCTCGATCGGCGATGACGGGGTGATCCTGGTCGACGACCAGTTCGCCCCGCTGACCCCGAAGATCGAGGCATCGATCCGTGAGGTCTCGGCGGCGCCGATCCGCTTCGTGCTCAACACCCACTGGCACTTCGACCACACCGGTGGCAACGAGAACCTCGGCAAGGCCGGTGCGGTCATCGTCGCCCACCACAAGGTGCGTACGCGCATGGAAGCGGGCGGTCTGATGGAAGCTTTCAACCGCCAGGTCGAGCCGGCACCCGGCGTTGCCCTGCCGGTAGTCACCTTCGGTGTTGACCTGCAGCTGCACCTCAATGGCCTGCGCATGGAGGCCCACCACGTCAGCGCCGCTCACACCGATGGCGATGCCTTCGTCTGGTGGCCCGAGGCCAACGTGCTGCACGCCGGCGATCTGTACTTCAACGGCTTCTACCCGGTGATCGACTGGGGCAGCGGCGGGCATATCGACGGCATGGTCGCCGCGGTCGACCGCATGCTTGGGCTGATCAACGCGCAGACCAAGGTGGTGCCAGGGCACGGCGGACTGTCCAACCGCGCTGAGCTGCAAGCCTACCGGGACATGCTGGCCACGGTGGCTGGATCGATGAACGAGATGGTGGCGGCGGGCAAGACCCTGGCCGAAGTCCAGACGGCAAAGCCGACGGCGGCCTTCGACGCGCAGTGGGGCAACGGTTTCCTGAAGATCGAGCCGTGGGTCGAGATGGTCTACCACGGGGTGAAGCGCAAGCAGACCGGTGCAGCCCCGGCTGGCGCCGCGTCGCATTCGCACGACGCCACCCAGGACCATGGCCACGAGCACTGAGTCCGGCGTGATCACGTCGCTGGATGGGGTATGCGCCCTGGTCACCGGCGCCAGCCACGGCGTCGGCGCCGAAGTGGCCCGCTACTTCGTCCACAGCGGCGCCGAGGTGGTCATGCATGCCGGCCAGGACCGGACGCGGGCCGAGCAGCTTGCGCAGGCACTGGGCCCGCGGGCTCTAGGCGTGCTGCAGGCCGATCTCGCTGTACCGCATGCGGGAAGCGAGTTGTTCGCACGAGCCGATGCCCTGGCCGGTGGACGCTTGAACGTGGTGATCAACAACGCCGGGATCTTCATCGACAGCCGCATCCATGACGACGACGACGCCTGGTCGGACGCCTGGCAGCGCACCCTGCAGGTCAACCTGCAGGCCGTGGCCGACATCAGCCGGGCGGCGGTCAACGCCTTCCGCCCGCGCGGTGGCGGCGCCCTGATCGCGATCACCAGCCGCGCCGGGCATCGCGGCGACGATGCCGACCACGCTGCCTACGCGGCGAGCAAGGGCGGCGTGCTGGCCCTGACCAAGACCCTGGCGCGCGGCTTTGGTCGCGAGGGCATCCTCGCCTACGCCATCGCTCCCGGCTGGGTGGACACCCGGATGGCCCCGCAGGACGCCGCTGGCCGCGAACGCGCGGCACAGGAGATTCCGCTGGGCCGCATGGCCAGCACGGCCGAGATCGCTGCTGCCTGCGCCTTTCTTGCCAGCGGCGCCTGTCCCAGCGCCACCGGCAGCTGCCTCGACATCAATGGTGCCAGCTACGTACGCTGAACATGCCGCTTGCGCGGGCTGCCAGACCGGCAGGCGGCCGGCAGCCCCCGGGCCTGCCGGTCTTTCCTGGCAGGCAAAGCCCGAGCGCACTGGGTGCACTGCGCCAGGAGATCGATCATGGACGAACTGACCCTGATGGCCGAGGCGGCGCTGCGCAACAGTCACGCGCCCTACTCGCGGTTTCACGTCGGCGCGGCCCTGCGCAGCGCCAGCGGGCGCACCTACGCCGGCTGCAACGTGGAGTGCGCGGCCTATCCACTGGGCAGCTGCGCCGAGCGCGGCGCGATCGCCGCCGCCGTGCTGGCCGAAGGGCCGTCCCTGCGCATCGAGGAGGTCAAGGTTGTGGCCCGCGATGCCGAAGGCCTGCTGCGCCCTGCCCCACCCTGCGGCGCTTGTCGCCAGCTGATCATGGAGTTGGGTGGCAATGCCCAGGTGAGCTTCCTCGCACCCGACGGGCAGGAGCAGCAGTGGGCGATCAGGGACCTGCTGCCGGCGGCCTTCGACCTGTGACAAGGCCGAGGACGGCTGGCACAAGCCGCCGATCAGGATAGACTGCGGCCATGCCACCGCGCGCTGGCCATAAGACCCTGGGCAAGGCACGGCGGCCGGTGCAAGGCGAATGCCTGCAGCATGCCGCCCGCGCAGGAGGACCATGACCCCGCTCTGCAGCCTGCTTGCCGCATCCGCCCAGCGTCTGGGGCTCGCCCTCGTGCTGTGCCTGATCGCATCCCGGGCCATCGGCGCGCCCATTCAGGTCGACGAGCGCGAAGCCGTCGACCTGTGGCCGGCGACGAGCGTGCTGCTCGATGCAGAGAACGATTTCAGCCTCGAACAGGCGATCGCCTTGCGGCCGCGTTTCGTCAAGCCTGAAGGCACGGCCAGCAATCTTGGCCGCCGCATGGGTACGGTGTGGTTGCGCATTCCGCTGCGGGTACCGGAAGGGGAGACCCTCCAGCGGGTGCTGGAGGTCGACTACCCACTGCTCAACCAGGTCGACCTGTACCTGCTGCGCGATGGCCGCGTGCAGTCGCACCAGCGGATGGGAACCCAGCTGCGCCGGGCCGAACGCGCCCTGCCCAGCCGTGCGCATGCCGCGCCGCTGGCGCTGTCACCCGGCGACTCCGAACTTCTGCTGCAGGTCAGTTCGACGAGCTCGATGGTTCTGCCGATCACCCTGAGGACGCCGCAGGACTTCACGCGCTACGAATCGCAGGTGCATCTGGTCCAGGGCATCACCCTGGGCCTGGCGCTGTGCATGCTGATGTACAGCCTCGCCCATTGGGTGGTGCTGCGTGACCGGGTGTTCCTCGAGTACGCATTGCTGCTCAGCGGCAACACGGTGTTCGCGCTTTCCTATTTCGGCCTTGGCGCGCAGTACCTGTGGCCGGACTGGCCCCGGCTGTCGATGAACATCGCGCCCATGGGCATCATGGTCGCGATTGCCGCCGGCGCGCGATTCACCCGCACCACGCTGGCGATTGCCGAGATCAGCCGCGGGATCGATCTGTTCATGCGCCTGGCCGCCGCAGCCGCCCTGATCGGCCTGGCGCTGGCGCTCACCGGGCTGCTGGATTACCGCGGCTCGCAGACCCTGGTCACCGTGCTCGGAATCGGGGTGACAACGGCTGCCCTGCCCGTGGCAGCCATCCGGGTGCGACGGGGCGACCGCATCGCTGCCTGGGTGCTGCTCGGATGGGGCGTCTATGCGATCGGCGCGATGACCACAGCGGGCATCCTCAGGGGGCTGATTGAGCCCAGCTTCCTGACCCAGCACATCTACCCGCTTTCAACCATGGTCGAGATGGGCGCCTGGATGGTCGTTCTCGGCCTGAGAGTGCAGAGCATCCACAGCACCGCCGACCGGGCCCGAATCGAGAGCGCCACGCTGAGGGCGCTGGCGCACACCGACACCCTTACCGGACTGCTCAACCGGCGCGGGCTCTACGAACAGCTGGCGCTCGCCCTGGGCGATGCGCGCCCCGAGCGCATCCTCGCGGTCTACCTGCTGGACCTCGACGGCTTCAAGCCGATCAATGACCGCTTCGGACACGATGTCGGCGATGCGCTGCTGGTCGCCGTGGGCCAGAGGCTGACGGCCCAGCTGCGCGGCGACGACGTGGTGGCAAGGCTGGGCGGCGACGAGTTCGTGATCCTGGCGCGCGGCCTGCCCGGCGAGGCCGTCGCGGTCACTCTGGGACAGAAGCTGCTGAACGCGTTCGATACGCCATTCAACGCCGATGGCCAGTCATGCGAAGTCGGCATCACCATCGGCTACGCCTTGGCGCCCCTCGACGGGCACACCGCCGACGAGTTGCTCAAGCGCGCCGACGCTGCCATGTACAGCGGCAAGCAAAGCGGTCGCCGCCAGGTGCAACGGGGCGGACGGGCGCTGCTAGGCGTGTCCGCCAAGGCGCACTGAAGCAAACGCCCATCCGGCGCGCCCCGCTGTCGGCAAACGGTTACCATGGCCGGCGACGCTCCGTCGCGAAAGCCAGGAATCACCACATGGCGTTTGTCTTCGAGCCCGGGCTCGTACTCCAGCTGTATCCCGCCGAACTGCTCAAGTACGGCGCGGAACACATCGGCAGCGAGCCCGAGCCGGTCAGCAACGAAAGCTACTTCCTCTGCCTGTCCGCCGACGCCAGCAGCGGGCTGTGGACGCCCCTGCACCCGACCCGCGGCATGGACCGCGAACCGATTCCGGAAGAGTGCAAGTCGGGCTTTCCCGAGTTTGTGCGCGGGCTTTCGTTCTACTCGACCAGCGAGCTGTGGCGCCTGCCGCACAAGGCCACCCACAAGGGCGCCGCGATGGCCCGCGACCGCTCCGGCCCCAAGCTGGCCAACCGGGTCAGCGGCCGCTGGATGCCGACGCTGGACAAGTTTCCCGCCGCCTGATGCGTCAGCGCGCGGCGATCGATCTGCCTGCCGCGGTCGCCGCCGGAATGGAAAGCCCGAGCGAGTCCGGCTAGTCTCGCCCCATGAGCACACGCATCAACGAAATCAGCGCCGAAGCCTTCGCCCGCCTGGGCGACGAATCGATCAGCCTTGTCCGTGACGACGCGGCGCCGCTGCAGCTGCGTCTGTGCGCGGTCAGGTCACTTCACGCCGGCGGGCCACGCAAGGTCGCGCCGTTCTCGGCGACGCTGAGCGCTCCAGACGGCGCCCAGCTGAGCCAGGGTGTCTACACTCTGCGCCATCCCACCCTGGGCGAACTGGCCCTGTTCATGGTGCCGATCGGCATGCAGGCCGATGGCCCGGGCTACGAAATCGTCTTCAACTGACGGCCTCATCGAGCACTGCGGGCCACCGCAGGTAGCGGTAGACGCCGCGCTCTTCGATTTCGGCGAACCCCAGCCTGCGGTAGAGCCGCAGCGCGGGATTGTTCGGCTCCACATGCAGGCCGATGAATTTTCCTGACGCCTTCGCTGTAGCCTGCAGCGCACGGATCAGTCCGCTGCCGATGCCCCGACCGCGCTGGTCCACGATCAGGGCGATATCCATCAGGCGCAACTCCGCAGCGCTGCTGTGCACATAGATCCGGCCGCGCGGTTGCCGGCCGCACTCGATCAGCCAGAATCCGGCATCGGCACAATGGCTGCGGTAGTGCTGGCGCTGAAGATTAAACTGCTGGCTAAGAAAGGCCGATTTCTGCTCAGCGCTCCAGGGCACGGGGGCCAGCTCGTCCTTCCGGGTGCTGGCATACAGCGCGCCAAGGAAGGGCAGATCCGCATCGGTTTCCTCGCGCAGCCTCCAGCCCGCGGGCAGGGCGTCGCCCAATGCCCCGGCAACCGATGACAGCGCGCCGCCCACTCAGGCCAGCTGATTGAACCAGGCCACCACACCCCGCTTCGATGGCTGCAGAAACAGCGCTGTCTGGCCCCTCGGGCCATACAGCCAGTGGGTGCCTTCATCCAGTACCGCGCAGGCCTCGCCCTCAAAACGCAGGCGGTAGGCATGGCTGCGCGACGGCCCCGGCTGCGCGGTGACCTCGACCAGATCGAGCGACCTGCCGCAGGCGCTGCGGAAGCGCTGGCCGACATGGAAGCCGCCGAGTCCGGGGCCGCGCCGAACCGGTGTGGCAGACACCGCTGCTGCGTCGCCGTAGACCGCCAGCGCACCCAGCAGTGCGGATTCGATGAAGCGTCTTCTGTGCATGATCAGCCCGGGCTCGGATACAGACCGACCAGGGCAATGATGAAGTTCATCGCCAGATAGGGCTGCATGTTGTTGTGGGCCTGGCCGCCGCCGGCATTCGGCAGTTCCGTCATCTCGGCCAGGTTCGATGGGTCCGCATAGATGCTCCCGCCCACCGTCCGCGAAAGGCTGTGGGCGGTGGTGCCCAGTGCATTCGTGACGCCCGGGTTTTCCGCCGGGCTGGAGCTGGCGAGCAAGGAATGGCCGTGATTCGGCATCTGGTTGGCGGACAGGGCCACCAGCTCGGTGCCGCCTCGCTCACCGAGCTGACGCGCGCTCAGCCCGGGCCCTACACCCGGGTGCATCGGGGCGCGGCCCTGCAGGTTGGGCAGTGCCGTCGTCGACTCACCGTCACCGCCATAAATGGTGCCGATCAGGGAAAACAGCGCCGTGTTCTGCGAGATCGGCAGCAGCTGGCCGTTGCAGAAGGCCCAGCCGCTTGGGGCGAAATTGCCGGCGAAGATGCGGATCTCGGCAACGAAGGGTTCGGACATGCCTGGCTCCTCAGCTGGGCGATGGGTAGATGCCGAACAGCGCGATGATGAAATTCACGCACAGGTAGGGCATCAGGTTGCTGTGGCTTTGCGAGCCACCGACCGAGGTAACGGCCTGGGCGTTGAGCGGGGTCCCGGGCGCCTCGTCGATGTACACGTCGATGCTGGTCGAGGTCGCCAGCACACGGGCGCCCGGGCTCGGCGAATCGGCAAGGCCGGTGGATGCCTGCAGGGCATGCGTGTGCGAGGGCAGCTGATTGACGGTCAGCGTTTCACTCTGCTGCCCGGCGCGGCTGCCCAGCGCTCGCGGACTCAGACCCGGCCCGGCACCGGCACCGGCATGGATCGGCAGACGGCCACGCAGGTCCGGCAGGGCGAAAGTGGTTTCTCCATCACCGCCGTAGATCGTGCCAAGCAGGGAGAACAGGGCGTCATTCTGCGACACCGCGAGCAGCTGACCATCGCAGAAGGCCCAGCCCACCGGCGCGAAGTTGCCGGCAAACATGCGGATCTCACCGACGAAGGGTTCGGACATGCTGGCTCCTCAGTTCGGGGAAGGAAACAGACCCTGCAAGGCGATGCAGAAGTTCAGGGCAAGGTAGGGCTGCATGTTGTTGTGCGCCTGGCCGCCGCCGACCGCGGCGATGGTCCCACTGCTGGTCGGCGCCAGCTCGCCGGGAGCGCGGTAGACCTCGTTGGGCGCGCTGTCAGCCAGCAACTTGCCGGCGCCGGGAATCGGCGTCGGATTGAGCGCACTGCCGGTCGATGCCTGCATCACGTGCTGATGCTGCGGCATTTCAGCCGCGCTCAGGGTGTGGTTCTCTTCGCCGGACTTCTGTCCCTGCGCATGGCCCGCTCCCACATGAAGAGGCGTACGCCCGCGCAGGTCAGGCAGGGCGAACGAGGTCTCACCGTTCCCGCCGTAGGTGGTGCCGAGCAGGGAGAACAAGGCCTGGTTCTGATTGATCGGCAGGATCTGCCCGTCGCAGAACGCCCAGCCGCGCGGGGGGAAGTTGAAGCCGACGATGCGCACCTCGGCCAGGAAGGGCTCGGACATGGGTCTCTCCTCGAACGGGGCTCAGGGCAGCGGATGGGAAACGACCCGGCAAGTCGCGCCGGCCAGCGTGCCGTTGTGAAAACTGCTGACCGAGCTCATCGGGGTGTTGCCGTTGCCGTTCCAGGTGCCGACAGCATCGGTGCTGAAACCCTGCAGCAGCAGGCTCGAATTCGCATTACTGGTACGCGCGCGATAGGCGTCGGTAGAACCTAGGTTGGTCACCGCATTGCTGACGACGCTGGCACAGGTCGTGTTGGAATCCTGGGCCTGGCTGCGGACTCCATACAGACTGTTGCTGGGGTCGAGGGAGATGGCGTTGCTGCTGATGACAACGTCCAGCCGGCCGGCCGTGCAGCCGGTGCCGCAGCTGGCGCCCAGCAGACCCCGGGCCACGGCATCGACGCCGATATCGAAGCCGATACTGGAGATCGTGTTGGCCGACACTTCCACGACCATGTCGGCGTTCTCGTTGGCGTTCAATCGCACGCCGGTGCCGAACGAGCCGGCACCGCCCGCCTGGATATCGGGGTTGTTGTTGACCCGACCGCGGACCACCGAGTTGCCTTGGGCGAACGCGTTGAACGCATTGCCGCCATTGGCGCTGATCAGCGGGTTGCCGATGACGTTGTAGGTCAGCTGGGCGCTGCCGCCCGCGCTGAGGTCGATGCCGGTGCCGATGCCGGTGCCGCGATCGAAACGGCTGCCAGTGATGTCGATCACGCTCACCGCCATGTCCTCGACCAGCATCTGCAGTCCGTTGGTCCGGTTCCTGGCAAAGAGGCTGTTGACCACGTCGACGGTCGCATTGGCAGTACCTCGCATCAGCAGCTCCAACCCGTCCGCGCCGAAGAGCGAAGGCTGGGTATCGCTGAACGTGCTGCCGACGACGCTGAGCGCCAGGGTGCCG
Source organism: uncultured Lysobacter sp. (assembly GCA_964350895.1). GTDB lineage: Bacteria > Pseudomonadota > Gammaproteobacteria > Xanthomonadales > Xanthomonadaceae > Pseudomarimonas. The sequence continues at coordinate 12,920 of CAYGMG010000070.1, forward strand.
CTGCTGTTCTCGATCTGCGCGACCCGATCTGCGGCAAAGCTCAGGGTGCTGTTGGTGATATCCGAGGTACCGCTGGCATCGACCAAACGCAGGCAGCCTTCGTTCACTGCGTCGCCGCAGTTGGTGGCGCTGCTGTTGCGCAGGGCAAAGCCGGCCACGCGGCGGCCGTTGATGGCGTACTGCGCCGTGGTCCCGGTGATGTCCACGTTGTCGAGGACCGCGACCGCAACGTTGTCCAGATGGATGGCCGCATGGCAGCCGGCGTTGTTGCCGGCGGCGTCGCAGCTTCCCCCGCCATTGGTCGTGCTGGCGCTGCTGAAGGCCATGTTGGACAGGCTGAGGGCATCGGTCGAGATGACCGACACGCCGCGCTGGCTGATGTTGGCGATCGTGCCGCCGCTGCCATCGGTGCTGCCCAGGCCGGTGACCGTGAACCCACCATTGCCCGCGTTGTCGAGCCGGATGCCCAGCGCCGCGCCGCTGGCCGAGACGCTCTGGAAGGTGGCTCCGGAGCCCCCGATCACGGTGTTGACGATACTTGCAGCGGTGGCAGCCGTGCTGGCGATGCTGTTGCCGCTGCCGCTGACAACAAGAGTGCCGCCGCCGCTGGCATTGAAGCCGATGCCGCTGCTGGTGTCGATGTCCAACCCGCCAGCGCTGAAGACGATGGACGCGCCCGCGTTGCCGGTCAGGTTGACCGCGCTGTTGGTGCCGGTGTTGAGCACCTTGGATGCGCCGGAAAAAGAGATCGTGCCGGCATTGCGGTTGAGCACGTCGATACCGCTGCAGGCGCCAGTGCAGCTGAGGTTGCCCGAGAGCGTGACATCGCCGGCACCGGCACCGCTGAGCTCGATCAGGTTGCCGCCGCTGGTCTTGCTGATGCTGCCCTGGTAGCCGGTTGTGCCGAGCGAGCCGGTGCCAAGGAAGCTGACCCCGCTATGCCCGCCAAGCGCGCCGTTGCCGAAGGTGAAGCTGCCGCTGACGTTGTTCAGCGCGATGCCGTTGGCCCCACCACCCGAACTGGTCGAGCTGAGTGCCACGTTGCCCGAGGTGCCGCTGAAGCTGACGGCGGTGCCGCTGGCAGCGTTGACGCTGGACTCGCTGACGCTGACATTGCTGACCATGCCCGCAACGAGCCCGGTATTGGCACCGGAATCGATGGCCACCCCGCGCACCAGCGCATTGTTGCCGCCCAGCGTCAGGCTGTTGCCGAGGGCGGGCGCGATGCCCGCCACGGGTGTCGCGTCGAGGACGCCATTGCTGACCGCCACCACGCCCAGCAGGGCGGATGAGCTGCCCGAATGACCCTGCCCGATCAGGTGCTCATCCGCATTGAGCGACAGCGCGCTCGCGTAGCTGCCACTGAACACATAGATGCGATCACCGGTGCCGCGCCCCGCTGGCAGATCGGCCAGTGAGTCGAACGGATCGTTGAGACCGCCATCGCCGCCCGCTGCGGCGCTGTCATCGACGAACCACAGCTCCGGCCCGGTGATGGTGAACGACACCGTGGTCGCCGCGCTGCACTGCTGGGGCGCCACCGGCACGCCGTCGTCGCAGATGCGGAACTGGAAGCTGCCGGGGCCGCTGTAGCCACCGGGCGGGTCATAGCGGAAGCTGCCGTCGCTGGCATTGGTGATGGTGACCACCGCGCCGGAGGGAAGCTCGCTGCCGGCCACCAGCACGGCGGTCAGCTCGCCGGTCGGGTCATCGACATCGGCCGCGCCCTCCAGAAGCTCGCCGGTATGACTGGCGGCGATGATCTCCAGCTCGATCGCCGAATGCGTCGTGTGCGACTTGGCGGTCGCCGTCGGCGCGTCGTTGACCGGCGTCACGATGATCGTGAACGACTGCGCCCCACTGGTGTCGACGCCGCCGTTGGCGGTCCCGCCATCGTCCATGAGGGTCAGGCTGATGGTCGCGCTGCCGCTGGCATTGGCAGTCGGCGTGTAGGTCAGCACACCGGCTGCCGACACCGCAGGACCCGCGGCGAAGAGGCCCGGACTGGTGTTGCCGGTGATGTTGAAGGTGAGCGCCTGGGTGACGCCCGGATCGCCGTCGTCGATGGCCGTGGCCCAACCGGACACGGTTTGCGCGCCGGCATCCTCGTTGACCGTCTGGTTGGCGCCGACGGCGAAGCTCGGCGCGGCATTGACGTCGGTCACGCTGATCATGAAGGTCTGCGTGGCACTGGTGTCGAGGCCGCCGTTGGCAGTGCCACCGTTATCCTGCAGGGCCAGCGTGATGGTCGCGCTGCCACTGACGTTGGCGGCCGGAGTGAAGCTCAGGTCGCCTCCCGGGCTCACCGCGGGACCGGCGCTGAACAGGCCGGGGTTGCTGTTGCCCACGATATTGAACTGCAGGGACTGTCCCGACTCGTCCGCGGGCCCCGCGCTGAGAGCCGTGGCCCAGGCACTGACGGTTTGCGGACCGGCGTTCTCGAGCACGGTCTGGTCAGCGCCCACGGTGAAGCTCGGGCGGTCATTGACCGCACCCACGGTGATCAGGAAGCTCTGCGGCGGACTGGTGTCGACGCCGCCGCCCGCAGTGCCGCCATCGTCCATCAGGACCAGAGTGATGGTCGCGCTGCCATTGGCATCGGCGGACGGCGCATAGCTGAGCGTTCCGGTCGGGGATACCGCCGGGGCGGAGGCGAACAGTCCCGGATTGCTGTTGCTGGTGATGCTGAAGGCCAGCGTCTGGACCACGGCCGGATCGCCGTCGTCGATGGCGGTCGCCCAGCCGCTCACCGTCTGCGCGCCCGCATCCTCGAGCACCGACTGGTCTGCACCGCGGGTGAAGCTCGGCGCGTCATTGAGGTCGGCCACGCTGACGGTGACCGTGGCGCTGTCGCTCAGCCCGCCGCCGTCGGTGACGCTGACCGTCAGGGCGAAGGGCGAGTTGGCCACGCTGACCGCCGCTGCGGTCTGCACGCTGAGTTGACCGCCGCTGCTGATCTGGAACGCATTGCCGGTATTGCCGGCGGTAATGGCGTAGCTCAAGGTGTTGTTGGGCGCCGTGGTGTCCGGGTCCAGCGCAGCCAGAGGCGCGCCGACCAGGGTGCCCGCGGGGCTGTTCTCGGCCACGTTGCGCGCCACGTCGGAGAACTCCGGTGCCTCATTGACGTCGCGCAGGCTGATGGTGACCGCCGCGCTGTCGCTGAGTGCACCGCCATCGCTGACGGTGACCGTCAGTACACGGCTCGGCGTTGTCTCGAAGTCCAGCTGGGTGCCGTCGGCGACGGTGATCTGTCCGCTGTTCGCGTCGATGGCGAACGTGTTGCCCGCATTGCCGGCGGTGATCGCAAACGCGAGGGTGTTGGCGGGCGCCGTCGTGTCCGGGTCACTGGCGGTGACGCTGCCGACCACGCTGGCGTTGGCGCTGTTCTCGTCCAGCGCAAAACTCGCATCGCTGGCCACCGGCGCTTCGTTCACATCGCTCAGGTTGATCGTGATGCTCGCGCTGTCGCTGAGCGCCGGCACGCCGTCATCGGTGACCGTCACGGTCAGGACGAAGACGGGCAGGGTCTCGAAATCCAGCGCCGCGCTGTTTGCCACGCTGAGATTGCCGGAGGTGTCGATGGCAAAGGCGCCCCCGCTGTTACCGGCGCTGATCGCGTGGGACAGGGTCTGGCCGGCGTCCGGATCGGTGGCCATCACCTGACCGACCGCGCTGGCATTGGCACTGTTCTCGGCGAGGCTGAAGGTGGCGTCGCTGGCCACTGGCGCAAGGTTGGCCGGCGGCTCGGCATCGCTGATGTCGACACGGACGAACAGTCGCCCCGCCTCGGTGGCGGCGAAGACGGCGACCACCTCGACCGGATTCTCGGCGCTGCTCGAATCGTTGCCCGGATCGGTGGCCAGCACCGGCACGCCTACCCAGTCACCGACCTGGCCGTCGCTGATGAAATTGGCCGCCCAGACCACGCCGACACCGGTACCCACGAGCAACAGCAGGGCCAGCGATGAGCCCAGGGCAGGATGGCGACGGACCACCAGGACGAGCACGCCCGCCAGCAGCAGCAGGGCCAGCAGGCCTGCGCTCGGAATCACCGCAGGTGGGTTTGCCCCGAGGCCCGGCAGCACGAAGCTGCCCGCGGCGACCAGGTCGGCGCCGGCAGCGCTGCTCGACACGAAGCTGAGCCTGGCAGGTCCGCCATTGCCGAGCCCCGCCAGCGGGGTGGAGAACTCGACCACGTCGCTGCCGCCCAGGCCGACGTTCAGGCCTACCGGATAGCCGGCAGACTGCGCCTGGGGCGTGGAGAACCCCATCCCAGCGCAGTCCTCGCGGGTGACCGTGGCCACCTGGGGCGGCTGCCCGCCGACCGAGGCGGTCAATCGCACCTCGGCGCCGGTCACCGTGCCCGCGGGGGTAGTGACGCTGCATCCCGTGGCCGCGTTGCTATCGAGATCGAGGTAGACCCGGTGCTCGAAGGACACGCCCTGGGCCGCCACCGACGGCGTGGCGCCGGCAAGAATGAAAGCCAACGCTGCGATGGCAGCGCGAATCTGATTCATGGAACTTGTCCCCTGTCGGTCGGTCATCCGACCCGCGAAGCCGGAGATGGATTCCGGCGCCTCGCGCGCCCCGTCTCCCGAGTATGCCAGACAGGACACGAGCGCCCCGGGGCCGGCGCGCTGCATCGCAAGGCCGAGTGCTCAACGACGCGGCATGCAACTGACCGCGCTGCCTCGCCGCACACCTGCGAAACCATCGCGACAAGGCTAGTGTCCTGTCCCGGAAGCATGTTGTTGAAGTCGCGACGCGGATGCGTCGTCGAGGCAAGGCGCGAGAAGGCGGCATAGCAGCGCTATGGTGACGACGAGCTACGCGGCATCGGCGGCGCAGACCGAGCGAATTCTGCGGTTTACTTCCGGGACAGGACACTAGCGCGAGGAGCGCGCGCGCATCCTTGCTGCGGCCTGCGGCGACCCGGCCAGCCCAGCCCCGATGGGCCAGCGTCGCAAAGCCGGCGCAGGCGCTACGTCCGCCGCGCAGCGCTATTCGTGAACCTCGAGGAATCGAGCGGAAGCACCGGCCTTCTGCACCCATCGCGACCGGCCAGCCCCGCGCATCATGCCGCGGCGATCGGTGGTGCTCTTGTGGGTGCGACCATAGTTTGGCCGGCGTTGGGTAGCATCGTTTGGCCGCCCGCTAGCCGGTGCCCCTCTCCGGCTATGGCTCCGCCCCCCAGTCGAAGCCAGATCAGTGGTGGCAGGAGCCGTGCCGGTCCGAGCCGGACCTCCGTTTCTGCTGCCCTGCTTGCTTCGATGGCAACCGGCGAAGTCATCCGCTAGGGGACGGCGCCCCCCCGCTGAGGGACCGAGCCCAGCAAAGGAGAACTTCTTCGGCGGTTCCGAAATGGGCGGCTGACCGGCGGCTTTCGGCCAGCAGTGAGCGTTACCGATTGCTAAGTCTGGGCGCAATGCTGCCGTTCGCAGGGCAATCCGGGGAGCTGTTGTGGGAGCGGATCGTATCCGCGACCGCGACGTCTCGATCTAACCGCA
>CAYGMG010000071.1:0-18310 GCA_964350895.1 uncultured Lysobacter sp.
GATCGTATCCGCGACCGCGGGGCCTCGATCTGGCCGCAGTCAGTGGCAAGCCTGTCGCGCTGCGGTCGCGGATACGATCCGCTCCCACAACAGCTCACCGGCGTGCCCTGCGAACGTCCGCCTCGCGCTCTGGTTTGCCCTAGCCACGCAGTGGCTAGGGACTATCCGCTATTCGCCACAGGTACAGACTGGCCCATGAACGCCACGGCGCCCAGGCTTGCGCGAGCGCGGCCGCCTGGCTGGGCGTCGGCATCGCCTGCAGACCGCGCAGTCGCTGCACGCCCTTGCGGATGCCGAGGTCGTCGTGCGGGAAAACATCCGGGCGACCGAGGCGGAAGATCAGCAGCATCTCCACCGTCCAGCGGCCGATGCCGCGCACCGCGCTGATCGACTCGATGATGGATTCGTCATCCAGCACGGCGAGCGCCTTGGGACCCGGCAGCCGTCGTGCGCGGGCCTGGGCGCAGAGGTCGCGCAGGGCGAGCAGCTTGTTGGCCGAGACCCCGCAGCCGCGCAGGGTGGCGTCGTCCAGCCGCGACAGTCCGGCAGCGCTCAGCCGTCGACTGCCCGCTGCCTGCTCGACCCGGCCGACGATGGTCGCCGCAGCCTTGCCGCTGAGCTGCTGGTAAAGAATGGCCCGGGTCAGCACGTCGACCAGATCGAAGCGCTGCGTCCAGCGCGGGTCGGCATCGATGCGCCCAATGCGGCGCATCCAGCGCCCCAGTTCAGGATCGGCGCGACGCAGGGATCGAGCTGCGCGGGCGACGTCGAAGCCGCGCTCACCGCTCATGCCTGGCGCCCTTCTCCACGCAGCAGGGCAATGCCGAGCAGCAGCCAGGAGAGAATCAGGGTAATTCCGCCGAGCGGAGCCAGGGTGCTTGGCCAGCCGGCAAGCGCCGCGCCAACCAGGCTGCCACAGAACAACAGGCTTCCCGCAAGCAAGCCCCAGCGGCAGATCGCCAGCAGGCCGCCACGCCGTCCGAGCAGGCCGAGCACGGCCAGCGAGTGGAACATCAGGTATAGGGCGGCCAGCGCCAGCCGCTCTGCGTCACGGCCGCTACCTGCGTGTGCAGCATAGGCACCCAGACCGATCGAAAGCGCGGCGAGCAGCGCGGCCAGCGCCGCCGCCGCGCGACCGCGGAGAGGCTCCGTCGGTGTCGCGGCAGCGGGCCGGGTCAACCGGCTAGTCCCGGGGCTTGAGGTAGGCCTCAAGCTCGCGATTGAGGTTGCCGGCCTTGAAGCTGGGCAGCAGGAAGCTGCGGCCCTCCAAGCGCGCCTGCAGCCGGGCGACTTCCTCGCCGAGCGCGGCCAGTCGCTCGGCGCGGTGGGCATCGGGATCGCGCACCGCCAGCGGCGCTTCAGGGGCGATCTCGGCAGCCGATTGCGGCGCCTTGTCCTCTGGCGCCAAGGGATCACCGGTTTCCGCAGATGCCGTCGACTCGGCGTCCAGAGCTGCCTGCTTGGCCTGCCACTCGGCGGCCTCGCGCGCCTGCTCGGCCTCGATGGCGGCGCTCGCCCGCGCAGTGTCCAGGCTGGCCGAAAGCTGCGCCCAGGGCTTGCCGTCGACCGTCCAGCTGCGCACCGACAGATCGATACCGTCCACGGTGCTGAACAGGGCGTTTCGCGCATCCTCAGGCGCCGGCCGATCCTCGACACTGGCGACGTCCTCAAGCCGCAAACCTTGCACGAAGCCGACGCTGGCATCGGCGACGAACTCACTCTGCGCCTCGCGCCCCTTGGGCAGGTTGCTGATCACGAAATCGCCGGACGCCTCTTCACTGGCGCGGATCTGCACCAGGTCATCGCCATGGCGGATGCTGAGCTTCTCGATACGATCCGGCTGGATATCCAGCAGCGCCTTGTCGAGCCAGTTGGAGGTGGTCTTCTCCACCGCGAGGTTGCGATCGACCTGCCAGCTCTGCGCCTCGCCCGGCACACGCACATAGGTGCCGGTGCCGCGGGCGACGTTCTGCCCGATGATCAGAGCCAGCGGCTCGCCGCCGCCTTCGATGGTCAGCTGGGCGCCCTGCGCCTGTTCGCCGCTGACATCCTCGACGCCGAGTCGATCATAGAGATCGGGCTTGGCGGTCTTGGCCTCGACCCGTTTGGCTTCGGCAATGCCGAGCAACAGGGTGCGCAGCTGACCGGCATCGGCGGGATGCGCGCGCTCGGTCAGCTGCCAGCCGTCGGCGGTCTGCACAAGGGTCGCGATCACGCTGTCGCCGGGGCCGGTCACGGTGACCTTGTCGACGCTTGCCAGACGCTCGGCAAGGCCCGGCAGAGCCGGCGACTGCAGTGCAGCCTCCTGGCTCGGCCGGCGCGAGGCGGAATAGCCCAGCGCGATGGCCACCAGGACCGCCGCGAGCAAGGCAAGGATCAGGGTCTTGCGTGCATTCATGCCTTGGCCTCCTTCCGGCGGCGGGCGCGCCAGAAGGCAAAGCCGACGGCCACCAGGGTGACCAGCAGCGGCACGCCCACGATGTTGATGAACTTCAGCCGCGCGCCAAGCGACTGGATATCGGCGTCCAGCTGTCGACGAACCTGGCGCAGTTCCTTGCGGATACGCAGCTTCTCTTCCTGGAAGCGCTGCAGCTCGGCGCTCTGCTCGTCGGTGAGCAGGGTCGAGCCCTGGTCATCGCGATCGCTCTGCAGGGCGGTCAGGCGCTGCTCGGTATCGGCCAGCTGGGCTTGCAGCTCCTGCTCCTTGGCACGGAAGCGGTCATCGGCCTGGCGCTTGAGCGCTTCGACCGTGGTGAATGGACGCGACGAACTGGGCCGCGTGCGCACCTTGATCAGATCGGTGGAGCCGACCAGGTTGTCGACCGCATTGATCACGAAGTCGCCATTGTTGGCGAAGGCGTTCATCACCTTCTGGCCGAAGAACTGCTGCACCTGCACCCACATCCGGTCGGCCAGCAGGTCGGTGTCGGCGACCAGGACGATGTTGGCGTCCTGCGCGCTTTCAGCCAGATGGCCTTCGCCACTACGCTCCGGGAAAGCGGTCTTCAGCGGACCACTGAGCCGCGCCGCGAGTACGTAACGATCGCCGCTCGGGCTGAAGTCGGTGAACAGCTGCTCGGGATCTGGCAGGAAGCGCACCCGCTCGGTGCCGACGACCATGGCGCTGCCGGAACTCTGGACCAGCGCTTCGAGGGTCGTGGCGGCGCCTTCCGCCGGCACGAAATGGCCCACCGAGGACAGGTTGAGCGTGCCCAGCTCGGCGGAGATCACGTCGTCCTGATTGAGCTGCTCCTTGCCCAGACCCAGGATGCCGAGATGGCGGGTCGGCGGGCGGTCGGGCTGGGTCTGGATCTGCAGCGCGACCTGGGCATCAAGAACCGTCTGTTCGGGGTCATAGCGGACACCCCAAGCGGCGAACAGCTCCTTGAGGTCGGAAGACTTGGTCTCGAACATGGCCTGGGTCGGATCGACGCCCTGCCCGGCCTGCTCCATTTCCGCGTGCGGGTCGACGAACACCAGCAGGCGCCCACCGCGCAGCACGAACTGGTCGATGGCATACAGGGTGTCGGCACCGAGGCCCTTTGGATGCACCAGCATCAGCATCTGCACTTCCTCGCCGATGCTGGTGACGTTCGGCTCAAGACGCTGCACATCGAACAGGTTGCGCATCTCGGTGTAGGCGACCACGCCGTCGGTGACCTGGCGCGCAGCGGGGTCGAAGCCCGGTCCGATGTCAAGCGTGCTGATCACCCCGACCACCGGCTTGTCCTCGCCCGACAGGCCGCTGATCAGCTTGGCGATGTCGTATTCGAGGAAGGCTTCCTTGTCCGGCTGGAAGAACGGGATGGCCATCTGACCGTCGGTGCTGTTGCTTCCGGCAAGGCCGAAGAACAGCGAGCCGGCGCCCTGCCCCAGCGGCACCGCCTGCAGGCCAAAGGCGGTCGCCCGGTCCTCTTCCTCGGAGAACGGCTGTGGGTCGATCACCTCCAGCCGGACCTTGCCCTTGGACGCCGCAGCGATCTCTTCCAGCAGTTCGCGCACCCGGTTGGCATAGGTGCGCAGCTGCGGGATATCACCGGTTGCGTGCTCGGAAAAATAGAAGGTCAGCTGGACCGGCTCATCGAGCCGCTGGACGATTGCCCGGGTACCGTCGGACAGGGTGTACAGGCGGTTCTCGGTCAGGTCGAGGCGGGCACCGCGAAGCAGCGCGGCGCTGAGCACCACGGCGGCGATGAACAGCAGGCCAAGCACCACCAGGGTGGTGCCGGTGAGGGTACGTCGATTCAATCCATTCATGTCGGCGTGCTCTCTTCGGTCAGTCGGCTTTCTTGAGGTCGATCACCACCGCGCAGGCGTACAGCCAGAAGCCGATGGTGAGCAGGAAGAACACCACGTCGCGGAGGTCGATGACGCCCTTGGCGATGGCCGCGAAGTGGGTCAGGAAGCTGAGCTGGGCAACGGCGTCGACGACCAGCTGCGGGAACAGCGCGCCGATCGCATCCAGCACCAGGGGAAAGCCGGCCAGCAGCATCAAGAAGCAGACCACCACGGTGAGGATGAAGGCGATCACCTGGTTGCGGCTGGAGGCCGACAGGCAGGCGCCGACGGCGAGAAAGGCACCGGCCATCAGCAGGCTGCCGACATAGCTGGCGAAGATCACCCCGTTGTCCGGCGAGCCAAGGTAGTTGACCGTGATCCAGATCGGGAAGGTCAGCACCAGGGCCAGTCCAATGAACGCCCAGGCAGCGAGGAACTTGCCGAGCACCGCCTGCCACATGGTCACCGGCAGGGTCAGCAGCAACTCGATGGTGCCGCCCTTGCGCTCCTCGCTCCACAGGCGCATCGACACCGCCGGGATCAGGAACAGGTACAGCCAGGGGTGGAAGTTGAAGAACGGCTGCAGGTCGGCCTGGCCGCGCTCGTACAGGCCACCCAGATAGAAGGTCAGCGCGCCGGCCAGCATCAGGAAGATGACGATGAAGACATAGGCCAGCGGCGTTGCGAAGTAGGCGCGCAGCTCACGACGGAAGATGGCAAGGGTCGGATTCATGCGCGCGCTCCTTCCGCGGCGGCCCGCTGGGCCGAGTTGCCGGTGGTGATCTGGCGGAACACCTCGTCGAGCCTGCCCTGCTCCCACTGCAGCTCGGAGAACGCCGCCTTCTGGGCGCGCAGGAAGTCGCTGACGCTGTCGAACAGGACCGCGCCAGGCCGCGGGAACACGGTCATCCGGCCGTCCTGGGCGTTGATCTCCACCGCGGCCACCCCGGCCAGTCGCTGCAGGCCCTCGCGCAGCATCGCCGGGTTGTCGCAGGTCAACGAGATCGCGCCGTGGTAGCGCGAGCGGGCTTCCAGCTCGGCCGGCGTTGCGTCGGCCAGCAGCTTGCCGCGGGCAATGATCACCGCCCGGGTACAGACCGCATGTACCTCTTCGAGAATATGCGTGGAGATGATGATGATCTTGTCCCGCGACATGGAGCGGATAAGGTCGCGGACCTCGTGCTTCTGGTTCGGATCGAGGCCGTCGGTCGGCTCGTCGAGGATCAGCACCTGGGGATCATGCAGGATCGCCTGGGCCAGCCCCACGCGCCGCTTGAAGCCCTTGGACAGGGTGTCGATCGGCTGTTCCAGCACCGACTCCAGCTGCAGGCGGCCGACCACGTCGTCGATCCGCTTGCGCCGCCGCGCGCTGTCCATGCCGCGCACCTCACCGATGAAATCGAGGAACTCCCTCGGGCTCATCTCGCCATAGCTGGGCGCGCCTTCGGGCAGGTAGCCGAGCAGGCGCTTGGCCTGCAAAGGCTGGGTCTGGATATCGAAACCGCAGACCGTCGCGGTGCCCGAAGTGGGCGCCAGGAAGCCGGCGATCATCTTCATGCTGGTCGACTTGCCGGCGCCGTTCGGGCCGAGGAAGCCGAGCACTTCGCCGGGCGCCACGCTGAAACTGATGGCGTCGACCGCGGTGAAGTCCCCATAACGTTTGCACAAGCTTTGCGTCTCGATCATTTCCCTCATCCTGGGCAATGCCTTCCGTGGGCCCCGCTCGGGGCCGGACGTCGTCTTGGGTCTGCGCCGCCCCCACGGCGGCGCAATGGCCTATACCGCGCGGCAGCGGAAAAGTTCCCCGCCACCACGTCGTTGGCACAAAAAAACTGGCCCGCACAAGGCGGGCCAGAGTCCGGAGCCGGGAACCGCCTAGCGGACCGGCCAGTAGATCTTGAACTCGGCGTCTTCTGCCGAGGTGGAGGTGATGTCGGTGAGGTATTCCTCAAAGGCGCGGTCGTGCACCTGCTCACCGTGGGTTGCCGCGTAGGCACGCAGCTGATCGCGCAGCAGGGGCAGCGCAGCCGGATGGCCTTGGTAGGTCGTGGTGACCACCTTGCCGCCGTAGCTGACACCCTGCGAGACGTTCTCAGGCAGCTGCAGGCCGGAGACCAGCGGCAGCGCGGTCGGCTCCGGCTCGGCCAGCGGCTGCGGTGCTGGCTCGCCCGCTTCCTCGGCCTTGGCGACAGCTTCCGCATGCGCAGCAGCGCGCTCGGCAGCCTGCTCGAGCGGGTCGATGAAGCTGGCGTCCTCCGGCACGGCGAACGGGATGGCCACGTCGAACTCGTAGAACTCGCCACCGAAGTTGGTGGTGATCAGGCGAACCGGACCGGTCGCTTCGAGCTTGTTGGCGGCCAGCGCCTTGTTGATCTCGTCGATGGACTTGATCATCGCCTCTTCCACCGCGGTGATGTTCCGCTTGGCCTTTTGCGAGCTGAACAGGATGTTCCGCGGGGCCACATCTTCGTGGGCGATATCGATCGTGGTGTAGTCGAAGCGCGGCATGGTGGCGAGCAGGCCGGCGACATTGCCGAGCGCCTGCTTGACGTCGTCACCGACGGTCCGATTCACGTACAGGCCGGCATAGCGGCCCATCAGGTCCCAGCCGTAATCGACGGTATAGGTCCAGGTGATCAGGCGGGTCTTGCCCTGATCCTCGATCTCGACCACGGCGCGCTTGTTGTCGCCAAGGGCCGAGGACTCGATCGTGTATTCGATCCGCTCCGGATCGATGTTGCCGACGATCTCGAACGAGCCGTTGCCGACTTTCTCGACTTCCGACGTGTAGTAGAGCTTGGCGCCCTCTCCACGCGGCTCGCCGGACACCGAGAACTGCACCTCGGGGTCATGCGCACGCATCGGATACCACTCCGGGAAACGGCGGAAGCCGTTCATCAGGTCGTAGATCATGCGGGTCGGGTAGTTGGTCTCGATCGAGTGCTGTACCACCCGGTCACTTGGCAGGAACAGGCCGACCACCACGAACAGGACAACGACGATCACAACCGAAATCAGCAATTCAAGCAGACGATACATTCAGGGGCTCCAGGGGCGATGACGGCCTCGCGACGCGTGGCTGCGGGCGGCTTCTGGCCTGGTCTGGGGCAGCGCACTGGCAACCGTCCCGGGGACCGAGGAACCGGTATGCTAGCAGGGAAGCGCACGGCCGACAGCAGGCACGAACACCGCCGGCCACCTGCAAGGCTCGCCCCGCCGCCTTGACAACCCTGCACACGGCCCGGAAGGCCCCCCTTCCGCGGCGCGCGGCGCCCGTCCGCGGCACGCACCGACGGCCCCTCGCGGCGAGATCAAACCAGCTTGAGTTCGAAGGCCTTGAGCACGGCGCGGGTGCGGTCGCGGACGCCGAGCTTGGAGAGAATGTTCGAGACGTGGTTCTTCACCGTGCCCTCGGCCACGCCCAGCGAATTGGCGATCTCCTTGTTCGAATAGCCACCGGCCATCAGGCGCAGGATTTCGGTCTCCCGCTCGGTCAGCGGGTCCGGGCGGTCAAGGCTGGTGAAGTCGTTGTGCATCGCCTCAAGGCCCGAGAGCAGGCGCTGGGTCACCGCCGGCTGGACCAGGGAGCCGCCCGAGGCCACCGCCTGAATCGCGTCGACCAGCTGGTCGAGCGAGACGTCCTTGAGCAGATAGCCGCGGGCGCCGGCCTTGATCCCGGCCAGGACCAGCTGGTCGTCGTCGAAGGTGGTCAGGATGATGGTCGGCCGCAGGGTGCCCTCGGCGGCCATGTGCTGGAGCGCCTCCAGCCCGGACATCACCGGCATCCGCATGTCCATCAGCACGACGTCCGGCGCAATGCGCGGGATCATCTCCACGGCCTGGCTGCCATCGGCGGCCTCGGCGACCACGCGGATGTTGTCCGACAGTTCAAGCAGGGAGCGGATGCCCTGCCGAACCAGGGTCTGGTCGTCGACCAGCAGCACCTTGATCATGTTCTCGCTCACTCACGCTCTCCCCGAAGAATCCAGCCGACCCAGCGGCAGCCAGGCGTCGACCGCGAAGCCCTTGCCGGGCGCAGTGTCGATCTCCAGCCGGCCACCATAATGCTCCAGGCGCTCGCGCATGCCGCGCAGCCCGTTGCCAGCCAGCAGCGCGTCGCAGCCCTGGCCGTCATCGCGCGACCGGATGCGCAGGCCGCGCTCCTCGGGCTGCACCGACAGCGCCAGCCGCGCGGCATCCGCGTGGCGCACCGTATTGGTAATGATCTCCTGGGCGCAGCGCAGGATGACCTGGGCCTTGGCCGGATCGGAGACCGAAAGGCTCGGCGGCGCGTCGAAGTCGATGCGCAGGCCGGGCACGCCCTCGACCAATGAATCGAGCGCTTCGCGCAGGTTGATGGCATCGTCCTCGCGCAGCTGGCTGACCGCCTCGCGGACGTCGGTCAGCAGCAACTTGGCCAGCGACTGCGCCTGGCGCACGTGCTCCTGGGCCTTGCCGCTGGTGACATGGCTGGCAACCTCCAGATTGAGGCTGAGCGCGGTCAGGTGGTGGCCGAGCAGGTCGTGCAGCTCGCGCGAGATGCGCATCCGCTCGTTGAGCCGCGAGCTTTCCGCCAGCAGGGCGCGGGTCGCACGCAGCTCGGAGTTGAGGCGGCGCTGGTCATCGCGTGCCTGCGCCTGCTGCCGCGCCACCAGGCTGGTGACGAAGACGAAGCTGGAGAAACCGACATAGAGCAGGGCCTGGAACACCGCGCCGGTCAGCGGAAAGGCATGGCTCAGGGCGAACACCGGGGCCAGGGCGGCGTGCTGGAGGATCATCCAGGCCACACCCAGGCGCACCGACAGCACCCAGGGCAGCACGCCGGAGACCACCATCAAGAGAATGCCGCCGAGGCCGCTGTCGCTGAAATGGCTGACCCCGAGCGCGCTGCAGGTCAGCACCACCAGGGCGGCGACGTCGGCCGGCCGGCTCAGGCGCCGGCCGAGCCGGCTGGACAGGAAGACAAAGGCAGCGCCGAACAGCACGTAGCTGATCCGCCAGCCGAGCTGGCGGTCGACGGTCAGCCCGCTGGCCTCGCCGAACAGCTCCGACTCCCAGATCATCGGCACGCCGACGCATAGCCAGGTAAAGACGCCGGCTAGGCTAAGCAGGGTGGCTGGCGCAATGCGGAGCGGCAACATCCGCCAAGTGTAGCGGTGCCACGCCCCGCTACCCCCTGCCCGAAGTCACGTTGCCGGAATGCCACGCGCAGCTGGTCGCTTGCGTGCTTCGTGCGATAATCCGCGCCGACCTTGGGAGGGTCCGGTTGGCAGACAGCACACGGAGACAGGGAATGCCCATCACCATTCGCGACGTTGCCGAGCACGAGCTTGACTCGGTGCTGGCGCTGAACAACGCCGCTGGAATCAATATCTTGCCGATGGATGCGGCGGGCATTCGCGAGTTCCATCGCAGCGCGGCCTACTTCCGCGTCGCCGAGGTCGACGGCCTGCTGGCCGGATTTCTGGTGGCCCTCGACGCTTCGGCCGACTATGCCAGCCCCAATTTCCTCTGGTTCCGCGAGCGCTACCCCGAGTTTCTTTATATCGACCGGATCGTCATCGCCAGCCCGCGGCGCGGAATAGGCGTCGGCCGCTCGTTCTATGCCGACGTGACCAGCTTTGCCGAGGTCCGCGTGCCGCAGCTGACCTGCGAAGTCTTCCTGGAGCCACGCAATGACGTCGCCGTGCTGTTCCACGGCACCTATGGGTTCCAGGAGATCGGCCAGCACGTGATGCCGCGGGTCGAGCGAAGGGTGTCGATGCTGGCCAAGTCGCTGTGCAGCTATCCGTACGTCAAGCAGACCTACCTCGACCGCGATGGCCTGCCAGAACTGGACTGGCTGCGCGACCGGCGAATCAGCAGCGCGCCGCAGCGCGCGACGGGAACCTGATCCGCATGGCGAACGAACGAACCGGCCTGGAGCAGGCCGGCGAGCTGAAGATCGGTCAGGTCGGCATCGCCAACCTGAGGATCCGCGACTGGAACGTGGCGATGCTGGTCGCCGAAATGCGCGAGCGCGTCGAGCGCGCGCCCAAGCTGTTTGCCCGCGCCGCGGTGGTGGTCGATGTCGGATCGCTCAGCCGCTGCCCCAGCGCTGCGGAGATGCGCAGCCTGCTGGAGGGGCTGGAGGGTGCCGGCGTGCATCCGGTCGCGCTGGGCTTTGGCACCACCGAGACCGAACGCCTGTCGATCGAGCTCGGCATGCCCCTGCTGGCCAAGTTCCGCGCCCAGTACGAAAGCGGTGAACGCCCCGCCGCGCCGCCGACCGAGGTGCCAGCGCCGCCGGTGGCCGAGCCGGTCGCCGCACCGGCCGTTCCCGCGCCGCGCCGGCCGGCCGCAGGCACCCTGCTCGTGCATCCGATGCGTTCGGGCCAGCAACACTACGTGCAAGGCGGCGACTTGACCGTCTGCGCCGGCGTCAGCGCGGGCGCCGAGGTCATCGCCGACGGCTCGATTCACGTGTATGGTGCGCTGCGCGGGCGCGCCCTGGCTGGCGCCCAGGGCGACGAGGGCGCACGCATTTTCTGCCGCGAGTTCCATGCTGAACTCGTGGCCATCGCCGGCCAGTACAAGGTGCTGGACGACCTTCCGGAGGGCGTTCGCGGCCGCCCGGCCCAGGTCTGGCTGGAAGACGGCAAACTGCACGTGGCCGAGATGTCCTGATCGTCCACCTCATTCGGAGTAGCGTTCCTTGGCTGAAATCATCGTTGTCACCTCCGGAAAGGGCGGGGTCGGCAAGACCACCACCAGTGCCTCGATCGCCTGCGGCCTGGCGCGCCGGGGCAAGAAGATCGCAGTCATCGACTTCGACGTCGGCCTGCGCAACCTTGATCTGATCATGGGCTGCGAGCGCCGCGTGGTGTACGACTTCGTCAACGTCATCCAGGGCGAGGCCTCGCTCAAGCAGGCGATGATCAAGGACAAGCGCCTGGACAACCTGTTCATCCTTGCCGCCTCGCAGACCCGCGACAAGGACGCGCTGACCAAGGAGGGCGTGGAGAAGGTCCTCAATGACCTGCACGAGGACGGCTTCGACTACATCCTGTGCGACTCACCGGCCGGCATCGAGAAAGGCGCCTTCCTGGCCATGTACTACGCCGACAAGGCGGTGGTCGTGGTCAATCCGGAAGTGTCCTCGGTGCGCGACTCAGATCGCATCCTCGGCCTGCTGGCTTCCAAGACCCGGCGCGCCGAAGAAGGCAAGCGGGTCTCCGAATACCTGCTGCTCACCCGCTATAGCCCGAAGCGGGTGGAAGCCGGCGAGATGCTCTCGATCACCGATGTCGAGGAAGTGCTCGGCCTGAAGACCATCGGCGTCATTCCCGAGTCGCCGGACGTGCTCAACGCATCGAACAAGGGCGAGCCGGTGGTGCTGGATGCCGAGTCCGCGGCCGGCCAGGCCTACGAGGACGCCGTCGCCCGCCTGCTCGGCGAAGAGCGCCCGATGCGCTTCACCCAGGTCGAGAAGAAGGGCCTGTTCTCCAAGCTGTTCGGAGGTTGAGCATGGGCATGTTCGACTTCCTGCGCGCCAAGAAGAACACCGCGTCGATCGCCAAGGAGCGGCTGCGGATCATCGTCTCCCAGGAGCGCAGCGCACGCGGCGGCCCGGACTATCTTCCCGAGCTGCAGCGAGAGCTGTTGGCCCTGATCAAGAAGTACGTCCACGTCGATGCCGACGCGGTCAAGGTCGACCTGGTCAAGGATGGTGAGCATGACGTGCTCGACATCTCGGTGTCCCTGCCCGAGCGCGAGGACGGCAAGGTCTGAGTCACGGCGGTCACGGCGCCGACGCTCGCTGCGCGGGCTTGGCGTCCGCTCTCCGGGTAGCCCGGCCTCGCCGACCAGCGCGGAGCGGCAGCGCCTGCGGTGACAGCAGCACCTCTTTGAACACGCCTGCCTGTGCGGCGCGCAATGCGCCGGAGCAGCCTGCTGCGATCAGGGCGCGCTGTCGCTCAGCGGCGCACCGAGCGCCGCGGCCATTGCCGCGATCCAGCGCAGCTGGGCGCCATCGCGGGTGTCGTAGTCGCTACCCGTGTAGCCCCACCAGTCCCAGCACGCCTTGGGATTGAGCGGCACGTAGCTGGCTTCCGCCTGTGGGTACAGCACTACCAGTTTCGCCGCATCAGCCCAGCGGTTGAATCCGGCATCAGCGGCAAACGATTCGCCGATGCTGCCGATGTCCTGCTGGCAGCCGTGCAGGGCGATGTGCAGACCGCAGCGCGCACCCTTGGCGCAGGCCTCTGGCACATAGACCAGGCCGCTGGCGGCGCCGGGCGGATCGCCCCCGGCCAGAACCGCAGCATCGAAGCGCTGCAGGGTTCCGCTGGCAGCTGCCTGTGGCGGCGGGGTATCCGGGTACAGGTTGCCGATGGCCTTGCCCGCGACATCGATACCGCAGGCCGCGATGTACGGCGAGGCGGCGACACTGCAGTCAGCGCCCTCGCCCGGGGTCGGCAGCAAGTGGGCCACCGGATCATCGTAATCCTCGATGACCACGGTGCCTTCATGCAGCCTGCGTTGCAGCATGGCTGCCGCGCGGCTGACCTCAACACCCACCGTTTGATCGAGCTTGCCGTGCCAGACGTACACCCGGTCTCCGGCCAGTGCCTCGACCGGCGACAGCGTGCCGCTGGCCGAGCGCGTGCGGACCCTCGCGGCCAGCGCGTTGACATCAGGGCCGGCACCTTCGGGCGGAGTCATGCAGCGGCCGAGCGCGGTCTGCAGATCACCCTCGGCACAGCCGTAGGGGCCGCCGGCCAACAGCGCCGAGCCGGCAATGCGGTCGGCAAAGGCCAGGTGCAGCTGCTGCGCCATATAGGCCCCCGAACTCATGCCGCTGACGGTGATTCGTGAGGCGTCGATATCGAACCGCGGCAGCGGCGGATCGACGGGCGCGGCGCAGCCGCCCAGCAGCAGGAGAAGACCGAACCCCGGCGCCGCCACGCGTGTTGGAGGGGGCTGGCGGCGACGGGGGTCGGGGAGCACAGGGTTGATCCCGCTTCGGAGATCCGGATGGACGTCCTTGTCCTGGATTGTCATGCCGTGCAATCGATCAGAAGTCGTAGGTAGCCGTGACATTGATCTGGCGCGGCGCACCGTAGAAGCCACTCAGCACACCCAGCGCCCCGATGTTGTAGCCGGTGGTGCGGTATTCCTTGTCGGCAAGGTTGCTGCCTTCAAGGGCAAAGCGCCACGCACCGGGGGTCTGCCAGATAAGCCCGGCGGAAAGCAGTCCATAGGCCGACTGGCGGATGTCCTCGGACAGGTCGGTGGTCGGATAGACCTCATCCTGGTAGCTGTAGGTCATCCGCGCGATCAGGCTGCCACCGCCAGCCAAGGCATGGGTATAGATGCCGCTGAGCGAGCCGGAAAACTCTGGCGCATTGGTGAAGCGCTGGCTGTCCGAGACGTCGACGCCGGCGCTGATGAACTCGTCGTACTCGGCGTCGAGCCAGGCAAGGTAGCCCTGGATCGAGAACGACTCGTTGAACTGCACTGCGTACTCAGCCTCGACGCCCTGCACGGTGCCGGCACCGGCGTTGGCGAAGTCTCCGAAGAAAGTCGGCGGATTGCTGCCCGGGATGACCGTGAAGACGCTGAGCTGGATGTCCTCGTAGTCGTTGTGGAAGTAGGCCAGATTGAGGAACACGCTGTTGTCGAGGAAAGCGTTCTTCAGGCCGATCTCGTAGCTGGTGACCTTCTCGTCATCAAAGGGCAGACGCGAGCGCGGCACCGCGGTGGCCTGGGCACGGATATTGAAGCCGCCCGACTTGAAGCCGCGGCTGTAGAGGAAGTAGGCCAGCGTGTCGTCGTCGATCTGGTAGTCGAGGGAGACCTTGGGCGAGAAGTTCTCGAACGAGATCGAGTCCTCGAAGTCCGCTGCCACCGCGCCGCTCGGGGTGCTGAAGGTGGCGTCGGTGTAGCCGATGTTGAGCACGTCGACCGACTTTTTCTCATCCGTATAGCGGGCGCCAACGGTCAGCGACCACTGTTCGTTGAAGTCGTAGGTGCCCTCGCCGTACAGGGCGATGCTGTCGGTGTCGACCTGACCCTGGGTATCGCCGAAGATCAGCCCGAAGAAGTTGTTGAGCACCTGGCCGCCGGCCTCGCCCTCGAACCAGTACAGGCCGAACACACCGCGGAAATCGCCGGCGTTGTCGTAGTTGAGCTGGAGCTCCTGCGAGGTCTGCTCGTCGCCGTAGAAGGCCTTCACGTCGGCAATCGGCAGCGGGGTGAGGTCGAAGTCGATATTGGTTTCGGTGTCCGACTCGCGGAATGCGGTCACCGACTTCAGGGTCCACGCCTCACCGAGGTTCCAGCCGAGGGTGAGCGAGGCGCCGTTCATCGAAGTGTCGTTGATGTTCGGCATGCCGTTGCGCACGTCATAGCGGCTGTCGAGCGGATCGAAGCCGGGCGTGAAACGGTTCGGCGCGAGCATCTGGGCGCCGCGAACGCCGCTCTGGTCATCCATCCAGTCAGCGGTGATGCGGGCATAGAAGTCGTCGCTGCCGACATAGCCAAGGGTGGCGCGGGCGGCGAGGATTTCCTTGTCGGAGACTTCCTGGCCGGTGGCCAGGTTCTCGCCGTAGCCATCGCGCGACAGTGAGGCCACCGCGAAGCGCGCGACCCAGCCATCGCCGACCGGCGCGTTGAGGCTGGCCTTGATGTCGGCCTGGCTGCGCTCGCCTGCGGTCAGCGAAACGCGACCGTAGAAGTCTTCCTCCAGCGGCGCCGACACGTACTTGATCGCGCCGCCGATGGTGTTCTTGCCGTACAGCGAACCCTGCGGACCGCGCAGGACCTCGATCCGCTCGACATCGAACACGTCGAGCAGGGCGCCCTGCGGACGGGCGATGTAGACGTCGTCGAGGTAAATGCCCACGCCCGGGTCGACACCCCACAGCGGATCGCTCTGTCCGATGCCACGGATATACGCAGTGACCGTGCTGGTCGAGCCGCGCGCTGCGTAGATGGTCAGGTTGGGCGTGAACGCGCCGAGGTCACCGATGTCCTCGACGTCGAGCCGGTCGAGCGCTTCGGCGGTGAACGCGGTGACCGCGATCGGCACGTCCTGCAGGCTCTCCTCGCGCTTGCGGGCGGTGACCGTGACCTGGTCTAGCGCGGTGGTCGAAATCTCGTCGCGGTCCTGCTGGGCGAGCGCAGGAAGCGCGGGAACCAGCATGGCAAGGGCAACGGCGATGGACAGCGGGTGACGGCGGACAGCGGTGCTCGGGACGTTCTTCATGGTTGTATTCCCTCGTTCGGGATTCGGGGCATGCCGGGCATCCTGCGCCGCGCGGCCTGCGCCGTAACCTGTACCTTCGTACAGCTACCAGCCTTTGGGCATGCGGCCGAGGATGGCTGCCGGAACTTGCCGATTGGACCGCGCATGCTGCTCAGCCTGCTGGGACTGATTGGCGGCCTCGCGCTGCTGATCGTCCTCACCATCCGTGGGATGAACCTGTTCATCGCCACGCCGCTGTGCGCCCTGCTGGTCGCGCTGACTTCGGGTCTTGCCCTGATGCCGCCGCTGGCGGCCGAGGGCGCGCCGAATCTGGTGACCGCCTACATGAGCGGCTTCACCGGCTTCATCGCCAACTGGTTTTTCATGTTCCTGCTCGGCTCGCTGTTCGGCAAGCTGATGGAGGACAGCGGCGCCGCCGACTCGGTGGCGCAATGGGTGCTTGGACGGATCGGCGCGCAGCGCGCTGCGCTGGCCGTGGTGGCGGCATGCGCCATCCTGACCTACGGCGGGGTCAGCCTGTTCGTGGTCGCGTTCTCGGTCTACCCGACCGCACTGGCCCTGTTCCGCGAAGCCAACCTGCCCCGGCGTTTCATCCCGGCAACCCTGGCCTTCGGATCGGTTACCTTCACCATGACTTCCGCCGGCTCGCCGGAGATCCAGAACTGGATTCCGATCCAGTACCTGGGCACCTCGCCCTGGGCGGCTTGGGAGGCCAGCCTGCTCGTGGCCATCTTCATGGCCGGCAGTGGCTATGCCTGGCTGGTCTGGATGCTGCGCCGGGCCAAGGCGCGCGGCGAGCAGTTCGAAGCCCGCGAGGGCGACCACGCCGCGCCGACCCGCGAGGGCCTGCCGCATCCCCTGCTCGCCCTGGTCGGTCCGCTGGCGGTGCTGGTGGTCAGCTTCGTCTGGCACGACAGCCTGCAGACCTCGGCCCTGATCCTGGCGCTGTTGGCCGGCTGCGCCGGCGTGGCGCTGAGCTGCGGCCGGCACTTCCAGACGCCTTCCAAGGCCATTGCCGAAGGCAGCACCGGCGCCCTGATCGCGATCGGCAACACCGCAGCGGTGGTCGGCTTCGGTGCCGTGGCCAAGCTTTCTCCGGCGTTTGCCATGGCGGTCGACGCGATCACCCACATGCCCGGCTCAGGCGTTGCCAGCGCGGCGCTGGCGGTCAGCGTGATTGCGGCCATGACCGGCTCGGCCTCCGGCGGTCAGGCGATCGCCCTGCCGATCCTGGCACCGGTCTTCCTCGCTCAGGGCGTGCCGCCGGACCAGCTGCACCGCGCTGTGGCAATCTCCTCGGGCGTACTCGACTCGCTGCCGCACAACGGTTATGTGGTCACCACGATCCGCGCCATCTGCGGCGAAACCCACCGCGATGCCTATGCGCCCATGGGAGCGCTGACCGTCATCGTGCCGGGCGTGGGCCTGCTGCTCTGCCTTGGCCTGTTCGCGCTCGGACTCTGAGCAGACTGGACACTAGTCTGTCCGATCCGTGCCCTGCGTTGTCGGCTTCGGCTCTGGCAGTCGGCTGACGCCTGCGGCAAGGTGGGCCGACTCCAGAGCACAGCGCACGAATGACGACCAGCCACGACCCCCGCATCGATATCGATCTCGGCCCTGCGCGAACTGGCATGCACTGCTTCGACGGCGCTTCCGCCGCGGCGCCGGGGGTGCTGGTGGTTCCAGCGCTTGGGGTTCCTGCGCGCCACTACCTGGCGCTGGGCGAAGCGCTGCAGGCGCTGGGCTTGTCCGCTGCGATCATGGACCTGCGCGGCGTCGGCAGCAGTTCCGTACGCGCACGCCGTGGGATCGACTGGGGCTACCTCGACCTGGTCGACGTGGAACTGAACACGCTGTTCCGCCTAGCTGGCGAACGCTGGCCGGGCGCGCCACTGCACTGGCTGGGACACTCTCTGGGCGGACAGCTCTGCCTGCTGCATCAGGCCCGCCATACCGAGCAGCGCGCTGACTCGGTGATCCTCGCCGCCAGCGGATCGCCCTGGGTGACCACCTTCGATCCACCGATGCGCTGGCTGGTCCACGCCTTCGCCCTGCTGGTCGGATTCAGCAGTAAGCGGCTAGGCGTGTTCCGCGGCGACTGGTTCCGCTTCGGCGGCCCGCAAGGCGCCCGCTTGATGACCCAGTGGTCGCGCTTCTGCCGTAGCGGTCGGCTCGGCTGCCTGGGCGCCGAGAACTGGGATGCCGACGCCGCATTGGCCCGCCTGCATCGGCCGCTTCTGGGCCTGTCGATGGCTGGCGACACCTATGCCCCGCTGCGCAGCACCCAGCGCCTGGCCGACATGACCGACGGCGGATTCGACCTGCAGCGCATCGAGCACGTCGACGGCCATCGTCCAGGACACTTCCGCTGGCTGCGCCATCCCGCAGAGCCGGCAGCGCGCGTCGTCGCTCACATTCGATCGAGAGCGGCTGAGGGCGGCGATTGAGGTCTCTTGTGGGCGCATTGTTGCCGTTCGCCCTGGCCGGCGAATGGGGCCTTGTTCTGGCAAGCAAGATCAACAGCGTTTCGATCTGCCCTACGGGCAGCCCGAGTCACTTTCTCTTGTTTCGGCAAGAGAAAGTAACCAAAGAGAAGCCGACCCCACTTCCGCGCCGCCACTGCTGCGCAGTGTCGGTGCCCTGCGCTACTCGCCATCTTCGGGCCGGCGTGAACTCGCACATCCATGTGCTCAAACATGCACGCCTTTCCCCCGAAGCTGGCTGCGTTGCTCGGCGCTGCAGACGGGACCCAAGATCAAGAGCGCGCTTCGATGGTGCGTTGCG
>CAYGMG010000072.1:0-18237 GCA_964350895.1 uncultured Lysobacter sp.
CGGAGCGAGGCCAATAGCCGTAGCTATTGGCCAAGTGAGGCGCAAGTCCAGCGCGACCATACCCAGCGAGCTGCTATCGATTTATCCGCTACAGTCCACTAGGCCCGGGCTACAGCTCCGGCTCGCGACCGGCGGCCGGATCGGGATCTTCCTCGACCTCGTCCACCGCAGGGCCCGAGGCGGCCGCGTCGGAGGCCTGCTCGGCGCTGGTTTCCTCGCCGATGTGGAAAGCGGCGAAGCCCGGCAGCACGACCTGGTTGCGGGCCATGCCGATCACCCGGCCGAACAGCGGCGAAACGATTTCCCGTTCGGTGTTGCGCAGCGGATCGACGATGATCCCCAGACGCTGGTTACGCTCAACGCGCTCGCCAAGGCGCACGTCCGCAATCAACAGGCCGCCGGCATTGGCGCGCACCCATTGCGACTCGTAGAAGATTGCCTGCGGCTCCTGGGCCAGCGGCTGATCGGGAATCATGCCCAGGTGATGCATCATCGAATCGATCGCTTCCACCGCGATGTTGACCTGATCGACCTGGATGATGCCCGGGGCGCCGACCTCGAAGGTCGCTGACGGGATGCCCACCTGAGTGGTGGCAACCCGCAGCATCCCGCGCGCGCCATTGCTGTGCAGCACCGGAACGGCGCCGAAACCACGGGTAAAGCGGAGCACTTCGGGAAGGCGCAGGTCGGCACGCACCTGGGGCAGGTTGTCGCGATCGAACGAGCCGGTGTGGAAGTCGATCAGGGCATCACAACGCCGCGCCACGTTCTGGAAGAAGCCGAAGGCCAGCCGGGACGCCACGCTGCCGAACTGGCTGCCGGGGAAGAACCGGTTCAGATCGCGGCGGTCGGGCAGGTAGCGGGAATTGCGGGTGAATCCGAACAGATTGATGATCGGCACGGCGATCACCGTGCCGCTGAGGCGATCCGGATCGAGGTCGTTGAGCACCCGGCGGATGATCTCCACGCCATTGATCTCATCGCCATGGATGGCCGCGGTCAGGCACAGTACGGGCCCGGGGCGGGTGCCGCGCACCACGTTCACCGGCACCACGGTGTCACCGCCGGCAAAACTTTGCCCGGTATTCCAGGTCAGCGAGCGCTTGCTGCCCGGCGCGACCTCCTCATCCAGCAGTTTGATCGGCGGAACAAGGGGCGGGCCGACGAAGGCCGGCGAGGCCGGGTCGCCTTCGGCGATCAGCGCCGGTGGGCCAGCCGACCAGGCGCTGGCGAGTTCGTCGCCGGCAGCGCTGGCGACCGGCTGTCCGGGCAGATCGGTCTCCGCCGCGGCGGCGTCGGCGGCGTTGCCGGGCTCCCCTTCAAGCTCAAGCGGCAGCAGAGTCGGCGCCTCGCGCGGCGGCAGCGGCAGGGTTTCCGACAATGGCTGGGTAGCGGGCGCCGCAGGCGGCATCCGCGGCGGGGCGAGAACCTGCGCGGGCGCAGCCGGCTCATTCGGCGGCTGTTCCGGGGACGCCGGGAAATCCTGCGCAGAGAGCGGGAGTGCCGCGAGCAGCGCGGCGCCCAGCCAGCCGCGCAGACGATCAGTCCGGGTCACGACAGGCCGCGCAGATTCCATGCACTTCAAGGGTCTGGCTCGCCGGCTGGAAGCCGAGCTCCCGAGCGCGCTGATTGAGCAGGCCGCTGACCTGCTCGTCCTCCAGCTCGATCGCTTCCTGGCAGCGGTCGCAGATCAGGAACGGAACCTGATGGTCGGCGTGCGGATGATGGCAGCCCACGTAGGCATTGATTGACTGCAGCTTGTGGATGAAGCCGCCGTCGAGCAGGAAGTCGAGCGCCCGGTACACGGTAGGCGGGGCGACCGGTCCCTGCACCGCGCGCATGCGCTCGATAAGGTCATAGGCCTTGACCGGCTTGCCCTCTTCGGCAACCAGGCGAAGCACCCGCTCGCGCAGCTCGGTCAGGCGCAGTCCGCGCGCCTGGCACAGTCGCGACACCTCGATGACATAGGCGTCGGCGTCATGCACGTGGTGGTGGGGGTCGGTACAGACCTGCGGTGCCGAACTCATGGCCGAATCTTACCATCGGCCCGCGCCGCGCCGGACTGCCTCAGCCGGCGTCGGCACACTTTGCCAGCGCAGCGTCGATCCGCCGAAGCGCCTGGTCACGGCCAGCCAGGAAGATGGTGTAGTCGATCGAGGGCGACACCTGGGTCCCGGTGATCGCGACCCGCATCGGCTGCGCCACCTTGCCCATGCCAAGGCCCAGCCCCTCGGCGGTCGCGCGCAGGGCGCCATCGATGCTCGTCGGCGTCCACTCGGCGAGCGCCGCCAGCGACTGGTGGGCAGCGCTGAGTACCGGGCCCGCGCCCTTCAGATGCTTGTTCACCGCCGCGGGATCGTACTCGGTCAGCGGGCGATACCAGACGGCAGCGCGTTCGGCCATCTCGCGCAGGGTGCGAACCCGCTCGCGCAGGGCGAGCACCACGTCCTCCGGCCTTGGCCCCTGTTCGAGGTCATAGCCCTGGTCGCGCAGATGCCAGCCAAGATGGATGGCGACCTCTTCGGGCGCGTCGCTCTTGAGGTACTGCTGGTTGAGCCAGGACAGCTTCTCGACATCGAATCGCGACGGCGAGTGGTTGACGTCCTCGATCCGGAACAGCTCGACCATCTCGGCCAGCGAGAAGATCTCCTGATCGCCGTGCGACCAGCCAAGGCGGGCCAGATAGTTGAGCAAGGCATGCGGCAGGAAGCCATCGTCGCGGTACTGCATCACGCCCACCGCGCCGTGCCGCTTGCTCAGCTTGCTGCCATCCGGGCCGAGGATCATCGGCAGATGGGCAAAGCGCGGCACGCTGGCGCCGAGCGCCTCGTAGATGTTGATCTGCCGCGGCGTGTTGTTGACGTGGTCATCGCCGCGGATCACCTCGGTGATCTTCATGTCCAGATCATCGACAACCACAGCGAAGTTGTAGGTCGGCCAGCCGTCGGAGCGGATCAGCACCAGGTCGTCGAGTTCCTCGTTGCTGATCTCGATGCGCTGCTTGACCGCATCGTTCCAGACCACGCTGCCGGACTGCGGGCTCTTGAAACGCAGTACGCGGTTCGGATCCTCGCGCAGCGGTTCATTGCGGTCGCGGTAATAGCCGTTGTAGCGCGGCTTGCGCCCCTCGGCCATGGCCTGGTTGCGCATCGCCTCGATCTCTTCCTTGCTCTCGTAGGCGTAGTAGGCCTTGCCGGCGCGCAGCAGGTCCTCGGCGACCTGTCGGTAGCGTTCCAAGCGCAGGGTCTGGTAGTACGGGCCCTCGTCGTGCTGCAAACCGAGCCATGACATGCCGTCGAGGATCGCCTGCACCGCTTCCTGGGTGCTGCGCTCACGGTCGGTGTCCTCGATGCGCAGCACGAACTCGCCACCGCGACGCCGCGTCTCCAGCCACGAATACAGCGCGGTGCGGGCACCGCCGATGTGCAGGAAACCGGTGGGGCTGGGGGCAAAGCGGGTGCGACAACTCATGGGCAACTCATCAGCGTGGAGCAAGGGGGCAGCATTCTACCCTTGTCGTGCGCGCCGCCGACCCTTGCTCACTCGACCACCGTGATCTGGATCTTCTCCGAGAGCACCGCTGGCTGATGCGGGCGATGCAGGTAGTCGCCCAGAATCAGCTGCAGGGTGTGGCTGCCGGGCGGCAGGGAGATCGTGGTCTCGGTCTGGCCCTTGCCGAAATGCACGTGCTTGTCATCGGCCGGGATCGGCTGGTCGAGCGCTGGCAGGCTGTCCAGGTTGATCAGCAGATGGTGGTGGCCGGTGCCTTCGAGATTGATGCCCGCAGGTGCGATGCCCATGCCGCGCAGGCCAAAGCGGACCAGAACCTCGCCTTGCACGCGCTCGCCGTCGGCCGGCGAGATGAAATAGAGGCTGGCGCCAGCAGGCGCGGGCGTTGCCGGGGGGCCGGCAGCAAAGCCTTGCAGGGGAAGGATCAGCAGGCCAAGAAGCAGGATTGCAGCACGCATGGGCAGACTCCCTAGATGAACACGAGCGACATGCTACCCCTTGCCGGATGCAGACGAAGTGCTCGCGGCGCTTGGCCGCGTGGCGGGGGGCGCCTATGATCTGCGCAACCGACTCCGAGGTGACCCGATGATCCGCACCCTGCTTGCCGCTGCTCTGCTTGCCGTAACCCCGCTGTGCCTTGCCCAGACCGACGCCGCGGTCAGCGAGCCGGCCAGCGAGCCGACCAGTGCCGCACCTCCGCGGGTCGCGATCACCACCAATATGGGCCGGATGGTCGCCGAGCTCTATCCGGACAAGGCGCCGGCGTCGGTGGAGAACTTCCTCCAGTACGTGCGCGATGGCTACTACAACGGCACGATCTTCCATCGGGTGATCGACGGTTTCATGATCCAGGGCGGTGGCTTCACCGCCGACCTGCAGCTCAAGCCGATGCGTCCGGCGATCGAGAACGAGGCACGCAACGGCCTCAGCAATGCGCGCGGCACCTTGGCCATGGCCCGCACCGGCGAGCCGCATAGCGCGCAGGCGCAGTTCTTCATCAATGTGGTCGACAACCCGCGCCTGGACTTCGTCAGCGAGCAGAGCGGCTTCACCTGGGGCTATGCGGTGTTCGGCAAGGTGATTGAAGGTCTCGACGTGGTGGACAAGATCCGCGCCGTGGAAACCGGCGGCCAGGGTCCGTTCGCCCGCGACGTGCCTCTGCAACCGGTGGTCATCGAGAGCGTCGAGATCCTCGCAGCGCCGGTCGCCGAAGCCCCTGCTGAAGCGCCCGCAAGCGACGAACCTGCCGCGCCCGCTGCAGGCTGAGCGACGCTGGCGCCGGCATGGGCACCGGCTTCATCTCCGATCTCCATCTGAGCGCTGCCGGGCATCCGCTGACCGGCATCCTGCAGCGATTTCTGGCCGGAAAGGCGCGCCAGTGTTCGCGCCTGTTCGTGCTCGGCGACCTGTTCGAAACCTGGATCGGCGACGACGATGACGATGCTCTCGCCGGCGACGTGGCCGGCGGCTTCGCCGCCTTGGCCGCGTCCGGCACCCGGGTCTACTTCCAGCACGGCAACCGCGACTTCCTGCTCGGCGCGGAGTTCGCCCGTCGCGCCGGCATGCAGCTGCTGCCCGACCCTTGCGTAGTCGAAATAGCTGGACGCGCGGTCCTGCTCACCCACGGCGATCGCTACTGCATCGACGACGCACCCTACCAGGCGTTTCGCCGTCAGGTGCGCGAACCGGCCTGGCAGAAGGCCTTCCTCAGCCAGCCTATCCAGGCGCGGCGCGCCTATGCAGCGGAGGCTCGCGCCCGCAGTGCCGCCCACCAGCAGGGCCGCGCGCTGGAGATCGGTGACGTCAACAAGGACTGTGTGGATGCAGAGCTGGCCCTGTATGGCGTCGACCTGCTGATCCATGGCCACACGCATCGGCCGGCGACCCACCAGCACACGGTCGGCGCGCGGCAGATCGAGCGCTGGGTGCTTGCCGACTGGCGCGAGCAAGGTGAGGTGCTGATGCTCAGCGACGACCGTTCGATTGCTCGCCACGCCCTCGACTGAACAATACGACTCGCGCAGATCGCGGCAAGCCGCAAGGGCCGGCACCTGCGGATCAGCCCCGCGAGCTGCGCCGCTCGTCGCCCTCATGGACCAGCTGGGCAAGGCCCGCCGGATCCACCAGCCTGACCCGGCGCCCCTTGACCGCGATCACCCCGTCGTCCTGCAGCCGCGAGAAGGTCCGGCTGACGGTTTCGATCACCAGGCCCAGATAGCTGGCGATTTCTTCCCGGGTCATCACCAGATTGAACTCGGTGTGCGGACGGCCAAGCGCCTGGAAGCGCTCGGACAGGCTATGCAGGAACAGCGCGACCCGCTCGGTGGCATGCCGGCGGCCTAGCATCTCCAGGTGATCCTGATCGCGGCCCATGCTCTGGCCCATGATGCGCAGCAGCTGGTGTTGCAGGGATGGGATTTGCGCGGCGACCGATTCCAGATCTTGGAACGGCACCTCGCAGATCTGAGCCGGCTCCAGCGCCACCGTCGTGCAACGGTGGGTGCCCTGGCCGAGACCGTCGAGGCCCATCAGCTCGCCCGGCAGATGAAAGCCGATGATCTGCTCATCGCCCTGCTCACCGAGCGAGCTGGTCTTGAACGCCCCTTCGCGGGCGACAAAGATCGAAACCAGCGGGGCGCCCGCGTGGTACAGCTCGTCACCGCGCGACAGCGGCCGGCGCCGCTTGACCAGACCTTCCAGACGCTCGACGTCGGCCTCGGTCATGCCGCCGCCGGCAAGGCAAAGCTGCTGCAGTGAGCATTGGTTGCAGCTCTGCCGCAGGCTGGCGAGGTCGATGATCCGGGAGTTGCTCACGCTACCCATCCTTGCAATTCGATGCTGGTCAGTGCTCAGGGCGCCAGGTGACGGCGCAGCCAGTCGTTAACCTCACGATGCCACTGCACGCTGTTCGCCGGCTTGAGTATCCAGTGATTCTCGTCGGGAAAATACAGGAAGCGGCTGTCGATGCCGCGCCGCTGCAGGGCGGTGAACGCCGCGATGCCCTGCTCGACCGGAATCCGGTAGTCGAGCTGACCATGCACCACCAGCATCGGCACGCGCCACTTGTCGACATGAGCAACCGGATTGTGCTTTTCGTAGTTGGCGGGTTTTTCGAACGGGGTGCCGCCGAACTCCCACTCATCGAACCACAGCTCTTCGGTCGAGTAGCCCATCATCCGGTTGTCGAACACGCCTGAATGATTGACCAGGCAATCCCAGGGCGCCTGCCAGTTGCCGGCGATCCAGTTGATCATGTAGCCGCCATAGCTGGCGCCCAGCGCGCAAGCGCGCTCGCCGTTGAGGAAGTCGAACTCGGACAGGGCGTACTCCCAGCCCTTCTGCAGGTCGACCAGCGGCTTGCCGCCCCAGTCGCCGGAGATCGAATCGGTGAAGGCCTGTCCATAGCCGGTCGAGCCGTGGAAATCGATGAACACGACGGCCCAGCCCTGGCCGGCATAGGTCTGCGGATTCCAGCGGTAGTGGAAGCTGTTGCCCATCGAGCCCTGCGGGCCGCCGTGGATGATGAAGGCGACCGGATACTCGCGTCCGGCCTCGAAGTTCCAAGGCTTGACCACGTAGCCGTGCACGGTCTCATCGTTCCAGCCCGGGAAGCTGAACTGCTGGTATTCGCCCATCACCACATCGGCCAGCCGCGCTTCGTTGAAGCGGCTGAGCTGGCGCTGCTGGCTGCCGTCTGCCTTGGCCACATACAGCTGCGCCGGACCGGTCAGCGAGTCGCGGGTGAACACCAGACGGTCGCCGGCAAGCGAGAAGCCACCAACTCCGCCACCCGAAACCAGCCGCTCGGCCTTGCCGTCGGCAAGCCGGATGCGGAACAGGCGGTGCTCTCCGAGATCATTGCTGGTGGTGTAGAGATAGCGGCCGTCGGCGCCGAGGCTGATGCCGTCGGCGGAGCGGTCCCAGCCCGAAGCGATCTCGCTGGCAGCCCCGCCCGCAAGCGCAAGGCGCATCAGGGCGAGCCGGTCGGCCTCGAAGCCGGGGCGCTGCATCGCCCGGTAGTAGAGCGTTTTGCCATCCGCCGAGAACACCGGTCCGGCATCCCAGGCGGGGTTGTCCTCGGTGAGATTGCGCGGCGCCGCGCTGCCGTCCGTGGGCACGATGTAGATATCGAAATTGGTCGACCAGGCCTCGCTGCGCCCGGCGATGCGCGCGCTGAAGGCGATCTGCGAGCCATCCGGCGACCACGCATAGTCCTCGTCGCCGCCGAACGGCTTGGACGAGATATCCGCGTCGATGCCCCGGCTGACCCGCTGCGGCTCGGCCGCCGCACGGCCGCTGGAATCGATGGCGGCGACGAACAGCTGGTTGCGTCGGCCATCCTTCCAGCTGTCCCAATGGCGCACGAAGAGCTTGTCAAAGGCCTTGCCGGTGCCCGCAGCGCTGGACTGCGCCTCGAGCTTTTTCACCGTGCAGTCAAGATCGGCGCAGTCCGGGAAGACCTCCAGACTGACCGCCAGCGCGTCGTTCTTCGGCGACAGACGGAAGTTGTTCACGTCGAGCGCAAAGCGCGTGACCTGGGTGGCCTCACCGCCGATGCCGCCAAGCTCAAGACGCCAGACCTGATTCGACCCCGAACGCGAGGACAGGAAGTACAGATGGCGACCGTCGCTCGACCAGCGCGGACTGGAGGCCGAGCCGCTTGTGGTCAGGCGAACGGCCTCAGTCCCTGCTTTGCCCAGCGGCTGGTACCAGAGCGCCGTGCTCGCCTTGTTCGCGGCGAGGTCGGCCTCGCGCAGCACGTAGGCGAACCCCGAGGCATCCGGCCGCAGCTGTGGGTCGGAGACCCGGTCCAGGCTCACCAGGGTTTCGGCGTCGAAGCCGCGCGGCGCGGCCTGCGCCGCGCCGGAAACGGACAGCGCCACGAGCCCGCACAGCAGGCCAATCGGGGACAGCAGGTGGAAACGCATGGCGAGGCCTCCTTGGAAAAATCTACTGGTAGCCGATGGCAACGGCGACCACCATGGCAACGGCAGCCGCGGCCAGCAACTTGAGCAACAGCGGTGCGGCAAAGCGGAACCAGCGGTCGTACGGCACCCCGGCAACGCCAAGGATACTCATCAGCACGATATTGGTCGGCACCAGCATATTGGAAAGCCCATCGCCGAACTGGTACGCCAGCACGCTGACCTGCCGGCTGACGCCGACCAGATCGCCCAGCGGCGCCATGATCGGCATGGTGACGAAGGCCTGTCCGCTGCCGGAGGGGATGAAGAAGTTGATCAGGGTCTGGATCAGCATCATGCCCACCGCTGCGGCATGCGTGCCGACCAGGCCCAGCGGACCGGCCAATCCATCCACCACGGTGTGCAGCACCTGCCCTTCCTCGAGGATCAGCGCAATCGATCTGGCAAAGCCGATCAGCACGGCGGTGGTGGCCAGTTCGCTGGCACCCTCGCCAAAGCGCAGCGCCGTACCGTCCGCACCCAGGCCGCCGATCAGGCCGGCCAGGAGCGACAGCCCGAGGAACAAGGCCCCCAGTTCCACCAGGTACCAGCCCTGGTCGGCGATACCCCAGACCATCAACGCCAAGGCAACCAGCAAGACGATCAGCACGGCCAGCCGGCGACCGCTGAGCGGCGGGTACTCGGCTAGCGGCGCGTGCCGGGCAGGAACACCGATCATCAGGCTTTGCGAGGGATCGGCTTCTATGCGCTTGGCGTAGCGCCAGACGTGATGCACGCCAATGGCAAGGAAGGGCAGGAACAGCGCCAGTCGAAAGCCAAGGCCCGAGGTCGGCGCGACGCCAGCCACGCCCTGGGCCACCTGAAGGGTGAAGGGATTGAGCGCGGCCACGCCATAGCCGATGCAGTAGCCGCCAATCAGGGTGCCCATGGCCACCATGGCATCCATGCGCATGGCAAGACACAGCGACACCAGCAGCGCAGCAAAGGGAATGTACTCCTCGGCCACGCCGATCGCCGATGATCCCGCCGCGAACAGCGCCATGCCGAGCGCTATCAGGCGCCCCGGCGAATCACCCAGCCGCCGCAGCACGCTTCCCAGCACCGCGTCGACCATTCCGGTAGCGCGCAGCACCGAGACTGCCCCGCCGACGATCAGCACGAAGAAGATGATGTCCTGCGAGGCCGCCATGGCCCGCGGCACGGCCGTGAAAAGCACCAATGGTGACAGCTGAACACGCTGCTCAACCTCGGCATAGGTGCCCGGGACGACCAGCGCGTGTCCCTTGGCATCCTCGGCGGTCTGGAACTGCCCCTGCGGCAGCAGCCAGGTGGCGATCCAGGCCGCGACCATGATCGCGAACAGGAGCACCAGGGTATGCGGAACGCGGAATCGCGAGCTCATCGTCGGCCCCGGAAAACCTTCAGTATAGGCAGGCAGCCAAGTCATTGGCGACCACCTGCCGGAGCGCTACCGCGCCGCATCAAAGCAGCCAAACTGCGGGAGGCCGACCGTGGAGTGCCCGCCAGGCAATGGCGGGCCGGCCCCAGCTTTCCTGCCGGGGGGCTTCAGGCCGCCACCCCCCAAGGGACTGCAGGTGCTCGCAGCCTCTACACAGCGCGATTCCCTGAACAGCGACCAGGAATGGCGCCCACAGACTCTGGCGACAGCAGTACACTCGGGCCACGACGCGCCGCAAGGCTAGCGCCTTGCGGAGTGCCGCGACCGCGGCAGTCAGGAGGGCGGCTTGCCTAGCTCACTGCACCCAAGGCTTCTTGAACTGCTGGAAGCCATGCCCGACGCGATCCTGATGGTGGACGCGGACGGGCGGATTGCGCTGGCCAACAGCCAGGCACTTGCCCTGTTCCGCTCCAGCCGCGAGGACCTCCTCGGCCAGCGTGTGGAGGCCCTGCTGCCCGAGCGTTTTCGTTCCGCGCACCCGGGTCATCGCCGGGAGTTCTTCGCCCAGCCCAGGGCGCGTGGCATGGGTACGGGTCTCGACTTGTTCGGACGGCGGGCGGACGGCGAGGAGTTCCCCGTCGAGATCAGCCTGAGCCCGGTGCTCACCGAAGACGGACCCATGGTGCTCAGTGCCATCCGCGACGTGACCGAGCGCAAGAAGGTCGAGGCCTCCTTGCTGCAGGCCAGCCGACTCAAGAGCCAGTTCCTCGCCAACATGTCGCACGAACTGCGCACACCGCTCAACGGCATCATCGGTTTCGCCGAACTGCTCGCCGACGAGAAGGCCGGACCGATCAACGCGCGCCAGCGAGGTTTTGCCGAGGACATCCTGTCCAGCGGGCGGCACCTGCTGCACCTGGTCAACGACCTGCTCGACATCTCGCGCATCGAGGCCGGACGAATGGAGGTCCACGAGACCACCTTCGGCCTGCGCGAGGCCATCGCTGAAGCCTGCACGGTCATCACGGCCAGCGCCGAGGAGAAGGACATCGCCTTGCAGGTGGACGTCGCCCCCGGGCTGGACACCGTCAGCCTGGACCGGCAGAAGTTCAGGCAGGTCCTGCTCAACCTGCTCTCCAACGCGATCAAGTTCACTGATCGGGCCGGCAGGGTTTCGGTCATCGCACAGATCGGCCAAGGCAGCGAGCTGATGATCGAGGTCCGTGACAATGGAATAGGCATTGCGCAAGAGGATCTGGACAGGCTGTTCATGGAGTTCGAGCGCCTCAACACCAGCGGCGCCAACCGCCGTCCCGGCACCGGCCTGGGCTTGGCGCTGACCAAGCGACTGGTCGAACTGCAGGGGGGACGGATCGATGTCACCAGCAAACCCGGCCAGGGCAGCAGTTTCCGGGTTCGCCTGCCGCGCAGGGAGCCGGCACGATGAAGCGCGTCCTGATCGTCGACGACAATCCCACCAATCTCAGGCTTGCGGCCAGCGTGCTGGAGCTCGAGGGCTACACGGTGGACAAGGCCACCGACGGCAGCGAAGCCCTGGACCGTCTTGCCGAAGCGACTCCGGACATTGTCCTGATGGACATCGCGTTGCCGGGAACCGATGGCCTGACACTCACCCGGCAGATCAAGGCGGATCCTCGATGGCGGCGGATCCCGATCGTGGCGCTGACGGCCTTCGCCATGAAGGGCGACGACGAAAAGGCACGCGAAGCGGGTTGCTGCGGCTATCTGACCAAACCCATCGACACCCGCCAGTTCGCCGCTCAGGTTGCACGGCATATCGATCCTCCCGCGCTGGGCAAGGTGCTGATCGCGGACGACCACCCGGCCAACCTGAGGTTGCTGCGCGCGCAGTTGGAAGCCGAGGGCATCGAGATCCTCGAAGCCACCAACGGCGAAGAAGCGCTGGATGTACTGCGCCGCGAGGCGGTAGATGGCGTGGTCTCGGATATCCTGATGCCACGCATGGACGGCTATCGACTGTGCATGGAGATCCGTCGCGACCGCGAGCTGGCGCGGCTTCCCTTCGTGCTCTACACCAGCACCTACAGCTCGGATGCGGATCGTGATCTGGCGCTCTCGACCGGCGCCGATGCCTACCTGTCCAAGCCCTCTCCGGTGACCGAAATACTGGCCGCGCTGCATGCCGCAAGTGAGCGCGCCAACGGCCCACCGCAACCCCAGGGCAGCCTCGAGTCGCCGGTGCTCCGGCAGTACAGCGAAAGCCTGATCCGCAAGCTGGAAGAGCGCAATGTCGAGCTGAGTCGGGCTTACATCGGGCTGGCCGAGGCGGAAGCGCGACTGTCTGGCCTGGTCGAATCGGCGCTGGATGCGATCATCGTGCTTGATCGCGAACACCGGATCCTCCTGTTCAATGCGGCGGCCGAGAAGATGTTCGGATACCAGCGCGATGAACTGTTGGGCAGCACGCTGGACCCGCTGATCCCCGCCGAGTCACGGGGTCAGCATGCGCGCTGGATCAACCAGTTCGGCGAGGAGGAGCGTGAGCGCCGGCCGATGTCGGAGCGGATCGTCTGGGCACAGCGCAAGTGCGGCGCCCGGTTCCCGACCGAGGCGTCGATCTCGCGGCTGATGACCTCGCGCGGGTGGCTGTTCACCGTCTTCCTGCGCGATGTCACCGAACGACACAAGACACAGAAGGCCCTCGCCAGAAGCGAGGCGCACCTGCGCCGGGTCAACCGGGTCCTGTCGGTACTCAGCCGCATCAACAACCTCATCGTCCGCGTCGACAACCGCCAGGAGCTGCTGGAGGATTCGTGCCGGGTCGCGGTCGAGGCCGGCCGCTTTCCCAAGGCCTGGATCGCCCTGGTGGCGCCAGACGACGGTGCACTCAAGCTTGCCGCAGCGAACAGCGAGGACCCCTCGTATTTGGAGCAACTGAGCGCCCGGCTGGCCCAGCAGGACGCCCCGCAGCTGGCGGACTGGCTGGCGACGCTCCGGCGCGGGGAACCCGTCGTGGTCGATGACGTCGCCACGGAGCACCGCTTGCTGCCGTTCGCAATCGAGAGCCAGTCACGCTCGGTCGCCGCCCTGCCCTTGCAGGTCGGCGACCGCCTTGCCGGCGTGATGGTCCTGTATGCCGACGAAGCAGGCTTCTTTGACGAGGAAGAGATGCGCCTGCTGGGTGATCTGGGGCGCGACATCTCGCACGCCCTCAACCATCTCGATCAGGCGGAGCGGATCCGCTATCTCGCGCGCTTCGATCCTTTGACCGGATTGCCCAATCGTCACCTGTTCACCGAGCAGCTGGCGCGGCGACTGAGCCAGCATGCCGAGAACGGGGGGGCGCTGTGGGTGGTCGTCCTCGACATCGAACGCTTCAGGCGCATCAACGAAACGCTGGGCAGGAGCGCCGGCGACCAGCTCCTGCAGCGACTGGCCCAGCGGCTGCAGCAGCTGAGCCCGGATGCCGCGCGGCTGGCTGGAGACCAGTTCGCCTTCACGCTCGACACCACCGAGGGCGAACCTGCCGCCCTGCACACGCTGGAGCAGGTGCTCAATCACTGCACCGGCGCGCCCTATCCGGTGGATGAGCGGGAACTGCGACTTGGCTGTCGCGCCGGCGTGGCCACCTTCCCCATGGATGGCAACGAGGCGGAGGCACTGATCCTCAATGCCGAAGCGGCCCTGCGTCAGGCACGCGCGCAGACCGAGCGGCGCGCCTTCTATGCGCCTTCCTTGAACGCCCGCGCAGCCGAGGCCCTGGCGCTGGAAAGCCGGCTGCGAACGGCGATCACCCGCAGCGAGTTCGTCCTCCACTACCAGCCGAAGATCTGCCTGGCAAGCGGCAAGATCTGTGGCGCGGAGGCCCTGATCCGGTGGCAGGACCCGCAGCGCGGACTGGTGTCGCCGGGAGAGTTCATTCCGGTCCTCGAGGAAACCGGCATGATCGGCGATGTAGGTGCCTGGGCCCTGGCTCGGGCCCTATCCGACCAGGAAGCCTGGCGGCGGGCCGGCCTTGCGCCTCCACCTGTTGCGGTCAACGTGTCCTCCCTCCAGCTGCGACGCCAGGGGTTCGCGGATGCGGTGACCGCCGAACTCTCCCGCTGGGACCAGGCACAACTTGAACTGGAGATCACCGAATCGGTCCTGATGGACGAGGTGGAGCGCAACATCGAATCACTGACCCAGCTGCGCGCCGCAGGCATCGGGATCGCCGTCGATGACTTCGGGACCGGATACTCGTCCTTGTCCTACGTCGCCCGGCTTCCGATCACGGCGCTAAAGATCGACCGTTCGTTCGTGCTGGCCATGCAGGACGATGCAGGCGGCATGGCCGTGGCATCGAGTATCGTCGCGCTCGCCCATTCGCTTGACCTGGTGGTGGTGGCCGAAGGTGTGGAAACCGAAGCGCAGGCGGCCGCGCTGCGCGAGCTCGGCTGCGACGAGGCGCAGGGGTTCCTCTACAGCCGGCCGGTGCCCGCGGACGATTTCGCCGGCCTGCTGTCGCGCGGGCTACGCCAAAGCCTTCAGGACGCCTAGGCCTGGCCGCCCAGGCCCGAAAATCGGTCAAACAGCAGCTCTGCGGGCAGCGCGGGAGCAACCAGGAAGCCCTGTAGCTCGGTGCAGCCATGGCCCGCAAGGAAGCTCCGCTGAGCCTGGGTCTCCACGCCTTCGGCCGTCACCGACAGACGCATGGCGCGGGCCAGCTCGATGATGGCGATGACGATCGCCTCATCCTCTTCGTTGCCCGGGATGTCGGCGACGAAGCTGCGGTCGATCTTCAGCCGTTCGATCGGGAAACGCTTGAGGTAGCCCAGGCTGGAATAACCGGTGCCGAAATCATCGATGGCAAGACGCACGCCCAGTTCGCGCAGCGCGGTCAGCCGGCGCATCGCGTCCTCGGCGTCGGCGATCAGGATCGACTCGGTGAGTTCGAGTTCGAGCAAGGTGCCCGGCAGGGAGTGATCGGCGAGCAGCTTGCGTACATCGTCGATGAAACCCGACTGGTTGAACTGCATGGCCGAGATGTTGACCGCCACCGGCAGCTGCCAGCCCGCCGCAGCCCACGCAGCCGCCTGCCCGGCCGCGCGCTCCAGCACCCAGGCGCCCAGCGGAATGATCGCCCCGCTTTCCTCGGCCACCGGGATGAACCGTGAGGGCGGCACTTCGCCCAGTTCCGGATCGGTCCAGCGCAACAGCGCCTCGGCGCCGACCACGGCGCCGTCGGACAGCCGGATCTTGGGCTGGAAGTGCACCTTGAGGCCCTCGCCTTCGAGCGCCCGACGCAGCGCCTGGTCGAGCTTCATCCGCGACAGCAGACCGATGTTCATGTGCCGCTGGTAGAAGCGGAAATCGGCGCGCCCGCGCTCCTTGACCGCATACATCGCGCTGTCGGCATTCTTGACCAGCTCGTCCATGTCCTCGCCGTCCTCGGGATACATGGCTATGCCGATGCTGGCGGTCAGGGTGAAGCTCATTTCGTCGACCAGCACCGGCTTGCCCAAGCGCTCCAGCAGCCGGCGGGCGGCGGTCTCCACGCCCTGGCTCTCGATCTGCGCCAGGACCAGGACGAACTCGTCGCCGCCCAGCCGCGCCGCGGTATCCACCGCGCGCAACCCTTCGCGCAAACGATCGGCTATCGCGACCAGGACCCGGTCGCCGAAGGCGTGGCCGAGCGAATCATTGATCTGCTTGAAGCGGTCAAGATCGATGAACAGCACGGCGAAGCGGCCGCGGCCGCGTTCGGCATGGCGGATGGCGAACTCGATGCGGTCGCGCAGCATGACCCGGTTGGGCAGCCCGGTGAGCGCATCGGTGTAGGCAAGCTCCTCGATCCGGCGCTTGGCCACCATGGCATCGGTGAGGTCCTTGAAGAAGCCGATGAAGGTATCCGCCTGACCGGCTTCGCCCTTCAGGCGCACCACCGAGAGCAGGCAGGGATAGGCTTCGCCGGAGCTGCGCCGCGCCCACAGCTCGCCCTGCCAGTAGTCGCGATCAAGCAGGGAATGGCGTACCTCGGCAAAGCTGGCGCTGCCGGCCTGCTCGGCGAGGAATCGCTCGCTCGGCAGACCACGGATCTGCTCGGCGGCAAAGCCGGTGAGGCGGGAGAACGCCGGGTTGGCGGCAACCAGCTGCAAAGTGTGGTCGGCAACGAAGATCGCATCCAGGCTTGACTCGAACACGCTGGCCGCCAGCTTCAGGCGGGTCTCGTCGGCCAGCCGCTGGGTGATGTCGCGGAACGAGAACACCCGGCCGATCGGTCGACCGCGCGCGTACTGCGGCAGGGTGACCCGCTCCAGCATGCGCCCCGAGCGCAGCATCAGCATGTCCTCGGCTTCGAGCAGGGGCGAGCGACGGATCTGCGAGAAGCGCTCGGAGTAGCTGTCCGGGTCCAGCACATGCTGGTTGAGCCAGGCCAGCACGGCAGCATCGTCGCGCCGGGTGAGCAGGACATCAGGCAGGTCCCAGAGCTCGGCGAAGCGGTGGTTGTAGCCGCGGATCGCGCCCTCCATGTCGAGCACCAGGATGCCGTCGGCGGTCGATTCAAGGGTCGCCCGCAGCTCGGCGATGATGGTTTCCAGCTCCTGTTCGACCCGGTGCTGGGCCGAGCGATCGATCATCGCCACCACCAGCAGCGAGGGCGCGCCGTCGGCACGCAGCTGGCTGACCCGGCGATCAACCTGGACCACGCTCTGGTCGGGGCGGGTCACCAGGGTTTCGGAG
The DNA here is from genome assembly GCA_964350895.1 of uncultured Lysobacter sp. Classification (GTDB taxonomy): domain Bacteria; phylum Pseudomonadota; class Gammaproteobacteria; order Xanthomonadales; family Xanthomonadaceae; genus Pseudomarimonas. The sequence goes on from CAYGMG010000072.1 coordinate 16,540, forward strand.
TAGATCGAGTCGCCGCGCCCGGCGGCGACGTCCTCCCAGAAGAACAGGTCCTGCGAGGTGGCGGCAAAATTGACCACTGGCTGGCCGATCATCTGCTCCCGCTCAAGGCCGGACAGCGATTCCGCAGCGCGGTTGACCGCGACGATCCTCAGGTCCAGCGGGTCGACCAGCCAGACCGCCTCCAGCACGCCCTCGATGAGAGCCTGGAGCTGTTCGATGCCCATCAGGCCACCGCCGCTTCCTGCAACTCCCGCGAGCGCTCGAAGAAGTAGCACATGCGCTTACGAGGGGAGAGATAGTCGAACACCGCGCGCGGCAGCTGCAGCGGCTTGATCGCGCGCTGCACGCCGATCGAGGGGCTGTCCTCGAGGTCGAGGATCAGCGCCTCCTCCGAGGGCACCTCGGGTTCGTAGACCACCACTCGTGGTTTCAGCGGACGCATCGGATTGACCGCGACCGACAGGGCGTAGCGCTCGTCGTTCAACTGCACCACCGAGCCCGGTGGATAGACGCCCATCATGCGGATGAACACCGCCATGACCGTGGAATCGAAGTGCGCCCGCTGGCGGGCGAACATGATCGCCAGCGCATCATGCGGAGTGATCGCCTGCGCCGGATTGGCCGGATTGCACAGGTTGTCGTACTGGTTGACCAAGGCGACCACCCGGGCGCCGAGGCCGATCTGCTCGCCGATCAAGCCCTCGGGATAGCCGGAGCCATCGCAGTGCTCGTGGTGCTGGAGAATGATGTCCGCGGCGATCTTGGGTAGCGGACCATCACGCAGCATGCGACCGCCGTGGCCCACATGCTGCTGGAACAGCTTGCGCTCGGCCGCTGTACTGCTGCTCGACTCGTCGCTCCAGCGCAGCCGATCCGGCAGCTCCAGCTTGCCGATGTCGTGCAGCAGGGCGCCAAGGCCGATGGCACCTAGGGTCGCCGCATCGTAGCCGCAGGCGCGGCCGAGCAGGACCGACAGCACGGTGACGTTGAGCGCGTGCAGCGCGGTTTCCTCGCCGGCCTTCTCCGAAAGCAGGCGGATGGCGATCTCGCGCTCTCCAGTCATCTCGCCGACCATTCCGTCGACCAGGGTGGACGCCTCGGACAATGCCTGCTCGGGCCTGGAGCGGACCTGCTGCAGCACGCAGCGGAAAGCGCGCGAGGCGTCGCCGAACTGACGCTCGCAGCGTTCAAGGTTGGCCTGTTGGGCCAGCAGCTGGTCGCGCCGGCGACGACGTTCGGCCTGCGCCGGGTCGGCCGGTGCCTCGACGGCCGCGGCAGTCTCGCTGACGGCCGGGCCGGCGGCCCCGCCATTGCCGTCGGCCAGCGGCTCGACATCACTGCGTTCAGGGGAATAGCGCACCCGCTCAAGCCCGAGCTCGCGCAGGGCACGGATCTGCTCTTCGCTGCGCAGCTTGAAACTGTTGAACGGGAACGGATGCTCGGTCCAGCCCAGGTCCAGATGCACGAACATGCCGATCCGCAATCGGGCGACCTCGACCAGCCTTGGCTGACTGTCCTTCATTGCCGCTCCGTGCAAATAGTGCCGCTGAAATCATGCATCCTGCACCTCTTGGCTACAGGGTAGTCGAAACTGCGCGTTGCGGACATGGGGAACTGGGGCATGGCGTTCTGCCGCGTTGATCGCTAGTGTCCTGTCCCGGAAGTATGTTGTTGAAGTCGCGACGCGGATGCGTCGTC
>CAYGMG010000073.1:0-18074 GCA_964350895.1 uncultured Lysobacter sp.
GATGCCCGGAGGGCGACAGACCGGGGTGGCCTTTCTCTTGGTTACTTCTCTTTGGGCAAGCAAAGAGAAGTGACTCGAGCCGTCCGCAGGACGGATCGAAACGCTGTTGATCCTGCTCCCGAAAACAGACTGCCAAGCGCCACCGCGGCAAGACGCGGCCACGCGATCGCCAGCAAGCTGGCTCCTACCCGAGTTGGCGGCGTGGCGGGGCACTCACGCCGCCCGCTGCGCCTCGAAGGCGCTGATCGCCGCGTCCTCGGCCAGCAGGTAGCCGAGCTGATCGACCCCGCGCAGCAGGCACTGCCGTGCGAACGCCTCGATGCTGAAGCCGATCAGCGCGCCGTCGGGCAGTTCGATCTGCTGCCGGTCCAGGTCGACGACGATCGACTGCGCCTCGAACCCGGCAATGCGCTGCCAGTCGGCTTCGCTGACCACGATCGGCAGCAGGCCGTTCTTAAGCGCGTTGTTACGGAAGATATCGGCGATCTGGGTCGAGATCACCGCCTTGATACCGAGGTCGAGCAGGGCCCAGGGCGCATGCTCGCGGGAGCTTCCGCAGCCGAAGTTGCGTCCGGCCAGCAGGACGCCTGCGCCGCGCAGGGCAGGACGATGCAGGGGGAAGTCGGCGCGCTCCTGGCCGTCCTTGTCATAGCGCCAGTCGGCGAAACAATGCCGGCCGAGGCCGCTGCGCTCGGTGGTGGTGAGGAAGCGGGCGGGGATGATCTGGTCGGTGTCGATGTTCTCGCCGGGCAGGATGGCAAGGCGCGATTCGATGCGGCGGATGGGTTCCATCAGGCGGCCTCCTCCCGTAGTACATCCAGTTCCCGCGGGTCGGCGATCGATCCGGCGACGGCACAGGCAGCGGCGGTGGCGGGACTGGCGAGCACGGTGCGCGCGCCGGGGCCCTGACGTCCCTCGAAGTTGCGATTGCTGGTACTGACCGCCAGCTGGCCGGGGGCGACCTGGTCGCCATTCATGGCGATACACATCGAGCAGCCCGGCTCGCGCCACTCGGCGCCGGCGCTGCGGAATACGCGGTCCAGGCCCTCGGCCTCGGCTTCGCGCTTGACCGCGTCCGAGCCGGGAACCACCAGCATGCGCACGTGTTCGGCGATGCGCCGGCCACGCAGCAAACTGGCCGCCTCCCGCAGATCGGACAGTCGGCCATTGGTGCAGGAGCCGACGAACACCACGTCGACCCGTTCGCCGAGGATCGGCGCGCCGCCAGCAAAGCCCATGTACTGAAGGGCGCGCTGCGCCTGCGGATCGGAAGCAGCCGGAATCGCTCGGCGCACCGGCGTGACCTGGCCGGGGTGGGTGCCCCAGGTGATGGTCGGCTCGACCTGGCCGGCATCGATCCGCACCTCATGGTCAAAGCGCGCGCCGGCATCGCTTGCCCAGCCTAGCCAGCTGGCCGCCGCGCTCTCGAAGTCGTCACCCGCTGGAACCCGGGGCCGCCCGCGCAGCCATTCGACCGTGGTCGCATCCGGCGCCACCAGTCCGGCGCGGGCGCCCGCTTCGATGCTCATGTTGCATAGGGTCATGCGCTGCTCCATCGACAGCGCGCGGATGGCTTCGCCGCGGTACTCGATGACATGCCCAGTGCCGCCGTCGACACCGAGCACACCGATGATGTGCAGGATCAGGTCCTTGGCTGCGATCCCCGGGTGCAAATGTCCGTCGACGGTCACCGCCATGGTTTTCGGCCGCCGCTGCAGCAGGCACTGGGTCGCCAGCACATGGCCGACCTCGGTCGTGCCGATGCCGAAGGCCAGCGCACCGAAAGCACCGTGCGTGGCGGTGTGCGAGTCGCCGCAGACGATGGTCATGCCCGGCTGGGTGGCGCCCAGTTCGGGCCCCATCACGTGGACCACGCCGCGCCGGCCGGAGCCGAAGCCGTTCAGTTCCAGGCCAAACTCCGTGCAGTTGCGTTCCAGCGAAGCGACCTGTTCGGCTGCCGACGCGTTGGCGAAGGGCAGCTTGCCGTCGGGGCCGGCGGGAAGGGTGGGGGTGCTGTGGTCGAGGGTCACCAGGGTGCGCTCGGGACAGCGCACGCCGACGCCGCGGGCGCGCAGTTCGGAAAAGGCCTGCGGCGAGGTGACTTCATGGACCAGGTGCAGATCGACGTAGAGGATGGCCGGCGCCTCGCTGCTCTCCACGCGGACGCAGTGCGCGTCCCAGATCTTGTCGATGATAGTTCGCTTGGCGTGATTGGTGATGGGTGATTCGTGATTCGTTTTCATTGCGCTTCGCTGTTCTGGGACTCACGGATACGAGCTGGCCTGCTGGGTCCTCTCGACGTCTAGGCCGCCACTTCCACCGCTGACGTCACTTCGGTGTTCACATAATCCAGCCAGCCCCAGCGGTCCGGGGTGCGGCCGTCGAACAGGCCGAAGAACTTCTCCTGCAGGGCGGCGGTGATCGGGCCGCGGCCGCCGTTGCCGACCGGGCGGCGATCGACCGAGCGCACCGGGGTGATTTCGGCGGCGGTGCCGGTCATGAACACCTCGTCGGCCAGATACAGCAGCTCGCGCGGCAGGCTCTGCTCGACGATCTTCAGGCCGAGGTCGCCGGCCAGCTCGAACACCGTGTCGCGAGTGATCCCGACCAGGATCGAGGCCGCCGCAGGGGGCGTATACAGCACGCCTTTGCGGATGATGAACAGGTTCTCGCCGCTGCCTTCACTCAGCGTTCCATCGGGAGCCAGGGCGATACCTTCGCCGAAGCCATTGGCGCGCGCTTCCATCGCGATCAGCTGTGAATTGAGGTAGTTGCCGCCGGCCTTGGCCGCGGTCGGAAAGGTATTCGGTGCCGCTCGGCTCCAGCTCGACACGCAGGCGTCGATGCCGTGCTTGAGGCCTTCCTCGCCGAGGTAGGCGCCGAACTCGATGGCGGCGATCGCCACATCGACCGGTCCGTCTATCGGCGCCGCGACCCCGAAGCCGCTGATGCCGCGCATGGCGATCGGCCGCAGGTAGGCCGCGTGCAGCCGGTTCTCACGGATGGTTGCGCGACAGGCCTCGACCAGATCGGCGGGCGCGAAGCGCAGGTCCATGCGGTAGATCTTGGCCGACTCGAACAGCCGCTCGACATGGTCAACCAGGCGGAAGATCGCCGGCCCGTTCGGCGTGTTGTAGCAGCGGATGCCCTCGAACACCGAGGAGCCGTAGTGCAGCGCATGCGACATCACATGCACGTTGGCTTCCGCCCAGGGCAGGAAGCAGCCGTTGAACCAGATCGATTGGGAGGTTTTCATTTGGGGTCCGTGATTCGTGATTCGTGATTGGTGATTCGTGAGAAGCGGCTATCGGAAGCTTGGGCGGCCTGGGCGATGTCGGGGCGTCTCGACGAGGAGAGCGTGGCTTGCAGATCGGTGCGTCGCAACGGATCGCGGGCTCTTGCGAATCACGAATCACCAATCACGAATCACATCGCTCCAATCAAGCCACCGCCTCCTCGCTGGCGCTGGCGCCGGCACTGGCCTGCAGCGCACGCCGGCGTTCGATGCGGTTGATGACCTCGACCAGGGCCAGTGCGCTGGCTTCGAGGATGTCGGTGCTGACTGCGCGGCCGCGGTACTCGCGGCCGTCGGCGGTGATCTCGACCCGCGCCTCGCCCTGGGCATCCTCGCCGGTGGTCAGGGCGCGGACCTGGAACTGGCGCAGGGTGACCTCGGTACCGGTGGCGCGTTCGATGGCGGCAAAGATGGCATGTACCGGGCCGTCGCCGACCGCTGCTTCCTGCACCGTGTGGCCGGCCTCGTGAGCAAGCCGAACCGAGGCTGAGGGCACCGCGTCAGGGCCGATGGCGCCCTGGATCTGCAGCGCCAACAGTCGCCACGGACCCTGTTCGTTGCCGGTCTGGCCAAGCGCGATGGCCTCGAGGTCGGCGTCGAAGACTTCCTTCTTCTTGTCGGCCAGTGCCTTGAAGTGCGCAAACGCCTCGTTCAGGGTGGATTCGTCCAGCGCAAAGCCCAGCTCGCGCAGGCGGTCGCTGAGAGCGGCGCGGCCGCTGTGCTTGCCCAGCACCAGCTGCGAGCGCGACACGCCGACGTCGTCCGGCGACATGATTTCGTAGGTCTCGCGGTTGCGCAGCATGCCGTGCTGGTGGATGCCGCTTTCATGGGCGAAGGCGTTCTCGCCGATGATCGCCTTGTTGCGGGCGACCGCTGAACCGGTCAGGGCGACCAGCTGGCGCGAGGTCGGATACAGGCGCTGTGTATTCACCCGGGTGCCGACGCCGAAGTACGGAGCGCGGGTGCGCAGGGCCATGACGATTTCTTCCAGCGCTGCGTTGCCGGCGCGCTCGCCGATGCCATTGATCGTGCATTCGACCTGGCGCGCGCCGTTCTGGATCGCGGCCAGCGAGTTGGCGACCGCCAGGCCGAGGTCGTCGTGGCAGTGGCAGGACAGGATCGCCTGCTCGATACCGCGGACGTGTTCGCGCAGGTACTTGAACAGCGCGCCGTACTCCTCGGGCACCGCATAGCCGACGGTGTCGGGTACGTTCAGGGTGCGCGCGCCGGCCTCGATCACCGCGCTGAACACCTCGGCGAGGTAGGCCTGGTCGGAGCGCGAGGCGTCCTCGGCGGAGAACTCGACGTCGTCGCAATACTGGCGTGCCAGCTCGACGCCGGCGGCCGCCGCATCCAGGGCTTCGGCGCGGCTCATCCGCAGCTTGTGCGCGAGATGGATATCGGAGGTGGCGATGAAGACGTGGATGCGGCCCTTCTCGGCCTGCTCCAGGGCCGCCGCAGCGCGTTCGATGTCGTTGCGCTGGCAGCGCGCCAGGGCGGCGACCCGGGGGCCACGCGCCTCGCGGGCGATCGCCGAGACCGCGGCGAAGTCGTCCGGGCTGGCGGCGGCGAAACCGGCTTCGATCACATCAACGCCCAGCTCGCTGAGCGCGCGCGCCAGGGTCAACTTTTGCGGCGTGCTCATCGAGCAGCCAGGGGACTGCTCGCCGTCGCGCAGGGTAGTGTCGAAGATGCGTACGAAGTCGTCGGCTACCGCGCTCATGCGCTGGCTCCGCTGGCCATCGAGACGCGTTCCGGAATGCCCAGAAAGCTCAGCCCGCGACGCTGCCGGATGGCCCGCCGCGACAGCTCGGGAAGCGGGTCCGGCTGGGCCGGCAGGGCGAAGGCGGGGCGGACGATGTCCAGACTGACTTCACGCACCTCGACCAGCCGCTGCAGCTGGCGCACCAGAACTTCGGCCGGTCGCGAAGTGTTGCCAAGGGCCACGCTGATCCGTTGGCCTGCAGGATCGGCGGACAGGCGCATGCCTTCGATACGGAAGCCGCGCCGCTCGATGGTCCCGAGCAGACGGACCAGGGCGCCTTCGGCGTTGGCGATGATCAGGTTCAGTTCGAGCATGTCGGCGGTCCTCGTTGGCTCAGGCAGTCGGCGTGGAGGGCGTCGGCGCGCCGTCCATCATCAGGTGGTTCGGGGTGTTCGGCGGCACCAGCGGCCAGACATTGGCCTTGGTGTCGATGCGCACGTGGAGAAGGAAAGGGCCGTCTGTGGCGAAGAGATGCTTGAGGGCGTCCTCGACCTGGTCGCGGCGCTCGATGCTCATCGCCTCGATGCCGAAGGCGCGCGCCAGCACGGCAAAGTCCGGGTTGTCGGAGAGGTCGATCTCGGAATAGCGCTCGGCGAAGAACAGCTCCTGCCACTGGCGGACCATGCCCAGGGCGCTGTTGTCGAGCAGGATGATCTTTACCGGCACCCGGTAGCGGCGCAGGGTGGCCAGCTCCTGGATGTTCATCATGATCGAGCCATCGCCGGAGACGCAGACCACCGGACGCTCCGGCATGCCGATAGCCACGCCCATTGCCGCCGGCACGCCAAAGCCCATCGTGCCAAGGCCGCCGGAAGTCAGGTGCTGGTGGATCGAACGGTGGATGCAGTGCTGGGCGACCCACATCTGGTGCTGGCCGACGTCGCAGGCGACCACGGTCTGCGGCGGCGCCATCTCGCTCATCCGGCGCAGCAGGGCCGGGGCATAGATCATCTCGCCCGGGGCGTCGTAGCGCGGCTGCGATTCGGCGCGGCGCTCGGCGCACAGGGCCTGCCAGTCGCTGATCTGCGGCCGGCAATCGAGCTGCGGCAACAGCTCGGGCAGGGTGCCGACCAGGTGCACGTGGGCATAGCGCAGCTTGCTGATCTCGGCGGCGTCGGTGTCCAGATGGATCACCTTGGCCTGCGGGGCGAACTCGGCCAGCTTGCCGGTAGCGCGGTCGTCGAAACGTGCGCCGACGCAGATCAGCAGGTCGCACTCCTGAACACTCAGGTTCGCCGCGCGGCTGCCGTGCATGCCGAGCATGCCGAGGAACTGCGGGTGATCTGTCGGGATGCCGCCCAGCCCCTTCAGGGTGCTGACGACCGGAATCCCGCTGTCCGCAGCCAGCTGGTGCAGCGCAGGCTCGGCGCCGGCCACGCCCACTCCGTAGCCGGTGTACAGCAGCGGCCGCTGTGACTGCTGGATCAGGGTGCGCGCGCGCTGCACCGCGGCGCGGTCGATCAGCGGCGCCAGTTCGGGCTCGGAGTCGGCCGGGCCGTGCCAGTCGACCTCGGCCACCGCCACGTCCTTGGGCAGGTCGATCAGCACCGGGCCGGGGCGTCCCTCGCGGGCGATGCGGAATGCCTCGCGGACGGTGACGGCGATCTCCTTCGCATCGCGGATCACCCAGCTGTGCTTCACGATCGGCAGGGTGATGCCGAAGATATCGACCTCCTGGAAGGCGTCGGTGCCCATCAGGTGGGTGGCGACCTGGCCGGTGATGGCCACCATCGGCACTGAATCGAGAAAGGCATCGGCGATGCCGGTGACCAGATTGGTGGCGCCCGGGCCGCTGGTCGCCAGGCACACGCCAACTTCGCCGCTGGCCCGTGCATAGCCGTTGGCGGCCAGCGCCGCGCCCTGTTCGTGGCGGACCAGGATGTGGCGGATCGGCGAATCCACCAGGGCGTCATAGACCGGCATGATCGCCCCGCCCGGGTAGCCGAACACCGTCCGTACGCCCTCGGCTTCCAGCGCGCGGAGCAGGGCGTCTGCACCGCGGATGCGGGTGGCGGGGGCGTTGGTCGCTTGGGCGGCTTGGGCGTTCATCTTGGGTCCCGTAGGGCGGGTCTCGGACCCGCCGTTCTCGTCTCTTGCTGTGCGCGCGATGGAATGAAACGTTATGTGCGTCAGTACGGCGGGTAGAGGACCCGCCCAACCTCAGCTCGCGACCGCCTTCGGCTTGGCCTTGCCCTGCGCTGCTTCCTGCAGCCAGGGCATCCGCGCGCGCAGCTTCCGGCCGACCTCTTCGATCGGGTGTTCCAGGTCCTTCTTCTTCAGCGCCTCGTAGTTGGCGCGGCCGGCCTTGTGCTCAGCGACCCACTGGCGGGCGAAGGTGCCGTCCTGGATCTCGCGAAGGATCGCGCGCATCTGCTCACGGGTGTGGGCATCGACGACCCGCGGTCCGCGGGTCAGGTCGCCGTACTGGGCGGTCTCGGAGATGAACTCGTGCATCCGCGCGAAGCCACCCTCCCAGAGCAGGTCGACGATCAGCTTCAGCTCGTGGAGCACCTCGAAGTAGGCGACCTCGGGCTGGTAGCCGGCCTCGACCAGGGTTTCGAAGCCGACCGCGACCAGCTCGGTGGCGCCGCCGCAGAGCACCGCCTGCTCGCCGAACAGGTCGGTCTCGGTTTCTTCGGCAAAGTTGGTTTCCATCACCCCACCACGGGTTCCACCGATGCCATGGGCATAGGCCAGGGCCAGCTCCTTGGCCGTGCCGCTGGCGTCCTGGTAGACCGCCATCAGCGAGGGGACGCCGCGGCCTTCCTCGTACTGGCGGCGGACCAAGGCGCCCGGGCCCTTGGGCGCAACCAGGATCACGTCGAGGTCCTTGCGCGGGCTGATCATCTTGTAGTGAACGTTCAGGCCATGGGCGAACAGCAGGGCCGCGCCTTCGCGGGCCAGAGGCGCGATGTGCTTCTCGTACAGCTCGGGTTGCTGCATGTCCGGCACCAGGAAGGCGATGAGGTCGGCGGTGGGGATCGCGCGCTCCGGGGTGTCGACCGCCAGGCCATCGGCCTTGGCCTGATCGAAGCTTTTCCCCGGGCGCGCGGCAACCACGACGGTCATGCCGCTCTCGTGCAGATTGAGTGCATGCGCGCGGCCCTGGCTGCCGTAGCCGTAGACGACGATGGTGCGGCCACGCAGGGCGTCGGGATTGGCGTCGTTGATTCCGTAATACTGCATGGCGAAGCTCCGTGTTGAGTAATGAAAGGTCGGATCAGAAGCGGGGTGTGGGGAAAGCAGTCGATGCGCCGGTGGAGGCAGAGCTGACCGTGGCGGCAAACTTTGCCAGCGCACCTGAGCGCGGCGGCGGGGAGGGCGGAGACCATTCGTTGGGCCGGGAGGCCAGATCGGCGTCGGTCGACAGCGCGCGGCCCTCCACATCAATGACGATGCGGTCGCCATCGCGCAGCCGGCCGATCGGTCCGCCCAGTGCGGCTTCCGGACAGATGTGGCCGACCATGAAGCCATAGGTGGCGCCGGAGAAACGGCCGTCGGTAATCAGCGCGATGTCGCCGCCCAGACCTTGCCCGACCAGGGCTGCGGTGACCGCCAGCATCTCGCGCATGCCGGGCCCGCCGACCGGGCCTTCGCCACGGATCACCACCACGTCGCCGGCGACGATCTCGCGGCGCTGGACGGCGGCAAAGCAGGCTTCCTCGCTGTTGAACACGCGGGCGCGGCCTTCGAAGCGCAGGGCGTCGTGGCCGGCCAGCTTTACCACGCAGCCTTCCGGGGCGATGTTGCCGTAGCAGATGCCGAAGCCGCCGCGCGCCTTGACCGGGGCATCGCAGGGATAGATCACCTTCTGCTTCGGGGTCTCCTCGGCACGGGCGATCTCGCTGAACAGGCTGTTGCCGCTGACGGTCGGCTGATCGACGATCTTGCCTGCGGCCTGCAGGCGCGCGCCGAGCAGGCGCGAGCCGCCGGCGAGGTGCATGTCGGGCGCCATGTAGCGGCCGCCTGGCTTGAGGTCGGCGATCACCGGGGTGTCGCGAGAGATGGCATCGAACTGATCGATGTCGAAGGCGACGTCGGCCTCGCGGGCGATCGCCAGCAGATGAAGGATGGCATTGGTCGAGCCGGCGGTGGCGGTGACCGCGACCGCCGCGTTGCGCACCGACTCGGCGCTGATGAACTGGCGCGCGCTGATCCCGTCGCGGACCATCTGCACGGCGCGCTCGCCGCACCAGCGCGCGGCGGGCTTCTTGGCTGGGTCAGGGGCCGGTATGTCGTTCAGGCCCATCGGCGCCAGGCCCAGAAAGGTGCTGGCCAGGGCCATGGTGTTGGCGGTGAACTGGCCACCGCAGGCACCGGCGCCCGGGCAGGCGGTCTTCTCGATCGCGGCCAGTTCGGCATCGTCGATCTTGCCGGCGGCATGCGCGCCGACTGCCTCGAACACGTCCTGGATGGTGGTCGCCTTGTCCTTGTGGCAGCCGGGCAGGATCGAGCCGCCGTAGAGCATCAGCCCGGGCAGGTCGAGCCGGGCCAGGGCCATCGCCGCCGCCGGGATGGTCTTGTCGCAGCCGCAGATGAGCACCACGCCGTCCAGGCAGTGGCCGCGCACGGCGAGTTCGATGGAGTCGGCGATCACCTCGCGCGAGGCCAGCGAGGCGCGCATTCCGGGCGTGCCCATGGCGATGCCGTCAGTGACCGCGATGGTGTTGAACTCGATCGGCGTGCCGCCGGCGGCCTCGATCCCGGCGCGCACTTCGGCGGCCAGCTCGCGGTGGTTGATATTGCAGGGCGAGACGTCCGACCAGTTGTGCACCACCGCGACCAGCGGCTTGGCAATCGCGGCGTCATCCAGCCCGGTTGCGCGCAGCATGGCCCTCGCGGGGGCGCGGTCGGGGCCGGTCTTGATGGCGTCGCTCTGCATGGATCGGGTTTCCTCGGGCTGCTGCATTCGTTTTCATGGGCCCAGAAACTCGAAACCCCGCACTGGTTGCCCGGTGCGGGGTTTCGGTTTCGTCTGGGTCTGTTGTCGCTCAGGCCAAACTCGCCGCTCCGCACCGGGGTGGGCTAATAAGAAGTACCAGTACAAGCGCCAGCGAGCCGGGCAGCGTTTGCTTGCCGGGCTTCAGGTGGAACGCGTTGTTGGGAGTGGTGCTGGGCATGGGGCTATGCTGTGCTGCAGCAATTGCGAATGTCAAGGGTTTCTGAAGAAACCGCAGATGCTTTCTTCCGCAACCACTTAAGCGACTGAAAAATCTAAGATGTAGATTGTCGAGCGCTGGACATTCCGGGCCGTCCTGACGCCGCCGCCAGCTCGCGGCCTGCGTTGTGGAGGCGCCTGGAGGGTCAGGGTGCGCGGCCGAGGCTGTCCCGCGCCAGCTTGCGCTGCAAACGTATGCGGCCGCGCTGCGGGGCCGGCAACCGGTACATTCGCTGCGCTCATCAGGATCGATTTCATGCACGCCCAACCTGCCTCACTGCTGGTCATCTTCGGCGCCACCGGCGACCTTGCGCAGCGCATGCTGCTGCCGTCGGTCTACGGGCTGCACCGCGACGGCCACCTGCCGCCGTATTTCCGCCTGCTCGGCACCGCGCGTTCGACGCTGGACGACGCCGGCTTCCGCGAGATGGTCGCGCAGACGATCAACGAGCGGGTTCCCGAGGCGGACCGCGACGAGGCCTCGCTCAAGGCCCTGCTTGATCGCATCGAGTACCAGCCCGCCGTGCTTGGCGACGAGTCGTCGTTCGCGAACCTGGCCGAGCGGATCAGGGGCCTGCGCGACGGTGACGTGGTGTTTCATCTGTCGACTGCGCCGAAGTTCTACAGCGCCATCTGCGCCGCGCTCGCCGCGCATGGCCTGGCCGATGCCGGCACGCGGGTCCTGCTCGAAAAGCCGATCGGCCATGACCTGGCCAGCGCGGTCGAGATCAACGACGGCGTGGCGCGCAGTTTCGACGAGGAGCGCGTCTACCGGGTCGATCACTACCTTGGCAAGGAAGGCGTGCAGAACCTGATCGCCCTGCGCTTCGGCAACGCCCTGTTCGAGCCGCTGTGGAACGCCCGGCACATCGAGCAGGTGCAGATAACTGTCGCTGAAACCGTGGGTGTGGAGGGGCGGGGCGACTACTACGACGATTCCGGCGCGATGCGCGACATGCTGCAGAACCACCTGCTGCAGCTGCTCTGCCTGGCCGCCATGGAGCCGCCCTCGCAGTTCGATCCGAGCGCGGTGCGCAACGAGAAGATCAAGGTGCTGCGCTCGCTGCGCCCGATCGGCCGCGCCGAGGTGGCCGGGCACAGCGTGGCGGGCCAGTACACGGCCGGCGCGGTCGACGGCAAGGCGGTGCCCGGCTATCTGGATGAGCTAGGTCGCGGCAGCCGCACCGAGACCTTCGTCGCCCTGCGCGCGCACATCGACAACTGGCGCTGGTCCGGCGTGCCGTTCTACCTGCGCACCGGCAAGCGGATGCCGCGCCGCTGCACCGAGATCTACCTGCAGTTCCGCGCCGTGCCGCACTCGATCTTCGCCCACACCGGGATCAGCGTTGATCCGAACGCCCTGGTCATCCGTTTGCAGCCGGACGAGCGCATCGAGCTGGTCCTGATGAGCAAGACTCCGGGCCTGGACCGCAACGGTCTTCGGCTGTCCCAGGTCGCACTCGATCTCGACCTGCATGAAGAGTTCGCCCATCACCGACGCCGACTCGCCTATGAGCGCCTCTATCTCGACGCGATCGAAGGCAACGGCACCCTGTTCGTGCGCCGCGATGAAACCGAGTGCGCCTGGCAATGGGTGGACGCGATCTTCGATGGCTGGCGTCATTTGAATGTCGCGCCGAAGCACTATCCGGCGGGTACCTGGGGGCCCAGCGCCTCGGTGTCGCTGACCGAGCGCCACGGCCACAGCTGGCGGGAGTAGGAGCGATGGGCGGCGCAGTGCTTGGAGTGATGGAGGAGTACCCGGACAGCCAATGCTTCGCCCGTGGCCTGGCGGCCCGGCTAGGCGCGCTGATCGATAGCGCACTGGCCGAGCGCGGCCGGGCGACGCTGGCGCTGGCCGGCGGCAACACGCCGTTCGAGGCCTACCGGGCGCTGGCAGCGCAGCCGCTTAGCTGGTCGGCGGTGCAGCTGGTGGCGACCGACGAACGCTGGGTGGATGCCGGGCATGCGCAGCGCAACGAGGCGGCCATGCGTCGGGCCTTCGCAGCGGCGTCGGGGGTGCAGATTCTGCCTCTGGTGCCAGAGCAGGCCCGCGGTGATGCCGACGCCGGTTTTGCCGAGGCCACGCTGGCGACGATCGACCAGCCTTTTGATGTGGTGGTGCTGGGCATGGGTGGCGACGCGCATACCGCTTCCCTGTTTCCGGCGAGCCCGGGACTGCAGCAGGCGCTTGATCCGCAGACCACGCAGTCAGCCTTCGTGGTCGTCCCGCAGCCGCTGCCCAGCGAGGCGCCGCATCCGCGGATCAGCCTTGGCCTGGCCCGGCTGCAGCGCAGCCGCGAGCGTATCCTTGCCATCACCGGCGAAGCCAAGCGCCAGGTCTGGCAGCAGGTGCTCGCCGCCGCGCCATCCGCCGCGCAGCCGATCGGGCTTTTCCTCCACGATCCGGCCGCCCCGGTCACCGTTCACTGGAGTCCATGATGAGCCTTGATCCCCGCGTCGCCAGCGTCACCGAGCGGATCATCGAGCGCAGTCGCAAGACCCGCGGCGACTACCTTGCACGCATCGATGCCGCCCGCGAGCAGGAGCCGGCCCGGGCACGCATGGCCTGCGGCAACCTGGCCCATGCCTTTGCCGCCAGCGGCGCCGACAAGCCAGCGCTGAAGGGTCTGCGCGCTCCGAATATCGGCATCGTCACCGCCTTCAACGACATGCTCTCGGCGCATCAGCCGATGGAGCATTACCCGACCCTGATCCGCGCCGCGGCGCGCGCCGCCGGCGCCACTGCCCAGGTCGCCGGCGGCGTGCCGGCGATGTGCGATGGCGTGACCCAGGGCCGCACCGGCATGGAGCTGTCGCTGTTCTCGCGCGATGCCATCGCCCTGGCCACGGCGGTGTCGCTGTCCCACGAAGCATTCGATGCCGCCTTGCTGCTCGGCGTCTGCGACAAGATCGTGCCCGGCCTGCTGATCGGCGCGCTGAGCTTTGGTCACCTGCCGGTGGTTTTCGTGCCCGCCGGGCCGATGACTTCGGGCCTGCCGAACAAGGAAAAGGCTGCGGTGCGCCAGCGTTTCGCCGAGGGCAAGGCGACTCGCGACGAGTTGCTCGAGGCCGAGAGCGCCTCCTACCACGGGCCCGGCACCTGCACCTTCTACGGCACCGCGAACAGCAACCAGATGCTCATCGAGATGATGGGCCTGCACGTTCCCGGCAGCGCCTTCGTCAACCCCGGCACGGCGCTGCGCGATGCGCTGACCGTAGCCGCCACCGAGCGCGCCTTGCAGATCAGCGCACTGGGCGGCGACTACCGGCCGATCGGCCGGGTGGTCGACGAGAAGGCCATCGTCAATGCCCTGGTCGGACTGGCTGCAACCGGTGGTTCCACCAACCATGCGATCCACCTGGTGGCAGTCGCGCGCGCGGCGGGCATCCTGATCGACTGGGACGACCTCGACGAGCTGTCCCGCGCCACTCCGCTGCTGGCCCGCATCTATCCGAATGGCAGCGCCGACGTGAACCATTTTCATGCGGCTGGCGGTCTCGGGCTGGTGATCCGCGAGTTGCTGGATGCCGGTCTGGCGCATCGCGACATCCTCTGCATCGGTGGTGGCGATCTGGCCGATCAGGCCGCCGAGCCTTGGCTCGACACCACCACCTTGCGTTTCCGCGAGCCGCCGCGGCAGTCGCGCGACCTCGACGTGCTGCGCGGCGTCGCCGAGCCATTTGCCGCAGAAGGCGGGCTGCGCCGTCTGTCCGGCAATCTCGGGCGCGCCGTGGTCAAGATCAGCGCGGTGGCGCCTGAGCACCGGCGCATTCGCGCCCCAGCGAGGATCTTCGACTCCCAGGATGCGCTGCTGGTCGCCTTCAAGGCAGGCGATCTGGCCGGTGATTTCGTTGCGGTCATCCGCGGCCAGGGACCGCGCGCCAACGGCATGCCCGAGCTGCACAAGCTCACCCCGACGCTCGCCGTGATGCAGGACCGCGGCCAGCAGGTCGCCTTGCTCACCGACGGCCGAATGTCGGGCGCTTCGGGCAAGGTGTTGGCCGCAATCCATGTGGTGCCCGAGGCCGCCGATGGCGGGCCGATTGCCCGGCTGCGCGAGGGGGATATGCTGCTGATCGATGCCGAGGCTGGTGTGATCAGCGCCGAGGTCGATGCGGCCGAGTGGTCTGCCCGCGAACCCTGGCAGGGCGATTTCGCCGCCAATCGCGCAGGCGTCGGGCGCGAGTTGTTTGGCCTGATGCGGGCCAACGTCGGCAGCGCCGAGCAGGGCGCCTGCGCACTGTTCGCCGAGGGTTGAACGTGGGCGAACCGCTTGCTTGCAGCAGCCGGGACGCGATCGGCAACAGCGCCCGAGGCGTTTCCTTGTGCACAGCAGGCGCCTTGCGATGAGCGCGGCGCACAGCACCGGGCTTGCCCTGGTCGCCGATATCGGCGGTACCAATGCGCGTTTCGCATTGACCGATCCGCAGGCTCCCGAGGCGATGCTGCTGCAGCCGCAGTGCCTGCCGACCGCCGAGTTCGCCAGCCTGCAGCATGCGGCCGAGCACTATCTGCGTGAGGTCGGGCTCAGCCCGCGCCGCGCCGCGCTGGCCGTCGCCTCGCCGGTGGACGGCGACGAGATCCGTCTGACCAACCGTGCCTGGTCATTCTCGCAGTCGGAACTGCGTGAGGTGCTGGGGCTGGAGCGGCTGCAGGTGCTCAATGATTTTGGTGCGGTGGCCTGGTCGGTGCCGCGGCTGGGTAGCGAGGATCGGGTCACCCTGCACGGCGACCCAAGCGCCGCGCTACGTGGCCCGGTAACGGTTCTCGGGCCGGGTACCGGCCTTGGCGTGGCGATGCTGGTCGGCGACGAAGGGCGTGGCTGGCAAGTGGTGGAAACCGAGGGTGGGCATGTCAGCTTTGCCCCGCTGGGCGAGGAGGAGCACTGCATCGAGCGCTGGATGAGCGCGCGCTTCGGGCGCACCTCGAACGAGCGCCTGCTGTGTGGGGCGGGACTGTCGCACATCCACGCTGCGCTGGGTGGCGAGGAAGCTGGACGCCCGGTCGGCAAGCTCCACCCGCTGCGTGATCCGGCGCAGATCGTTGGCTCCGCGCTGGAAGGCCACGACCTGCTGGCGCGGCGGACCCTGGCGCGGTTTTGTGCCGTGCTCGGCAGCGTGGCCGGTGACGCCGCGCTGATCCATGGCGCGCGCACGGTGATGATCGCCGGCGGCATCGTGCCGCGCTTCCTGCCATTCCTGCGCAGCAGCGCATTCCGCGAACGTTTCCTCGCCAAGGGCCGCTTTGCCGCCTACCTGGAGTCGGTCGCCATCCACGCCATCACCCATCCGCATCCCGGGCTGCTGGGCGCGGCGATGGCCCTGAGGCATTCACGATGAGGAGCCAGGCATGACCGCATGGACTATTGATAGCCGCAGCGCAGCAGTGGATGCCGTATTCATGGCAGCGCCGGTGATCCCGGTCATTGCTGTGGAAGATCTTGAGCAGGCCGTTCCACTGGCGCGCTGTCTGGTCGATGCCGGGCTGCCGGTGCTGGAAATCACCCTGCGCACGCCGGTCGCGGTGGACGCGATCCGGCGCATGGCTTCCGAGGTCGAAGGGGCGATCGTCGGCGCCGGCACCATCCTTGGCGCCACCGATCTCGCCAATGTTGTCGAGGCCGGCGCGCGATTCGCCATCGCGCCGGGGGCCACCGAGGCCATCTATGCCGCGGCTGCTGCGTCGCCGATTCCGCTGATCCCGGCGATCGCGACGGCCAGCGAACTGATGCGCGGAATGGAGCACGGCCATCGGCGCTTCAAGTTCTTCCCCGCAGAGTCGAGCGGCGGGATTGCGACGCTCAAGAGCTTCGACGGGCCGTTCTCCGGCTTGCGTTTCTGCCCCACTGGCGGCATCAACCTGGCCAAGGCGCCTGCCTATCTGGCGCTGCCCAATGTTGCAACCCTCGGCGGCTCGTGGATGCTGCCCTCCGCCGCACTGCGCAGCGGCGACTATGCAGCGATCAGCCGCCTGGCCGCGGAGGCAGCCGGCCTGCGCGGCTGAGCGCGCGTGCCAGGTAAAGCCCGGCTAGACTGGGCGGTATCAACCAAGCAGGAGCGCATCGTGGGCTGGATCAAGTCGTTTGCGGCAGGTTTCATTTCCACCCTGGTGTTTCATCAGGGCCTGCTGGCGCTGTTCCGCCTGGCAGGCCTGGTGCCGGTCGCGCCCTGGAACATGGCGCCGGTACCGCCGCTGGGCATTCCATCGGTGATCTCGCTGGCCTTCTGGGGCGGTATCTGGGGCGTAGGGCTGTGGCTGCTGCTGCGCAACGTCGCGCGCGGCCGATACTGGCTGAACTGGACCCTGTTCGGCGCCATCGGCCCGAGCGCCGTCGCCCTGTTCATCGTCTTCCCGCTCAAGGGCATGGCCTTCGCCGGCGGCTGGGATCCCAAGCTGATCGTTGGAGCGCTTCTGCTCAACGGCGCCTGGGGCCTGGGTTGCGCCGTGTTGCTCAAGCTGATGGGCGAGAAGGCCGGACGCGCTGTGCGCTAGGCCTGGGCGCGCTGCTCGTCGCTGCCCTCTGAGGATTGGCGATGGGCCCCGTCTGGCAGACGCGAGGCCAAGGGTGCAGACTCCGAGAGCCAATCACGCCAGGAGACGAACATGTCGGTTGCCAAGGTCATTGAGGTCATTTCGGTCAGCAAGACCAGCTTCGACGATGCTATCAAGCAGGGCATCGCCCGTGCATCGGAAACCGTCAGCGACGTCACCGGTGCCTGGGTAAAAGACCAGAGCGTCGACGTCAGCGGCGGCAAGGTCACTGGTTACCGGGTCACCCTCAAGCTGACTTTCGTGCTCAAGGGCTCGGGCAAGGCCAAGACGAAGAGCAAATAGCCGGACGCACGCGACGGACGTCGGCCGGCGTCCGCGAGACGTGGTTGTTCAAGTCATGCGGGGTCCTCAGCACTAGCTTGCAGTCGGGCCGCCGCGTCCACGGCGCCTGCACGGTCGCGGCTTCAGCCTGCGCGAATGGGCGTCGTGATTGTCTGGTTCAAGCGCGACCTGCGGGTCGTCGACCATGCGCCGCTGCGCGCAGCCGTCGCCAGCGGCAGGCGGGTGCTGCCGCTGTACGTCGTGGAGGATGAGGCCTGGGCGCAGCCTGATGCTTCCGCCCGCCACGGCAGCGTATTGCGTCCGGCGCTTGAGGAACTGGATCGGGCGCTTGGCCAATGCGGGGCACGCCTGCTGCTGAAGCGCGGCTGCGTGGTCGAGGTGTTTGACGCGCTGCACCGCGGCTGGGGCATTGAGGCCGTCTATGCGCACGAGGAAACCGGCAACGCATGGAGCTACCGGCGTGACCGCCAGTTAAGCCGCTGGCTGCGCGATCGCGGCATTGCCTTGCACGAGTTCGCCCAGGGCGGGGTCGTGCGGAGACTGCGCTCGCGAGATGGCTGGTCACGTATCTGGGAGCAGCGCATGCAGCGGGCACCGCAGCCAGCCCCGGCGCGCGTGCCCCTGCCCGACGACCTGGATACAGATGGCCCTAGCCTTGGCATGCTCGATCTTCTCCCTGCGGAAACTTCGGGCGCAATGCAGCCCGGCGGACGCCGAGCCGCGCTGAGCCGACTGGAAGATTTCCTGGCGGGAGAGGGTCGCGGCTATCAACGCGGCATGAGCTCACCGTTGAGCGCGCCGCGGGTCTGCTCGCGCCTCTCGGTAGCCCTTGCCACCGGCGTGCTTTCACTGCGCGAGGTGGTACACGCAGTGCGCGCAGCGCGCGAGTCGGGCGCGCTGCCCTTGCGTGACCTTTCCTCGCTGGAGAAGCGGCTGCACTGGCACTGCCACTTCATCCAGAAGCTGAGGTCTCCCCATTTTTTTCACACTACGATCCGTGTCGGTGCCGCGCACAGGC
>CAYGMG010000074.1:0-18057 GCA_964350895.1 uncultured Lysobacter sp.
AAGACCCTAAGGTCAAGTACGCCGCGTGATGGATAATTCCCGCCGGTTCAATAGTCCAACCCATAGCGCTGCTGCGATGAGCGCACTGCTCGGCAAGCTCCACAGGTGCAGCCGTACGGGGCGCCTTCTTGCCACTACGATGAGCAACGCCAGGGCGATGGCTAGGGGGCCGAAGAACCACATTGAGTAGGCGGTGGAGAAGAAGCTGGCAGCAAGCATCTGCTCCTTGGAAGAACTCAGCCCACTCCCGAAAAGGAGATGCCCGGCATCAGTAAAGAAAGACAGGGTTCCCGACGCCATCATTTCTAAGTTGACAAGGCGCCCCGCCGTCCATTCTGAAAGTGACAGCCCTGCATAAGCGGCTTTGATCGTTTCGACGGTGCCGAGGTCAGTCGGCGCGATCTGCCCGGCAAAATGCCATTTGACTAAACGGTCTCCCGGCGGATCCACCAGTTTCTGGAATGCGACCCAAGGCGAATACACAAGCATGGAAACAACCGCGATTCGAGCGGTGGTCAGAGTCGCGGCGCGGCCGCCTTGGAAGACGAACACGATAGTTGAGCCGGCAAGGCCGAATAGGGCCCCTCCGTGTGAAAGCATTGCCAGGGATGCGGCCACGGCAGGCAGCAGCAAGCGCTCGAACGGGGCCGCGTTGGCCCGTGGGCGGAACAATCCGAGATGGTAGATCGCGCAGAACGATGCAGCCAGCAGCTTGGGCCACACGAACAGCGCATTGAGAAACACCAAGGATGACAAGCCTAGGCAAAGCAAAGCCAGCGCTTTGTCAATGCTGCGCCACCCATTGGGCAGGAGAGCCAATGCCGGAATCAATATCAGGGCCTGGGCCCAGGTTGAGATAGCCTGATAGGCCAGCCCGGAGGCCGGCGCGATTACGGAATTGAACAATAGATGGATGCCGGACTGGAGGGGCGGACGGTCGCTGCCAAGCCAGTCGCCTGTCATGGGGCTGGAGATCCTTCCTTCAAGCAGCATCTGAGCGAACATGAAGGGCAACCAATTGTCCACGGGAAGCGACCGCCAGCGGTTTGCAGGCACCTCCCATGTGCTTCCGTCCCAATAGAAGGGAAAGAGTCCCGCCCACAAGACGAGCAGGGCGAGGGCACTGGGCGCTGCCGTCAACAAGAGAAGAGAGCCCAAGCCTGGCCGGCCACCTAGTTTGCCTTGACGAAACACGAAGAAGCCCAACGGAGCCATTAGCAGGGCAATGGAGACAGCTTTGCCTATCGACGGGTGGAAGTAGAAAGAAAGGGCAGAAAGATATGCAGCGGCTCCTAGAAACAATACTGCCCCGCCAGTCCGATACGAGGCGCTGGAGCCAGGAAACACAGACGCGGCGACTAGCGCCAACCAAAGTGAACCAAAAGCAACTCCGCTAAGCAGGGTCAGGGCATTGCCTACGCGGCTTTCTGCCATAGAGGCCGTGGGAAATCCGATGCCCGCCCAGCCCCCAAGTTCGTTGGACTCGTCTAGGAGTGCCAGTACGAAAGGGCAGGAGGTGAGGGGAGGCGGGATCGGAACCAGAATATGGCGCCAAGAGTCACCGACGCGCGGAAGCTCAATGGTCGTGGGAGAGGAGGTTCCAACGCATGCTCCCTCCATTCGGACCCGAGCATTGTCGGGACGTCCGGACAGCATCAGTTCCACCGAGCCCGTTCCGGCCGGAAATGTGCCAACGTGCAAGGTCGCTATATCTGCATCACCGGATTCGCAGTAGGTGATGCGCCCTTCCCGCAAATTTTCTGAGGGCTGGAGATATGGTGAGGACTCTGGCCAGCAGCCGCCTTGCAATTGGGCTGCGGCGACTACGCTGGATAGGCAAAGCAACAGAAAGCACAGGAACATCCCCGGCAGCGGCAGGGGTCGCCTTCCACGTATCGGAGCAAACACTGGATCAACCTCCAAGCCGATCCACGCATCGCAAAATCGGCGCGTCTTGAATGCGAGCCAGTGGCGAGATCTGGACGAAGTCAAGGCGGACCTCGGCACACAGCTCATCTTTCGAGGACCACGCCGCTATACATTCTGTCGGTATAGCTCTCGCGCACCGCGTCCTCGAACGGCGTCTGCCGCACGCCGAACACCGCCTCGGTATCCACGCCCTTGAAGTCATCGCCGGCGGACAGCGCCTTCAGCTGGTCGGCGGTGAACGGCGGCTTGCGCGAGAACAGCGCATAGGTCCGCAGCAGGAAGGCGAAGAAGCCGATTGGAATATGTACGATCAGGGTGCGCAGCTGCTTGACCTGTTTGATGGTGCGGATGATATCGACATAGTCGATGCGGGTGTCGCCGACGATGTCGTAGATCGCGCCTTCCGGTTGATGGGCGATGCAGGCGGCGATGCAGCGGCAGAAATCGCGCTCGTAGAGCGGCTGGCGCATGAAGCGGCCATCGCCGGGAATCGGGAACACCGGGGTGCGGGCCATGAAGCGGGACAGCCAGCCCAGATGCTTGGGGTCGAACCAGCCGAACATCAGGGTCGGGCGCAGGATGCAGTGGGGCAGGCCGCTGCCGGCAACCAAGGCCTCCTGGGCTTTCTTGGTCTCGGTGTAATCGTCCTCGGCCACTGAGTTCACCACCGAGGAGCTGATGTGCACCAGGTAGGGCACCTCATGGCGACGGCAGGCGTCGAGCACGTGGCGCGTGGCCTCGATATTGTTGCGGTCGAACAGATCGCGCGTCTTGCCGGTGATCTGTGCGTGCAGCTGGACCACGACCGCGGCGCCAGCGAAGGCCTCGGTCCACTCGCCGGGCTCGGCGAGATCGGATTCGATCACTTCGACCTCGGGATGCAGGCGCGAGAGGATCCCGAGGTTGTGCGCGTGCTTGTCGATCGCCACCAGTCGCGTGTAGCCCTGAGCCTTGAGTTCCACCACCAGGTTCTGGCCGACCAAGCCCGCGGCGCCGGTCAGCACGATGCGTGCGTCCTTGGCCACCTTGATCGGCAGCGCCGTCACCGGCGGGGTGCTGTTGAGCTCGCTCACAGCTTGATCCTCCGGAACACGAACTCGGGGATATGGGTGATCACCCGCATGATCGCCCACCAGAAACCGGGCAGGTAGGCGACGCTGCGCCGCTTGTCGATGGCGCGGATGATCCCGCGGGCGACCTGCTCGGGCTGGGCCCAGAGCGCGCCCTTATTGAATGCCGCGGTCATCGGGGTGTCGACGAAGCCGGGCTTGATGGTCAGCACGTTGACGCCGCTGCCGTGCAGGGCCTGGCGCAGCCCCGCAGTAAAGGTGCTGACCGCGGCCTTGGCGCTGCCGTAGAGATAATTGCTGGCGCGGCCGCGGTCGCCGGCGACAGACGAAATCACCGCCAGGGTGGCCGGGGCCTGCAGGCGCTGGGCGAGCAGGGTGGACAGGGCGACTACCGAGGTGCCGTTGACCGCAAACTCGCGCAGCGAATTCTCAACGGAGGCGGCGCAGGCGTCCTGATCGGGCAGGGTGCCGTGGGCGATCAGGGCGACATCGATCACGCCCAGCGCCTCCGTCGCGGCATCGAGCAGCGCTGTGTGGGAGGCGATATCGGTGGCCTCGAACGGCCGCGCCGTGACCGTGGCACCGCGGACTTCCAGGTCCGTGGCGATAGTCCGCAGGTGCTCGCCGTTTCGCGCGGCAAGGAACAGGCGGGCGCCGCGCTCGGCGTACTGGCGGGCTACGGCCTCGGCGATGGCCGAGGTGGAGCCGATGATCAGGATGCGTGTCATGCAGGCTCCATGACCCGTCTCCAGAACGAGGAGGAGAAGGCCGGGTCGATATGCGGAAGAAATTCGTCGAGGCGCGGCTGGCCAGCGCGAAACAGCGCCGGGCTCATTCGCGCGTCCTTGGCCGGATACACTGCGCCGCCGGCTTCAAGGACGATGGCATCCAGGCGCTGCAGCAGGTCCATGGTGGCCTCGTTGCGCGGGAAGTCCAGCGCCAGCGTGGTGCCCGGACGACAGAAGCTCAGCATCCCCGGCGCTGGCCGATCACCGAACTCCTTCAGCACCGCCAGGAACGAGCCTTGCCCGCTGCCGGCGATGGCGTCGAGCAGGGCACGTACGCCGGCTTCGGCTTCGCCGGGCGGCAGCACACATTGGTGCTGCAGGAAGCCCGCGGGACCATACATGCGGTTCCATCCGCGGATCGCGTCCAGCGGATAGAAGTAGGGGCGGAAGTGCTCGATGCGCTGCACGCGCTCGCGCCACTGACGGTGGAAGTAGAGGCTGTTGAAGGGGCGCAGGGTCAGCCGATTCACCAGCGATACCGGCGGCGTCACGGGCAGGGACTTTGATCCGCCGGGCAGCCGGCCGCTCTGTCCTGGCGGTGCATGCCGGGCGCGAAGGAAGTGCCCGCGGCCCAGCGCCGCGCCGCGGGCCAGACAGTCGATCCAGGCGACGGTGTAGTCGTGGGTGGCGGCGGACTCCCGCGACAGGCGGAAGAAGCTGTCCAGATCCGGCATGCGGATCGACTCGACCTCCATCCACGGGCCGCCGACCGGCAGCAGCCGCAGGCGCGCGTGGGTGATCAGGCCGGTCAGGCCAAGGCCGCCCACGGTGGCATGGAACAGCGCTTCGCCCGGCTTGATCGACGTGGGTCCATCGCTGCGCAGCAGCGCGATCTGCTCGACGTGCTCGCCGAAGCTGCCGGCGACATGATGATTCTTGCCATGTACGTCATTGGCGATGGCGCCGCCTACGGTCGCGAACTGGGTACCGGGCGTCACCGGCAGCAGGTAGCCGCGGCGCACCGCGAACTCCTGGATCTCGCCGAGAGTGACGCCGGCCTCGCACTCCAGCATGCCAGTGTGCGCATCGAAGCTGATCAGATGATCCAGACGCCGGGTGAGCAGCAGGGTGCCGTGCTCATTGAGGCAGCTGTCGCCATAGCTGCGGCCGTTGCCGAAGGCGAGCAGGGGGGAGGCGCGCTCCGGCAGCGCGGCGGCGTCCGCAAGCGGCAGGCAGCGCTGCCCCTCGGCCCGTGGCCAGCGTCCCCAGGACAGACCGGGTGTGTAGTCGCCAATCACAGGTAGGTCGCGGCCAGAGCGATCGCCCCGCCAATGGCGGCGACCAGCAGGCTGAATCGGTCGGTGGCCGCAAACACCACCGGGTCGTCGTGCATGGTGCCGCGGTGGGCCTTGAGCCAGGCCCGGCTGATCCACAGCATCAGCAGCGGACAGAGCAGCCAGAGCGCCTCTGGTCGAGCGTAGAGCGCCTGGCTCTCCGGGCTGTTGATGTAGAGCGCCAGCACCAGCACCGACAGGTAGCCCGCGCTGCCGCCCAGCGCCAGCAGCAGCGGCTGGTCGTCCAGGTGATAGCCGCGCCCGGCCGCCTTCACCTCGCCACGCTCGGCCAGACCGACGAACTCGATGTAGCGCTTGAGCAGGGCCAGGCTGAGGAAGATGAACATCGAGAAGGCGAGCAGCCAGAACGAGGGCACCGTGCCGATCGCCGCGGCGCCGCCGATGATGCGGACGGTGTACAGCCCGGCGAGCAGGATCACGTCGAGGATCGGCACCCGCTTCCAGCCCAGCGAATAGCCGAGCGTCAGCACGTAGTAGCCGCCGAGCACCGCGGCGAACAGCGGGGCGACCAGCCAGGCGAGCGCGAGCCCGGCGAGGGTCAGCAGCGGCGCCGCGACGAGACCCGATCGCAGGCTCAACCTGCCGGCGGCAAACGGACGGGAGCGCTTGCGTGGATGGGCCCGGTCGGCTTCGAGGTCAAGCAGGTCGTTCAGGACGTAGACGCCGGAGGCGCTGAGCCCGAAGGCAAGAAAGGCAAGGCCGGTAAGCAGGACCGCGTCGGGATCGGTGAACCGATGTGCCGCGAGCAGCGGGACGAAGACCAGCAGGTTCTTCAGCCACTGGTGGACGCGCAGCGCCTTGAGCCAGGTGCGCAGTCCCACGGGCTCCGGCGGCAGATGCTCCACCGTGTCGCAGACCTGTCCGGCCCGCTTCAGCAGCGAGGTGCCGGCATTGACCACCCAGGCCTTGCCGGCATGCTTCCACACCTTGAGGTCCACCGGCGCATTGCCCAGGTAGTCGAAGCCGCCCTGGCCGAAGCGCGCTACCAGCGCCTCGGCCTTGCGCGCGCCCGCCAGGTTGCGCTGTCCGTCGCTGGCCAGCACTTCATCGAAACAGCCCAGGTGCCGGGCGATCGGCTCGACCAGGCTGGCGTCCGAGGCCGTGCACAGCACCCGTTGCCTGTCGGTCGAACCACGCAGCAGGTCCAGGACCCGCTCGTCGTAGGGCAGCAGTGTGGGGTCAATCGGGCCTCTCAGCGCGACCTGCCGCTTGAGGTGCGCCTTGCCCCCGAGCAGCCACAGCGGCAGCCACAGCACCAGCCACGGACGCTGCGCAAGCATCGCGAGCAGCGACTCGAACAGCAGGTCTGACTTGAGCAAGGTGCCGTCGAGATCGACGCACAGCGGCGTGGTGTGGTCCTGGGTCATCCGGGCAGGCGGGCTGGAAAGCGACGTATTATGCCCGGCCAGCTCGCCCAAGGCCGACGCCGGGCCCGATCGGCGCCGATCAGGCCGATGAATCTCCATGTCCATTGCAGCGCTCGTCCTCAACTTCAACACCGCCAGTCTCACCGCAGCCTGCGTGGAGAGCCTGCTGGCCGATCCGGCAGTCGCCAGGGTGCTGGTGCTCGACAACGGCTCGAACGAAGCTGACCGCGTCGCGCTGCGCGAGCGACTGGCCGGCGCCGCGGGCGTCAGCGTGATCGAAGCGTCCTGCAATCACGGCTTCGCCGGCGGCTGCAATCTGGGGATCGCCCGACTGCTTGAGGATTCCGCCGTGCAGGCCGTGTGTCTGCTGAACAGCGACGCCCAGCTGTGTCCGGGGGGGCTGACCCGCATGGCCGAGGCCGCCGGCGCGCGACTCGACCAGGCCTTGGTCGGCGCGCGCATGCTCAAGCCGGATGGTGAGATCGATTCACTGGGCATCGCCTTCTTCTGGTCTTGCCTGGCCTCTAACCGGACATCCACCCGTGACCGGCATTTCGGCCCCACAGGCGGCTGCGCGCTGATCGGGCGGGCACTTTTCGAAGATCTGCAGCGCAGCCATGGAAACGTCTTCGCCGAAGCATTCTTCTGCTACGCGGAAGACACCGACCTGGTGGCCAGGTTGCGCCTGCTCGGCTACCAGCCGAGCTATGTCGATGAGGTGGTGGCGATCCACGCCGGACAGGCCAGCAGCGGCGGCGGATTCAACGACTTCGTGCTCTACCACGGCATCCGCAACTCGATCTGGATGATGCTGCGCTGCGTGCCGTGGCCGATCCTCCTGATCATGTCGCCGCTGGTCCTCGTGCTCCATCTCGCCATCGCCGTGCGCCACGGCCTTCGCGGCAGGTGGCGGGTTGTCGCATGCTTGTACCGCGATGCGCTGGTCGCGCTGCCACGGGTGCTGCGGGAGCGCAGGGTCATCCAGGGGACCAAGGTCATCGGCGCCCGTCAATTCGCCCAGGCGATGACTCCCAGATTCTACGACTCGCGCTACCTCGCCACGGCGCTCAGGCAGCTTTTCCGACCGGGCGGGCAGGCAGGGCGATGACGCTGCGGCAGGAGGCGGGACAGCGGCCCCCCGCGGCACTGGCGGTCGGCAAGCGGCAGTGGGCATGGATTCCGTTGGCGGTGCTGGCCTATGTCGTGGCGCTGGGCTGGATTGACCGGGAGATCGGGCTGCTCGACATCGCCAGCCAGCATGGGCCAGTGATCCTTGTCTGTCTGCTGCCGGTCTCGTTGTCGTTTGTCCTGCGCTACCAGCGATGGCGCTTCCTGCTGGGGCTGCAGGGCACACGACCGCCCTGGGGATCGGGCCTTCTCGCCTATCTCTCCGGTTTTGCCTTGACCATTTCGCCCGGAAAGGCCGGTGAGCTGCTGCGCATCCGCTATCACCAGCCGTTCGGCGTGTCTGCTCCTGTCGTCATCCGTTCATTTGTCTGCGAGCGCGTTGTGGACCTGCTGGTCCTCTTGGGTCTGGCTTTGTGGGCGGCTGAACAGTTTCCGTTCTTCCACTGGATCGCCGGCTTCGTAGCGCTGGCGCTTGGTGCACTGATTCTTCTGGCGCTGGTCGGGGAGCCTCGCCGCGCGTTTCGCCGCTGGCTGCAGCCCCGCCGCGACAGGCCGGCCATGGGCATGATTCTGGCCTTGGTTGAAGCCAGTGATGCGCTCAGACTGCTGGCGGATTTTCGCTCCGCCGCAGTCTGTGTTGCGCTGGGCTTACTGGCCTGGCTGTCGACCAGTGCCACCTTCGTGCTGCTCTGCACAGCACTTGAGGTGCACCTGGCGCCGGCCTTGGCCTGGGGCCTCTACCCATTGGCGATGCTGATCGGCGCGGCCAGCGGCGTGCCTGGCGGCGTCGGAACGACGGAGGCGGCAATCGTTCTGCTCTTGTCGGGCGTTGGGCAGCCCTTGCCGGTGGCCATGGCCGTAGCCGTCCTTTGTCGCGGCGTCACGCTCTGGTTCGCGGTCATCGTGGGACTGGGCAGCATGGCGATCGCGGAGCGACTCCGTGAGGTATCGAAACCCGATCGATCAGCGAGGATCCGCTAGCTTTCTAGCGATACGAACCGTATCGGGAAAGCTTGGGTTGTATCCTTCCCTGTATCGTATGCGGCGACCGATCCCGACTGGACACTTGAGCACTTGAATGACTGCGATGGCTACTTCGAAGCGCGCAATGGGCCCGGTGCGGAGGGCATCGTTCGAGGTCCCGCGTGGGTGAGCGGGGTGGCATGGTAGCGGAGTCGGGGTTGCGGGGGCAGGACGAAACGTCCCGTTCTGCACCGGGCGACCCGGATCTGCAGGGCGTTGAGGTCCGGCACCTTGTGACCCACAAGGATGGCCGCGGTGGATTGACCGAGGTCTATCGGGATTCCTGGCACGACGCTTTTCCGCTTCCACGAATCGCGGTGGCAGCTCTGCGCGGGAATGCCCTTCGGGGCATGTACGTCCGGCGCGCGCTCGGCAGCTGGCTGGTCCTGCTCGATGGGAAGCTCAGGGTGGGGCTCCATGACCTGCGGCAAGAATCACCCAGCTGCCGGAGTTCGAGGACGCTGACGCTGGGCCCGGACCCTGCCGGGCTGTTCATTCCGCCCGGCATCGTGCATGGCTTTTGCAGCCTGCGCAGCGCGATGCTGATGTACGGGCAGGCAGGTACTTCAGGGCCGCCCGCAGATCTGGAACGCTGTCACTGGAGCGATCCGGATCTGGGCATCGACTGGGGCGTCGACCATCCGGATGTCCTGGATAGTGATGACAAGGCGGGACCCGTGGCTTTGCTGGCGCCGTGGCAGGGGAGGTCATGATGCCTGCTTCGAGCCTGCCAACCGGCGCCACGCTCGAGCCGTTGGCCGGGTCTTGCGCGGATTCGGGTTCCATCACGCTGGAGCGCGCAGCCCTGCGTTATGCGCAGATCAACATGGTCTGCTCGGACCCTGGCGTCCTGCGGGGCCTGCATGTGCATGCTTTCCGAAGTGATGCGATCGTCGTGGTGAGTGGGCGCGTGCTGGTCGTGCTGGCGGATGTGCGTGACGAAGCCGCCAGCCGTGCGCCGGTGCTGTTCGAAATGAACGGTGAGACGCCCGAGTGCCTCATTGTGCCGGTCGGTGTCGTGCATGGCTTTTACTCCTTCACCAGTACCCGCGTGCTGTACGGGCTGAGCGAAGAGTGGGACCCCGAGGACGAGGCCGGCTGCCGCTGGGATGACCCGGCGCTGGCAGTGCCGTGGCCGACGCCCGATCCGACCCTGTCACCGCGCGATGTGCAGTTGGGTGCATACGAGGACATGGTCCGGGAATGGAAGCGCTACGGGAAGATGGAGAGACAGGGACGATGACCGAAGCACCGCATATTGGTCTTGTGGGTTGTGGGCGCTGGGGCAGGCTGATCCTGCGCGACCTGCTTGCCCTGGGTTGTCGCGTGTCGGTAGCCAGTATTGGAGAGTCGAGTCGGCGCTACGCGCTGGATCAGGGGGCCGAGGGCGCCGTGGCCAGCATTGCGGATCTGCCTCGGCAGATCGATGGTGCGGTCGTCGCGGTGAGGACGGTCTCCCACTACGAGGCGCTCCTGGAACTGCTGCCGCGCGGTATCCCGGTGTTCTGCGAGAAGCCGCTGACCTGCGATGTGGCCGAGGCGAGAGCCATCGCCGCACAGGCCGCGGACCGCGTGTTCGTGATGGACAAGTGGCGCTACCACCCGGCGATCGAGAAGCTGGCCGAGATCGCCAGCGAGAAGCGCTATGGCGAGGTGCAGTCCATCGACTCCCACCGCCTGCAATGGGGCACCAGCCACGCCGACGTCGACGTCGTCTGGACGATCATGCCGCACGAGCTATCGATCATCCGACATGTGCTGGGCCGCGTTCCCGCCTTGCAGGCCGCCATGGGAGAGTGGCGCGGCAGGGAGTTGGCCGGCTTGACCGCACTGATGGCTGATCGGGTCTCGGCCACGACCCGCGTCTCGGAGAACTACCCGGCCCACCATCGCGAGGTGCGTGTGGTCTGCGAACAGGCGGTGCTGCTGCTGGACGACCCTTACTCCGACCATATCAAGTTGTTTCGCCTGGAAGGCGAGCGCAGGCCAGGCAATCTGCCCCACCCCGAGGCGGTCGCGGTTTCCACCGAGTTTCCTCTGTTGCGGGAGCTGCGCTGGTTTCGCGACTACCTGCGCGGCGGTCCAGCACCGCTGTCGGACGCGCGTGAGGCGCTGGCCGTGGTTGAGCTGATCCAGCGCATGCGCGAGATGGCAGAGGCCAAGCGCGACGGGCTGGGCTGACGATCGAGCCATGGCTGCCGTCACCGTCATCGTCCCCACCTTCGACCATGCCGACACGCTTTACGAATCGGTCGGCAGCGTGTGTCGCCAGACTTTCCGGGATCTTGAGATCGTCCTCGTCGTTGATGGCGGCCTCAAAGCAGCCGTGGATATCGCGAAGGATCTTTGCGCGGCAGACCCAAGGGTTCGCTACGAAGCGTTCCCCAAGTCGCCCCGCACCGGAGAGCCGCATCGGGACGGGGTGATCCGGGCGTGCTCCTCCGAGTACATCTTCTACCAGTCCGACGACGACCTCTGGCTGCCGCACCATGTCGAGACCCTGGTGCAGGCCCTGCAGCACGCTGACTTCGTGCACTCGATCCACGTGGCGTCCGACGTGGACGGCACCCTCACTGCCCTGCTGGGAACGCTGCGCAGTCCGGAGATGCGGGCGATGCTCAGGCATCGCCGATCGAATCTGTTCGGCCTGCCGTTCGCTGCGCACTCCCGCGCGGCGTACCTCTCGCTATCCAAGGGGTGGGAGACGACGCCCGAGGGTTGCTGGACAGACCTGTGGATGTGGAGCCGCTGGATGGAACTGGCCCCCGATCGCCTGGCGACGGTCCTGACTCCGACCGCCCTGCATTTCCCCTCGCCGCGGCGGGGCCGCTGGCCGGTCAGCAGAAGGGTTGCCGAGCTCGCCCGGCGGGCACGTGAGCTTGAGCACATCGATGTCACCGACCTGATGTCCCGGATCCACTTCCAGCTCGGGCCTATGTTCGAGTCCCTTCGAAACAGCAGACCGCGATCATTGACGGAGATGCTGGAAGCGGGCGGCATCGTCACAACGCCCAAGCTTTCGGCAGCTGTGCGCGCGTGTGAGTCCCGGGATTCGGAGATCTCCCTGACCGCCGAGCAGATCCAGGAGCTTGAGTTGCAGTTTGAGGTCAATGCCGGCCGCCGGCCGTCATCGGACACGGTCGGGGCATGGGAGACCCTTCTGCGTTCGAGGCCCGACAGCAGTTTCCGGGTCGCCAGGCTGTGCTCAGCCAGGCTGGCGGCCGGGCGCGCCCAGGACGCGGTTGCCGCCGTCGAGGGGCTGCTTGGGCCCGAGGAGGTCGAGCCGGGAACCCGCCCGGTGGATCTGCTGACGAGCTACGCCCACGCCCTGCATGCCATCGGACGCGTGGCGGATGCGGAGCAGCTGATACGGCGCGAACTGGACCTGTCGCCGAAGAACTTCGCCATGAGCGCGACGCTCGCTGCACTGAATGCCAAGGAGGGGCGTGCCGACGATGCCATCGCCGTCCTGCGCAGGGCGGCGCAATCTGATTCAAGGGTGAAGCGCGCCCCACTGGAGGGACTGGCGGGGCTGCTGGCCGGGTACGGGCGCTTTGGCGAGGCCGAGCCTGTGATCCGCGAATGGTTGAGCGTCAATCCGGACCATCCGCGGGCGTGGTTCCTGCTCGCGCGATGCTGCGAGGCTCGCGGTGATTGGGACGGCTGCCTGAAGGCACTCACTGAAGTCGAGCGACTCTCTCCGATCAGGATCCCGGGGCACGAGGAGTGCAAGGAAAGGGCCTTGGCGAATGCGTCGAGCTGGGCTCGGCACGGCTGAGGAATGCGCGGTCGGCGAATCGATCAAACAACACGCATCGCTGGCCTGTACCCCGGGCGCACTGGACCTGCTCAGAGGCTCCCTAGAGGCGCTCTGCACTGGTGATGCAGTGTCATCGACCGTCGGCCAGGTCCGGGCAGCTTCCGAACAACGGATCAGCGACACGTCATTCCCGCGAAGGCAGGAATCCAGCCCCCTCTTCTTCAAGCACCTCAAAGCAGTCGATCCCCGCCTTCGCGCATTGCTGTCCGGGAAAACTCACACATCCTCGAACCCGTCACCCCCGCGTACGCGGGGGTCCAGCTTCCACTCTCAACCCGTTGATATCGCCGCAAAGAGCTGGATCCCCGCCTGCGCGGGGATGACGTGGGAAGTGGCTGAGGGTACAGGGCGGAATCGAGCCTCTGTCGTTGTGCCTTCGGCTGGGATTCGCTGGCTACGCGGTTGAACGCCGCCGGGCGGGGCTGCTCCCCGGACAGCAATTCACCTTTGCAGGAACGACGAGACTTGCCCAGAGCTTGCCTGGGTCACCGGCTCAGCGCTTGGTGCCGCGTGCTCTTGCCAATCCTCGATCCAGCTGGAGAGAGTTAGCCCGGTCAACTCGGCGGTCAAGCGGATATCGTCGGCGAACAGGCGATGCAGATACTCGCCATCGAATGCGGCCATGGGTGCGAACTCAAGCGTCTTCTCATAGGGGCTTATCCACTGGTTGACGGGAGGTGCTTCGAAGCGTCCGATCCCCAGGAAGTCGCAGATCCTGTTCGATGTCCCCCGGGCGTCTCGCCTCAGGTCCTCAGATGTCAGGAACATCAGCTGCGATCGGGGGAACAGCGTCAACAGTCGTTCAATTTGTTGCGCGTAGAAGCCGCGTTCCACGTAGCTGAAGATGCGATGGCAGCCGGCTCTGGAGTCCGCAGAACCAGCTACCCGCTCTCGCCCTTCCCGGATGGCTCGGGAAAAAGGCTCGATCTCGTCACCCCGCGTCACCTCCATCTTCCAATGGGAGTATGCGCGTGCTACCGGTTGGCGGAGAGAGACGAGGATCTTGATCCGGGGGTGGTAGGCAGCAATTCTTTCGAGCGCAGCGGGCCAGTAGGTGTAGATCGGCGTGGCCTCTCCCGCGATCTGTCCATTTCGGCGCTGTGGGAAGCTGCCGTGATAGCGGGCGTAGTCAGGGCACGACCAGTCAACCCCGTCATCGTCGTCGAAGAAGTGAAGCTCCTTACGCGCGGGCATCACGATGGAAGGGTGCTGTGAGAGCAGGCGATGGAGTGCGGTCGTTCCGGCTTTCTGAACGCCGGCGATCAGGAACTCCGCCACGCGATCCGCATGCGGAGCAAGCTTTCCGCCTGTCAGTCGCGCCGGCATTGCCTGACACTCGTTGATGAGAGGGGAGACTGGAGCTTCATTGATACGTCTGATCCGGAATACAAGATTTATCGAGCGATAGCGCGGAACAGTCTCTGTTGAGGCCGATACGCAGCGGGCCGGGTGCGCGGGGCGCCGGTACATGGTATTCAGTCCCGCGCGTCCTGACCAAGGCGACATCGGGGAAAAGAGCATGCCGGGGAGAGTCGAGATCGCACCTATGGTGTTCATCCTTGCCTGGGAGCGGCCGATCTACCTTTGGGTATGTCTGGACAGCCTGTTCCGGCACACGCACTCGCCCGCACGATTCGTGATCACGGACAATGCTTCAAAGGACCCGGCTGTCGGGGACGTGATCCGCGCGTTCGAAGCGCGGGAAATGTTCCACCACGTAACCCGAGGCGATAGAAATGATCCTCGACGCTTCGAGGAAATGATCTCCAGGCACTGGGATGAATTGGGTGAGTTCTTTGTGCTGATCGAAGGCGACATCGAGGTCCTCAGCGATGGGGCCTGCTGGTTGGAAACCCTTGTCCGGCATATGGAGAGCGATGAACGCATCGGCGCGATTGGCTCGAGGGTCTACCAGAAGGACTTCGTTTCGCTCGACCGCGCAAGAGCGCTGCGCCCTGAGCTGTCGGAGGAAGACCTGAGCTTTCTCGTCAAGGCGGACGCGCCCATGCGCCGCTACGTCGATACCGATGAACCGTTGATCGCCCCGCACAATCCGCCGCTTCGACTCTTGATGCTCAGAAAGGAGGCCTACGCACAGGTCGGCTTCGGTCGCGACACCGAAATCCATGAGCACCTTGTTTCACGGGGATGGAAGTCTCTGATCAGCACCAAGGTGGTTCATCGCCACTTGTCCCTGCTCAACATCTATGACTATCCGGACTACAGCCGTCAGAGGCGTGACCAGTTCTTCGCGGCCACCGAGATGCGTTACCGGGGACCTGAAGGTCGATAGCCGCCTACTGATGGTGTCAGCCTGGCAGGCAAGGCGGTCCAGAAGACTGAGCAAGCGTGACGGCGTGGTTCCGGCGCCTGCCGATGCGCGCCCCTACCGGATCGCGCCGTAGGACTGCGGGCGGAGATTCTGGTCCTGGCCCAACGGCGCCGGCGCCATGGCGTCCGATGTTCTAGAGGGTCTGAGCAAGTGGTTCAGAACAGCCGCCCTCATCGTGGGGGTGGGGACTGCTCGCATCGGCATCGAGGGTTCTGCCTCTTCGAGATGAAGGCTCTACGTCGTCGACTGAGGGGCGACATGTGCTCCGTGTGCCAACAGTTGCTGTTGCCACGGCCTGACAAAAGGCGGGGAAGAAAAATAGCCGAGCAGGCCAGCGAACTCGCCTGCGGCCATTGTTGCTTCTTCCGGCTCCACTAAGTTCGAAAGCGAGGAGGCGATGGCTCGCTCTGAGGGGCGAATCAAGTTGCCAGATCTCTCCGAGGAGATCGGAGGAAGGCCGGTGAGTTGTGACAACTGCTCGACGGTCCGATCTGGAGACGCGCACAGATCCTCGTATCTGAGCACCATGGCCTTGCGGCCGAGCGCAGAACCCATGATCTCCATCGTACGACTATTGGCTACTCGCCAGAACTCCAGCCGGTCAAACAGCTCGCGCTTGCCCTTACGCGATTCCTGGGAGTGCCCCAGAAGCAATTGCCCGTGTTTCTCGACCTGATTCTGGTTGCCCGATGTCGCGAGGGCCCAAGGATGCCGGACGACGTGAATGTAGACGAGGTCCGGAATCAGGTCACAGAAGAAACTCAACATCAGATGCGTGCGTGGCGCCTTCCAGCCCCACGACGCACGAGATCTCGCTTCTGACTCGCACTTCAGCTGCGCGAGAACGATTCGGGCTTCACCAGATGCTTCTGACCAGTTGAAACCCTCGGTGTGCCCCGAATCCCCTGCGAGGAAGCGATTGCACCAGCGCTCCAAAAAAATGGAGACGGGCATACAGTCGTGGGACTCATTCAGGGAGTCACCCAAGTGCACTCCCATCTCCATCAGCACCGCAGCCACCGCGCGAGTTCCCGATCCTCCTATTCCTCCGATAGCGACGGGTGCGGCGACTTCATTTTGCATGCGGCGGCACTAGTCGAGCGTCGAGGCGCGGCCCTTCTCGAGCTTCTCAAGCTGATTGCTCAGATGGATCACCATCTCCTCGAGCTCGTTGAGGCGCTGGTCTCGCTTCTGAATCTCACTCCAAAGCCCTTGAATGGCAGCGAAGGAGACGCCCACACCGTCGAGAGTCGAGATTCGATTGGGTGCAGCGCCGAGCTTGAACTGTGCGTAAAAGTCCTGCGCAGTTGGACCCATGTGGGTCACCGAGTCCGGATCCCCCTTGTAGTTCCAGCGCGTCACTGGGAGGCTCAACAGGGCCTTCAAGGTCTCGCCGGAATCGGCTGAGACGAAATTCTCCTTCGAGTTGACGTCCGACCCTTGTGACAGAGTCCCTGAAATCGAGAGGTTGCCGGTCTGGTCAAGCACGAACTCCGTGATACCTGAACCCACTCTGCCGATCCGGAATTCCGAGTCATTGGCGTTCAGATTCCAGATATTCGATGTACTGGTGTTCGCTAGCACCAGACGGGTCGGGCCATTGTTCTCCAGTCGCACCAGGTCTCTTCCGGCGACGGTTGAAGAGGTCTCAGCGATCTTGATCTGCCCCGAGCCCCCCGAAGACGCAACGGTTAGGCTCGAAGACGGGTTGGCTGTGCCCAATCCGACCTTGCCGTCAGCGGCAACGTACAGCGAATCGGTCGGCGCCCCCGGCCTGATCTTGAACGGCAGTCGCGAGCCATTGGTCACATCGCGGACGAAGAAGTTGGTCTCGTTGCCGGCGATGTCCCAGGTCTGGGCGGTGAAGCCGCTGCTGCCGTTCTGCTCCAGGCGGAGGGCGGGGGTGTTGCCTTCGGCGACGTGGATGTTGACCACGGGGGTGCTGGTCTTGATGCCGATGCGGCCGCTGGCGTCGATGAAGAGGCTGTTGGCGGGGGCGCCAGCGCGGACCTCGAAGACGCGGCGGCCGGCGCTGCGGTCTTCGACGGCGAAGTAGTTGGCGCCACCGTTGGCGGAATCGTTGGCGACCAGGGTCCAGTCGTTGTTCGGGAAGCTGCCGCTGTTCGAGGTGTCGTCGAAGTGCAGTCGAAGGTTGTTCTCCTTCAGCCGCAGGGTGTCGAAGCCGAAGTTTTCGCCGTTAACGCAGTCCTGGCCGACGCACAGGCTGCCGTTGTTGACGATCAGGTCATCCGAGATCACCTGGTCCTTCATGCGCACGCCGAAGTCCTGATCGCCCTGATGGTTGGGCTCGGCCTTGGCGACGACGATGCGACCCTGGTGGACGCGGAAGCTGCCGCTCTCGCTGGGCATGCTGGCGTCGATGGATTTGTCGATCTCCGCGTCGGCATCCATCCCGCTGCGCTCGCGCAGGCCGGTGATCGGCTGGGCCTCGAACTGATAGATGCCGTCGGCCAGCTGGCCGCCGGGGCTCATCGCGTCGATGGCGAAGGTCTCGCCGGAGAGCAGGACGCGTTCGCTTGTGCGACCGTCCGGATAGCTCAGGCGCAGGGTGTAGGCAGGGGCTTCGCTGCCGA
Source organism: uncultured Lysobacter sp. (assembly GCA_964350895.1). Taxonomy (GTDB): domain Bacteria; phylum Pseudomonadota; class Gammaproteobacteria; order Xanthomonadales; family Xanthomonadaceae; genus Pseudomarimonas. The sequence continues at coordinate 17,347 of CAYGMG010000074.1, forward strand.
CGGTGATCGACTCGCTCTCAGAGGAGACTTCGGGCGCGGCGGCGAAGGCCATCGGCGCAAGCGCCAGGCAGATCGCGGCGGCCAGCGAATGGCGAAGGTAGTGGGCTGAACTGCGCATGTGTGAATCCCCTGTCTGCGATATGTGGCGACGCACCTAGCGGCCCGCCGAGTGGTTGTCCGCGGTCCGCATGCCGGCTGTGCCTGGCACGGTCGCTATCCCTTGGATGCAGGACTCCCTGCCCGATTGTGCGACGAAGCTGCCGATACTGCAAAGTTTGTGGGCGCCGGGAGCATGGATGGCGATTCCGTTGCGGCATCGACTGTCCTACGCAGCGTTCGCCCCTTGTGGAGGCCTCGGAGCTGCCATGAGAGGGAGTCGCGCGGGTCTGCGCTGGCATGGGTGCAGGACCGGGGGGATTGGCTGCACGACTGGGGAGCGTCTGAGCAGGTCTTGTCATGCCCGTGAATGCGCGGGGTGAGTCGCTCTTGGGCCGCTGAAGGGAAAGTAGGGAGCTGGACTCCCGCCTTCGCGCGCTGCTGTCCGGGGAAATGCCCTCCCATCGCGAGGCCGGGTGGTTAGCCGCTTTCAGCCGAGCCAGACGCAGAAAAGTCTCGCCTTCGGCCGGCATCGCATGCGAATGCCTCGACGTCATACCCGCGCAGTCGGGGATCCAGCTCTACGCAGCGAGATCAACGGCTTGAAGAGCAGAA
>CAYGMG010000075.1:0-18028 GCA_964350895.1 uncultured Lysobacter sp.
TTGCTGCCGGACTCCCCCAGCCGCTGGCCACGCCCGCTGCGTCCGCGGCCAGCGGCTGGGGGAGTCCGGCAGCAACCAGCAGCGGCACGCTGGCCGCGGATTCGCGCATCGGCGCAGGCAGCCAGACTGCCAGCTGGGCCAGTGGCACAAGGGACCACAGCCAGGGAATGCAGCCAGCGCCGAACAGGCGCCGCAGCGGCCCGCGCAGCGCCAGCACCAGCAGCGCGGCAAGGCTGGTGGCAATGCTGCCTTCGACCAGCCAGGAAAGCAGTTCAGCGCTCATCATCGATCTCCTCGATCAGCCGCCGCAGTTCCGCTACATCCCGTTTGCTCAACTTGCCTTGCCGGCTGAAGTGAGCCACCAGCGGCGCCACCCGGCCTTCGAACAGGCGATCGAGCAGGCCGCGGCTTTCCGCCAGGACATAGTCCTCGCGGGCCAGCAGCGGCCGGTAGCGGTAGCGGCGGCCCTCCGGCTCGGCGGCCAGCGCGCCCTTGTTGAGCAGCCGGTTGAGCAGGGTCTTGACGGTTGGCGCTTGCCAGTCGAGCTCGTCGGCCAGTGCCTCGAACACTTCTTCGGCCGTGCTCGGCCCGCGATCCCACAGGACCTGCATGACCCGGCTTTCGGCTTCACTGATCTGCATGGAGCAATTACCTGTGTAATCGATGGGTCGAGATTACACCTGTAATTGCATCTGTCAAGCCTCCCGGGCTGGGACCTGCAGGATCGTTGGACGCCCGCGTGTTCTGCGGGCTCAGCGACGGCTCGGGCGGATCCGTGAGAACACCGGCTCACTGCGCAGCCATTGGTGCCAGAGCGCGGCGAGGACATGCCCGCCGATCAGGAAGTAGCCGAAGGTGGCCAGCCACTCGTGCAGGTCCTCCAGTGACTCGGCCAGCGAATCAGAGGCCGGTGCGATGGCCGGCAGGGTCCAGCCGAACACGCTCGGCAGCTGTCGCTCAGCGCTGAGCAGGGCCCAGCCGAGCAGCGGCATGGCCAGCATCCAGGCGTAGAGCAGGTAGTGGCCCAGGGTGACGGCGCGCTGTTGCCAGCGCGGGCCGGCGAGCGCTGCGGGCAGCGGTCCGCGCAGACGCAAGGCGATCCGCCAGAGGACCAAAAGCAGCACGCCGAGGCCGGTGAGGTAATGCGCCAGCTTCATCGCGTTGCGCAGATCACTGCCGCGTTCGGCAAAGCCGCGCAGCTCCATCAGGGCGTAGACGGCGACCAGCAGCGCCAGCACCAGCCAGTGCAGGCGAGCAAGCCAGGGTGGATAGCGGTCAGCTGTTGTCGTGGTGGACATGCGCGGCTCCTTTTCGGCTTAGCTGCGGGGGGATGGCTCGACAGGGGGCCAGCAGGTCGAGATCAGTGTCGTAGAGCGTCGAGCTCACGTCCATCATGCCCAGCATCGAGTGGAACAGGTTGTCGTGCGCGAACGATTGTGCGCTGCGCGCGGCAGGACAGCCGCGGTCGATGCCAAGGGCGCTCGGCGACAGCCAGAGCGCCAGCGGCAGGCTAGACCGCTGATGCAGGGCAAGCCGCGGCTGGGTCGCCGGCCTTGCCGGATCGCGGGTCGGATGGAGGGTTGCTAGCATGCGCTCAGTTTTGCCGCGGACGTGTCGGAGACCTGTCGGAAGCGCTGCGGCGCAGTCGGTTCGCGGTGTCCGACATTATTCCGACGCCGCTTCGCGTTACCTGGCCGAACTGTCCCTCCCCGAGCGGAAGCCGTTCCGTGCAACGCCTGATGCGCCCCTCGCTGGGCTGGCTGTTCTTGCTCGCCCTGGTCGCCTTGGGTGCGGGCCTCGGCCTGCGCGATCCGTCGCCGCCCGACGAGCCACGCTTCGTGCTCGCCGCCAAGCACATGGTCGATAGCGGCAACTGGCTGATCCCGCATCGCGGCAGCGAGCTGTACGCGCACAAGCCGGCGCCCTTCATGTGGTCGCAGGCGCTGTCCTACATGCTGGTTGGCGACTGGCAATGGGCCTTCCTGCTGCCCTCCTTGCTGGCCGGACTGGGGACGCTCTGGCTTACCTATGATCTGGGCCGCCGGCTGTGGAATCCGCGGATCGGGCTGATCGCAGCTTTCGCCCTGCTGGCGACCCTGCAGTTCGGCCTGCAGGCCAAGCGCGCGCAGATCGACATGCTGCTGGTGCTGATGACCACGCTGTCGCTGTGGGGACTGCTGGTGCACCTGCTGCGCGGGCCGGATCGTCGCGCCTTGCTGATCGGCGCCTTCGCCGCCGGGCTGGGCACGGTGACCAAGGGCGTCGGCTTCCTGCCCCTGCTGGTGATTCTGCCCTGGCTGCTGGTGCGCCGCTGGCAGCCGCCACCGGCTGCAGCCAGCGGGGCTGCTGTCCTGATTCCGCTCGGATTCGTCGCTGGCGCCGGGATCTGGTTTTTTCCGGTGCTGATTGCCGTATTGACCCGCGACGACCCCGACCTGCACGCCTATGCCCGCGAGATCTTCTTCAAGCAGACCGGCGAGCGCTACGCCAACGCCTGGCATCACGTCCGGCCGGTCTGGTACTACCTGCAGGTGATCGCCACGCTGTGGCTGCCGGGCGCCTTGCTCCTGCCCTGGCTGCTGCCGGCCTGGCGGCGCCGGCTGGCGCGGTGCGATGCGCGCCAGTGGCTGCTGCTCGGCTGGTCCTTGCTGGTCCTGCTGTTCTTCACTGCCAGCCCGGGCAAGCGCGAGGTGTACCTGTTTCCGGCGCTGCCGGCGATGTGTCTTGCTGCAGCGCCGCTGCTGGCCGGCCTGCTGCGCCACAAAGGCTCGCGCCGTGTACTGCTCGGCTATGTGCTGCTGCTGTCACTGGTTCTGCTTTTCGTTGCGCTGGGGGGCGCGCTGGAGCTGCTTCCTGCGGTGGAACGGCTGGCTGAGCGGCGCGACATCCGTGCCGCCGATCTGACCTTTCTGCTCGCCGGGCTGGGCGTGGTCGGCAGCGCGGGGTTGGCGCTGGTGGTGTTCCTGCGCCGCCGCGTCGGCATGCTCGCCGTGTTGTTCAACGTGTTGCTGTGGGCGTTATACGGCCTGCTGCTGGCACCGGCCCTGGACGCATCGAGTTCGGCCCGCCAGCTGATGCAGCAGGTCGAGCAGCGGCTGCCGCCGGGCGCCGAACTGGGCCTGGTCGCCTGGCGCGAGCAGATGCTGCTGCAGGCGCAGCGTCCTGCGGTCGACTTCGGCTTCAGTCGTCCGTGGGTGCAGCAGTGGGAGGGCGCGCTGGCGTGGCTGTCCGAGCGGCCGACAGATCGCTGGGTGCTGGTCGAAGAGTCCGCGCTCGATCCGTGTATCGTCAGCGAGCAGGCGCTGCTCGCCGGTCGCAGCAATCGCGGCAACTGGTGGCTTGTGCCCGGCAGTGCGGCGCGCGCCGGGTGCATGCCGACGCTGGACGCCGACGGCCCGGCGGATGACGGCGCGGATGACTGAGCAGCGGATGGCAGGCGGATGCGGATTCTGATCGTCGAGGACAACGCCGGCCTGATGGCCAACCTGTTCGCCTGGTTCGAGCAGCGCGGGCATCTGGTCGACGCCGCGCCGGATGGGCGCACCGGCCTGCATCTGGCGCTGACCCAGCCGTATGACGTGATGGTGCTTGATCGCATGCTGCCGCGCATGGATGGCGTGGCCGTGCTGCAGGCGCTGCGCGATTCGCCGCGCGCCGATCTGCCGGTGCTGATGCTCACCGCGATGGGCGAGCTGGAAGACAAGATCGGCGGTTTCGAAGCCGGCGCCGATGACTACTTGAGCAAGCCGTTCGCCCTGCGCGAACTGGAGCTGCGCCTTGAGGCCCTGTTGGCGCGCTCGGGCGGGCGCAGCCGCAGCCGCAAGCTGAGCGTGGCGGATCTGGAGCTGGACCTTGCGACCCAGGAAGTGCGCCGCGGCGGCCAGCCGGTGCATCTGTATCCGGTCGGCCGCACCCTGCTCCAGGCGCTCATGCGCGCAAGTCCAGCCGTGGTGCCGCGCGGCGAACTTGAGCATGCGCTTTGGGGCGACGAGGTGCCTCCCGGTGATCCGCTGCGCTCGCACATCTATGACCTGCGCCGCGTCGTCGACGGTCCGTTCGCCGACAAGCTGATCCATACCGTGCCCAAGCTCGGCTACCGGCTCGCCGCCGAGGCGGAGCCCAGCCGTGGCTGAGCGCAGCCTGCGGCGCCAGGTGGCCCAGGCCTCGCTGTGGTTTGGCGCGGCGATGACCATGATCCTGGCGCTGGCCGCCCTGATCCTTCACGAGTCGGTCGAGCAGGGCATCTGGGAGGTCCTGCTGGGCGCCGAGCTTGCGCGGATGGAGAGCGGCGGCATCGAGCCGGAGGCCGCGGTGCGGCTGCGCTACTGGTCCGAGATCGAGGGTCAGCAGCTGCCGCCGGCGCTGAGCCCGCTGAGCGTCGGCGTGCACGACGAGCTGCGCATGGATGGCCGCGACTTCGTGGTTCTGGTCCAGGGAGAAGCCGGCGCGCGACGCGCCGTGGCGCTCGACATCAGCGAGCTGGAGCGCGCCGAACTGGCCGCCGGGGCGGGCATCGTGATGGGCCTGATCCTGGTGGTGGGCGCGATGGGGCTGATGGTCTATCTGGGCTCGCGACGGCTGGTGGCGCCGATGGAACGGGTGGCTCGCAGTATCGGCGCGCTCGATCCTGCGGCGGCCAACGCGCACCTGCCTGCACAGGCCGATGAGAGCAGCGAGCTGCGTCGCATCCGCGAGGCCCTTAACGACTACCTCGATCGATACCGCAGCTTTGCCGAGCGCGAGCGGGCCTTTGCCGCCAGCGCCAGCCACGAGCTGCGCACGCCGATTGCAGTGATCCGCGGCGCCGCCGAGCTGGCGGTCAGCGCGGAATCCTCTGCCTCGGCCCGCGCTGCCGCGCTGCGCCGGATACTGCATACATCGCGGGAAGTCGAGGTGTTGCTGCGCGTGTTGCTGACCCTGGCCAAGGAGCCCGGTCGGCTAGCCGAGCAGGCCGAGAGCACCGAGGTAAGCGGCCTGCTGCCGGCACTGATCGCCGATCACCAGCATCTGTGCGAGGGCCGCGAGCTCGCGCTGGTCCTTGGCCCTTGCGAGCCCTGCGTGATCCGCGCCCCGACGGGACTTGCAGCGGTGGCGATCGGCAACCTGCTGCGCAATGCCATCGAGCACAGCGACAGTGGCGAGATCACCCTTTCCTGCGACGCGCGTCAGGTGCGCATCGACGACCCTGGCAGCGAGCTGCGTCCTGAGGCGATCAGCGCGCTCTACGCACGCCAGCTGCGCGAGGGCCGGCCAGCCTCCGAGGGGATTGGCCTGGCTCTCATCGCCCACCTGTGCGAGCACCTGGGCTGGACGCTGAGCTTCAGTGCCCGGGAGCCACGCGGCACGCGAGCAGTGCTCGCCTTTGCTTGCTCGGCGACTGCGCGCGGCGCACCCGTCGCTGCGGATCAGTGAGTCAGGATCTGCAGCGAGAGTCCGAACGGGGCCAGGTACTCGCGCTCGGCTTCAAGGTCGGAACGGGTCAGCGGGTGGGCATCCAGCCAGCTGCCGGGCACTGACAGGCGCAGGCTGTCGCCATCGATAGCCAGCGTCAGCGACGGCGGCGGTGTCGCCTCGTGGCTGCGATGCAAGAGCACGCCAAGGCGCAGCAGAACCAGGCTGTGCAGGGTCGACTGCGCGGAGCGTTCGGGAACCGCCGAGATCGCCGAGCGCGAGATCTCGCGGCGGTGGCAGCGCACCAAAGTGGCGAGGATCTGCTGGTCCTGGGTGGAGAATCCAGCGATGTCCGAGTGGCGCAGCAGGTAGGCGCCATGTCGGTGGTACTGACTGTGGGCGATGGACAGGCCAATCTCGTGGACGCGTGAGGCCCAGACCAGCTGGTCGCGCTCCTCGTCGCCAAGGCCGCAGCCCTGGGCCACCTGGTCGAACAGCGCCATGACGGTGTGTTCAACGCGTGTGGCCTGGGCGATGTCGAGGTCGTAGCGGCTGGCCAGGGCGGCGATCGAGGCATCGCGTGGGTCGCGGTTGCTGACCCGGCCCAGCATGTCGATCAGGATGCCTTCGCGCATCGCGGTCTGCGCCACCTGCATCCGGCTGATGCCGAGCTCGTTGAAGGCCGCTTCCAGAACCAGGATGGCGCCGGCGATGATCGGCCGGCGGTCTTCGGACAGGCCGGGCAGGCGGATCTCGTCCAGGCTGTCGAACTCCAGCAAACGGTCGCGCAGTGTCTTCAGTGCCGGCTCGCTGATGCTGCCGCGGGACAGCTTCATGGCAGTGAGGATCTCGCCGATCGCCTTGATGCTGCCGGAGGAGCCAAAGGTCTCCTGCCAGCCGGTCGTGCGGTAGGCGGCGGCGAACTGCTGGAACTCGGCCGACACTTCGGTCAATGCTTCCTTCCAGCGTTTGCGCGAGAGCTTGCCGCCGACAAAGAAACGCCGGGTGCTGGCGATGCAGCCCATCTGCAGGCTCTCGCGCTGCAGCGGCGTATCGCCCTTGCCGATGATGAACTCGGTGGATCCGCCGCCGATGTCCATCACCAGGCGCTGCCGGCTGGCCGAGGTCGGATGGCCGTGCGCGACGCCCAGATAGATCAGGCGCGCTTCCTCGCGCCCGGCCACCACTTCGATGCGATGGCCCAGCGCGGTTTCCGCTGGCACCAGGAAGCCCTGCGGGTTGCGCAGCTGGCGGACCGTATTGGTGGCGATCACCCGGACCCGGTTCTCGGGCAAGGTGCGGACCCGCTGGCCCAGTCGGGACAGGCAATCCAGCGCGCGACCGACGGCCTCGGCGGAGAGCCCGCCCTCGGCATCCAGACCGTTGGCCATGCGCACCGTCTCGCGCAGCCGGTCGACCACCCGCAGCTGGCCGAGCAGATGCCGCGCCACGACCATGTGGAAACTGTTCGAGCCGAGGTCGACCGCGGCCAGCAGCTCGCCTTCCTGCAGCGAATCAGGCATCGCCGAGTCCGTCCGAGGGAACGACGAGTTCAGGACGGCTCATTCGCACAGCCTCGCCAGCAGGGAGCGCTGCGCTGAGTGCGGCATGCCATCCTCGGGCGGCGTGACCCGCAGGTAGCTGCCGTCCGACTGCAGCTCCCAGGCCTGGGTGTTGTCGGCCAGGTAGTTGCCGAGTTCCTCCTCGTAGACCCGCGCGGCGAGATCGCGGTCTAGGATCGGGAAGCAGGTCTCGATGCGGCGCATCAGGTTGCGCTCCATCCAGTCCGCGCTGGAGCAGTACAGCTCGGGCTCCCCGTCGTTGCCGAACCAGTAGACCCGCGAATGCTCGAGGAAGCGTCCGACCACCGAGCGCACGCGAATGTTCTCGGACACGCCGGCGACGCCCGGGCGCAGGCAGCAGGCGCCGCGCACGATCAAATCGACCTGCACGCCGGCGCAGGAAGCCTCGTACAGGGCGCGGATCACGATCGGCTCGTTCAGCGCGTTCATCTTGGCCTGGATCATGCCGGGACGACCGGCGCGAGCCAGCTTGGTCTCGCGCTCGATCATCCGCAGCAGACCCTTGTGCAGGGTGAACGGAGACTGCAGCAACCGCTTGAGCTTCACCTCGGTGCACAGCCCGGACATCTGCTGGAAGATCAGGTGCACGTCGTGGCCGATGTCCGGATCGGCGCTGAACAGGCCGATGTCGGTGTAGACCCGCGCCGTACCAGGGTGATAGTTGCCGGTGCCCAGATGCACGTAGCGGCGCAGGCGGTTGCCCTCGCGGCGGACAATCAGCAGCATCTTGGCGTGGGTCTTGTAGCCGACCACGCCGTAGACGACCTGCACGCCAGCTTCCTGCAGGCGGTCGGCGAGGCGGATGTTGGCCTCCTCGTCGAAGCGCGCGCGCAGTTCGATCACCACGGTAACGTCCTTGCCGTTGCGCGCCGCGGTGATCAGGCTTTCGACCAGGGGTGAGTTGGCGCCGGCGCGATACAGGGTCTGCTTGATCGCCAGCACTTCCGGATCGTGTGCGGCGAGCTTGACCACGTCGAGCACGGTCTGGAAGCTTTCGTAGGGGTGGTGCAGCAGCACGTCGTGGCGGCGCATGCTCTCGAATGGCGAGTCGCTGGCAATGCGCACGGCGCGCGGAGTGAACGGCGGGAACTTCAGCTCCGGGCGGTCGACCATGTCGTAGACCGCGATGACCCGGTTGAGGTTGACCGGACCATTGATCCGGTACATCGCGTTTTCCGGCAGGTCGAAGTTCTGCAGCAGGATGCGCACGATCGGGGTCGGGCAGTTCTCAGCGATCTCCAGCCGTACCGCGCGGCGGAAGCCGCGACCGACCAGCTCGTCCTTCAGCGCATGGGCGAGATTCTCGACTTCTTCCTCGTCGACGAACAGCTCGGAGTTGCGGGTGACCCGGAACTGGTAGGCACCCTTGACCCGCATGCCCGGGAACATCTCGTCGACGAAGGCGCTGAGGATGGCCGAGAGCAGGACGAAGTCGTTCTCGCCGCCGGAGACTTCCAGCGGCAGACGGACGATGCGCGGCAAAGAGCGCGGGGCGCGGACGATCGCCATCCCGCCGGAGCGGCCGAAGGCGTCGCGACCTTCCAGCACCACCACCACGTTGAGCGACTTGTTGAGGATGCGCGGGAACGGATGCGAGGGATCAAGGCCCAACGGCGAGAGTACCGGCAGGATTTCCTCGATGAACAAGGCGTGCAGCCAGCGCCGCAGCTTGGCGTTCCAGCCCTCGCGCGGAAGAATGCGGATGCCGCCCTCGGCCAGCGCTGGCCGCATGCTGTCGTTCCAGAACTGGTACTGCGCCTGGACCAGCCGACTGGCATTCTCATGGATGGCGTGCAGCGCCGCGGCCGGGGTCAGCCCGTCGGGCGGCAGCGGGCCGCCGTACTCGAGCGCGGTGCGCACGGTAGCGGCGCGGATCTCGAAAAACTCGTCGAGGTTGGTGCAGGAGATGCACAGGTACTTCAGCCGCTCGAGCAGGGGGATATCCGGGTCCATCGCCTGGGCCAGCACCCGGCGGTTGAACTCGAGCTGCGAGAGCTCACGATTCAGGTACAGGGAGGGATCGCGGAACGGCTCCTCGGCCTGGCCCGTGCGCGGTGGCCTGGCGGGGATGGCGGCCGGTCTCTTGCGCTTGCTGCTGCTCATGCGGCGTCCTGTTCCTTTGCAACGACCTGTTGTGGGCCGAATACGCAGCTGAAGGTGCTGCCTCGGCCCACCTCGCTGGCGATTTCCAGGCTTGCATGATGCAGGTTCAGCGCATGCTTGACGATGGCAAGCCCGAGACCGGTTCCGCCGCTGTCGCGGGAGCGGCTGCTGGATACCCGGTAGAAGCGCTCGGTGATCCGTGGCAGATGCTGCGCCGCGATGCCCGGTCCGCTGTCGCTGACCGCGAGCCGCGCGCCACCGTCGGCCTCCTGGCTGAAGCGGATCCGCACGCTACCGCCGGCCGGGGTGTAGCGCACCGCATTGCTGACCAGGTTGGAGAACGCGCTTTGCAGCTCCTTGGCCGAGCCGCTCAGATCGTCCGGGCAGGCGTCCTCCAGCGCGATCACGTGCTGGCCTGCGGACAGCGCCTCGGCGTCGCGGCGCAGGGCCGCCAGCAGTGGACGCATCGGCACGCGCTCGGCGGGAATCCGGTCCATCGACTCCAGCCGCGACAAGGTGAGCAGGTCCTCGACGATGCGGTTCATGCGCTGCGATTGCTCGCGCATTTCGTCGAGCAGGTCGGACCACTCCGGGTGCTCGTTGCCGTCGAGCATGTCGAGGTAGCCATGGATCACGGTCAGCGGAGTGCGCAGCTCGTGGCTGACGTTGGCGACGAAATCCCGGCGCACCTGCTCCAGCTGCATCAGCTTGCTGACGTCGCGGACGATCAGCAGCTTCTGCTCGGCAGTGTAGTCGGCCAGGCGCAGCAACAGGCGACGCTGCGGATCGGCGGGCGAGGCGATGTCGATCAGCGGCTCGGCGGCGCCTGCGGCCAGCCACTCCGCGATCCGCGGTGCGCGCAGCAGGTGGGTCAGCCGCGCGCCGACATCGTCGTGGTAGCGCAGGCCGAGCAGCCGGCTTGCGGACTGGTTGAACCAGGCGATGCGTCCGTCGCGCCGCGCCATCACGACCACTCCGTCAGGCAGGGCCGCGGCGGCTTCGCGAAAGGCATGCAGGAGCGAGTGCAGGCGTCGCTTGCGCTGGCGCGATTCGCGCTGGCGGCGGAACAGCTGGGCCTGGACCTCGCTGAACACGCCCCAGCCCTCGGGCGACTCGAAGGCCCGCCGCGAAGCCAGCTGACGCAGCAGCCGATGGATCTGCCAGTAGTGCCAGCCGAGCGCGCAGAACAGGCCGATGGTGAGCCCACCCAATGCGCTGCCAAGCACGCCACCGGCTACCGTGGACAGCGCCAGCCAGCCGGCAAGTCGCCACAGGGAGTGCTGCCAGGCGCGTCCAGATATCCCGTTCATGCCGGCATGTTAACGGTATGCCCAGGCGCGGTCAGCGACCGCGTAGCACCGCTCAATAGCTGGTCGAGAAGCGATAGCCGGCGCCGCGCACGGTCTGCACAAGGCCTTCGAGCTTGTGCGGCTCAAGGGTCTTGCGCAGGCGGCGGATGTGTACGTCGACGGTGCGCTCCTCGACGTACACATTGCTGCCCCAGACCTGGTCGAGCAGCTGGGTCCGCGAGTAGACGCGCTCGGCGTGGGTCATGAAGAAGTGCAGCAGGCGGTACTCGGTGGGGCCGATCTCGACCGGCGCCTCGCCAGCGAACACCCGATGCGCAGGGCCATCGATGCGCAAGCCGCCCAGCGACACGCTGCCGTCTTCGGAGTCGCCGCGGGCGCGCCGCATCACCGCCTTGATCCGGGCCAGCAGCTCGCGCGCCGAGAACGGCTTGACCACGTAGTCGTCGACTCCGGCATCCAGGCCGTTGACGCGGTCGTTTTCCTCGCCGCGGGCGGTGAGCATGATGATCGGGATTTCCCGGGTCAGCTCGTCGCGGCGAAAGCGCCTTGCCAGCTCCAGTCCTGATGTGCCGGGCAGCATCCAGTCGAGCAGGATCAGGTCCGGCACGCGCTCGGAGATCCTGACCTGTGCCTCGCGGGCATCTCCCGCCGGCACCGGCTCGTACTCGGCCTTGCGCAGGGCGTAGGCGACCATGTCACGGATCGCCGGCTCGTCATCAATGATCAGAATCCGCTTATTCACTCGAGCTCACGATTATCGGAACCCGACCAAGTACATAACAGATTTATGACCATACGGTGACGATCCGGGCGCCGATCTGGCTTGCCTTGCACGGGGCTTCGGCCAGGCGCGTCGGCGGGCGCGGCTCCGGCGAGCGCAGCGGACTCAGCGCAATGCGTTTCCCAGTGAGCGCGAGCGATCGCCGGGACGGATGCCGCGCTCGCGCAGTTCGAGGACGATAGGCGTCATTTCGGCGATCCGGGCGTCGATTCTCGCTCGTTGGACGTAGTCGATCCCGGCGCTGTCTTTTAGCCGCTGCAGCTGATTGAGGGCATCTTCGGCGCGGCCGCTGAGGAAGGCTGCCTCGGCAAATGCCTCGGCGGCGCGCGGCAGGTCGCCGGCCAGTTCGCAGGCGCGGCCGAAACTTTCCTGCAGGGCAGGATCGAAGGGGCTGTCGCCGAGCACCGGCCGTAGCACCGCCTGTGCGGCAAGGCCCGCCTCGCGGGTGCCGCGCTCGGCCAGCAGCACCGCGTAGCTCATGGCAATGGCGCGGTTGCGCGGCTGCCGGTCAAGCAGGCGTCCGAAACTGGCGTCGGCAGCGCTGCGCTGGCCGCTGCGCTCGAGCGCCTCGGCACGGGCCAGGTCGAGCCAGTAGCGATCGCTGTGCGTCGTCGCGAGCGCGTCGAGGATATCCAGCGCGGCCGGGGCCTCTCCGGTACGGGTCAGGACCAGCGCATAGCCGTAGCGTTCGGCCTCGCCGAGTGAGTCGCCAGCCAGCTCACGGCGCCGGTACTCGGCCAGCGCTTCGGCCGGGCTGCTTGCGCTGAGCACGCGCAGACGCTCACGGGCGAAGGCGAAGCCCAGCGGGTCGGGGCCGTGGGACAGGCTCAGTGATTCGTGGACTCGGCCAGGCAGGGCGGGATTGAGCGGCTCATCGGACAGTGCTTCGGGTCCACCTGCCTGCTTGCGCAGCTCCTCGGCGCGGTCCTTGGCCTCGGAGATACGCGTCGTGGTCACCGGATGGGTGCGCAGGAAGTCCGGCGCGGAGTCGCCCTGCGAGCGGGTCGCGCGCTGCATGCGGCCGAAGAAATCGGCCATTGCCATCGGGTCGTAACCGGCCCGGGCAAGGATCTGGATACCCACGCGGTCGGCTTCGTGCTCGTTGGCCCGGGTGTAGTTGATCTGCCGTTGTTGCATCAGCGCCATGCCACCGGCGATGGCTGCCTGAGTCGCATCGCCCGAGCTGTTGCTGTTGCTCTGCGAGGCCGCGGCGACTGCCGCCAGCATGCCGAGCAGGATCGGCAGGCTGTCGCGCTGCGCGGCTTCCACCGAGCGGACGATATGTCGTTGGGTGGTGTGCGATACCTCGTGCGCCAGCACCGCGGCGACCTCGTCCTCGGCCTCGGCGGTGAGCACCAGGCCGGCATTCATGCCGATGTAGCCGCCCAGCGTGGCGAAAGCATTGATGTCGCGCGAGCGCATGAAGAAAAAGCTGAACGGCTGCTCCGACACGTCGCTGCGCGCGGCCAGCCGGTGGCCCAGCGACTGCAGCCATTCGGCGAGCAGTGGATCTTCCAGCAGCAGGCCGTAGCGGCGCATCTCGCCGAGCATCTGTCGGGCATAGGCACGCTCTTGTGCCGGCGAGATCAGCTGCGCGGCGGAGGAGCCGATCTCCGGCAGTCGGCCGGCGTCCTGAGCCAGCGGCGCGCCGGCGCCAAGTGCAAGCGCCAGGCCTGCCAGCAAGGGAAGAGCGGTTCGCGACATGCGGTTCAACCTCGGGCCGTGCTGGCCATGGAAACGGACAGACTGTGCAGGTGGGACAACCCCGTCGCAGATCGCCGCCGGGCATCTGGCGGGCGAGCGCAGGCGGCGGGAAAAGCGCCGACGAATCCGGTAGCGTGCACTTCGGAGCGGACGATACGGCACCATATAGCAACGCAGGTTAAAGACTTGCAGCCGTGGCGAAAGTTCGCCTGGCCACCGATATCCACGGAGTACTCCCTTGACCGATGTGACCCTGTACACCACCGCCATCTGCCCGTATTGCGTGGCAGCCAAGAACTTCCTGAAAAGCCGCGGCGTTGAATGGGAGGAGGTCCGGATCGATCTTGACCCCGCGCGTCGCGACGAAATGCTGGCCCGCGCGCGACGCACCTCGGTGCCGCAGATTTTTGTCGGCGAAGTGCACGTCGGCGGCTATGACGACCTGGTCGCGCTGGACCGCAAGGGCGGGCTGGCGCCGCTGCTGGAGACCGGCCAGTGAGCGGCGCTGATCACGCCGCTGAGCAGGACCGGGTGGCCGGGTTCACCGCCTTCCGCAAGCGCATGAACGAGCGCATCCTGGCCGAGGACAATCAGGTGGTGCGGCGCTTTTTCGCGCTCGACACCCAGACCTACAAGGAAGGTGCCCTGGACCACAAGACCAAGGAGCTGCTTGGTCTTGTCGCCTCGATGGTGCTGCGCTGCGATGACTGCATCAGCTACCACGTGGCCCAGTGCAAGGAAGCCGGGGTCAGCCGCGAGGAATTCTTCGAAACCTTCTCGGTCGGCCTGGTGGTGGGCGGAAGCATCGTCATCCCGCACCTGCGGCGGGCGGTCGACTTTCTCGATCAGTTGGAAGGCGCGCCGGCGGCGGATGCTTGAACGGCGAAGCGCCGGCTCGCGGGTGGCGAGCCGGCAGGCGGCTGTTGTTGGCTAACGGGTTCGACCCGGCGGGCCGGAGACCTGCTCAGCGCAGGCGGCGCAGCTGGATCCGCTCGCCGTCCTGCTCGGTCTGCATGCCGTCAAGGCCCACGCTCGAGAAGCGCAGGGCGCTGTCGGCGCCGAGCGCGGCGGCGCGGCAGGCCTGCGGGGCCTGCTCGAGCGAGGCGCTGGCGCGGCGGCAGACCAGGCGCAGGCCGCGGTCGCTGAGCAGCTCGAAACTTTCGGCGTTGCCGGTCAGCCATTCGAAACGATGCAGCTCGACGCTCTCCTTGCCCTCGGCTGCTTGCCGCAGCAGGAGCCACTCACCGACCCAGCTCTCGCCGGGGCGGGTGGCAAAGGCGAAGCGGGTCATCGACACCGGGCGCAGCTCGAGTCCCTTGCCGCCAACCGCGGGACGGGTAAACCAGAACACTGCGCGTGCCGCGCCGCGCCATTCGATGTGCAGGGTGCCGGCGCTGGAAACCTGCTTGGGCGCGGCGTAGTCACCGAACGGGCCGGCGCCGCCGTTCAGCGCGCTCAGCTCGATCGCCTGCGCCGGACGGGACAGCTTGCCGGCACCGAACCACCAGGTCGGTCGGCCGTCGTCGGCATACCCGGAGACGTTCAGTGCCAGGGTGCCGTCCTGAACTTCGACCTGCACGCCAAAACCCGGCCCGCTGTTGTCGAACTCGCCACCAGCCTCGGGCCACCACAGTCCGGATTCCGGGGCGCCGCCCGCGCTCTGGCTGCCGCCTTCCAGGGCGAAGGCAAGCAGCTCGCCGCTGTCGGCCTCGACCAGGTGCAGCCGCCACGGGCGATCCTGATCCGCGGCTGGAGGCTGCAGGGTGACCGGGCTGCCGCGCAGTTCGAACGCGCTCTTGGCCTCGCCGGCGCAGGAGCGGGCAGGGCTGCGCAGTTCCAGATAAACGTCCTGGCCATCGTTCCAGGCATTCGACGGGGAGGGCAGGCAGCGTGGCGCCCAGCTGCCCTCGACCACAATCTGCATTTGCTCACTGCCTTCAACCGCTGCCAGGGACAGGCTGGGCGCGGCCGCCTGGGCGGCGCTGCTCAGCGCACTGGCCATGCCGATCAGGCACAGCGCGGCGGGCGAAAGGATGGCTTGGCGCGGCTTGTTCATGCTCTGTCGCTGTACCTTGGTTGCACAATGCAACGATAATGCTCGGCTGACACACTACAGGCAGGTCGTCCGGAGCAGTGTGCCCCGGAAGGTCGGCCAATGGCAAAGGATACTCAATGTCCCAGACGATTGCGGTACTTCGCGGCGATGGCATCGGCCCGGAAATCATGGACGCCACCCTTCACGTGCTGGACCGGATGGGCCTGGGATTCAGCTATGACTTCGTCGAGGCCGGCCTTGCCGCCTATGAGGCGAGCGGAGAGCTGCTGCCGGCCAAGACCCTGGACGCCATCCGGACCCACAAGATCGCCCTGAAGAGCCCGCTGACCACGCCGGTGGGCGAGGGCTTCTCCTCGATCAATGTCGAGCTGCGCAAGCGCTTCGACCTGTATGCCAACGTGCGCCCGGCGATCAGCTTCCCGAACACCAAGTCGCGCTACAACGGGATCGACATGATCACCGTGCGCGAGAACACTGAAGGCGCTTACATCGGCGAGGGCCAGACCCTGTCCGAGGATGGCGAGGTCGCCATGCTGACCCAGAAGATCACCCGCAAGGGTTCGGAGCGGATCGTCCGCTACGCCTTCGATATGGCCCGCAAGCAGGGGCGAAGGAAGGTGACCGTGGTGCACAAGGCGAACATCCTGAAGTCGACCTCGGGGCTGTTCCTGCGCACGGCGCGTCTGGTGGCCGCCGACTATCCGGACATCGAGACCAACGAGATGATCGTCGACAACACCTGCATGCAGCTGGTGATGCGGCCGGAGCAGTTCGACGTGATCGTGACCACCAATCTGTTCGGCGACATCGTTTCCGACCTGTGCGCGGGCCTGGTCGGCGGCCTTGGCCTTGCCCCCGGCGCCAATATCGGAGCCGATACGGCGATCTTCGAAGCCGTGCACGGATCGGCGCCGGACATCGCCGGGCAGGGCATCGCCAATCCCTGCGCCCTGCTGCTCGGCGCGGCGCAGATGCTCGGCCATCTGGGCAAGGAAGAGGATGCGCGGCGACTGCGCCGGGCCATCGTCAGCAGCATGGAAGCGCGCGATCGCCTGACTCCGGACCTTGGCGGAACCGGCACCACCCGCAGTTTCGCCGAGGCGATCTCCGAGCGGGTCAGCGGCTAACACGCGCCGCAGGCAAGGCTGGGAAAAGCAAAGCGCCCCGAATGGGGCGCTTTGTCGTTCAGGCGGACACTTGGCAGCCGCCGCGAGCAGGACAGCGACCGCTCAGAAGCCGGGTTCGCTACCCGGCGAGATCGGCGCTGCGCTGCGCTCGAAAACGCCGCCTTCCGCGCCGGGATAGGTCAGGCGGAAGGACACAGTCGAACCGCTTCCGCCCGGCTGCAGGTTCACCGTGATCTCGCCGATCTGCACCACTTCCAGTTCCGTTGGCGCCTCGCAGTCGCGGCAGTAGCCGTTGCTGACCTGGAACACCGGGTAGGTGCCGCCCGCGGAATAGCTGGTCGCCTGCATGAAGGCCCAGCGACCGCGGCCGCTGGCATCCGGGTAATAGATCTGCGCGGCCAGGCCGTCGCCGCCCTCGCCGGGGAAGCTGAGGAAGGTGATGCCCCAGCCGGGATCGGCAGGGTTGAACCAGATGCCGCTGTAGTCGACTGCGACCGGGTTGTCTGCAGGGGTGAGCGGAAGCGAGCACCAGTCATCGTTACCGGCATTGAGGATCCAGCTGAGCACGCCTTCGCGCCCGCTGGGGAGGTTGTTGGCAAGGCTGAGCTGGCAGGAGGGAGCGTTCACCGCGCCGTCGAAACCCAGACGAACCTGGCCGTTGAAGGCGGGATCCGCATCGACGACCGTCTGCGGATTCTGGCCCGGACGGAACAGGTTCTGCAGCAGGCTGTCGCCGAACTCGTTGCGCGCCGGCAGGAAGTAGCCGTCGACGACCCGGCCAACCGAGTTGAACCACTCCGGGTTGCCCTGAGCATCGAAGGTGTAGAACACCTGGAAGTAAAGATCAGTGGTCCCGGCGACGCGACGGAAGTCGAATCCGTGGCCATCGCGCAGGGGATCGAAGTACTGGCCCTCGGCAACCGGGAACTCAGGCGCTGCGACCACCGCGTCACGATCCCAGCCGAGGTCCTCCAGCATCGGGCCGGCCAGTCCCAGGGTGCGCGGCGCGGTCGCGGAGATCGCCGCCAGCATCAGCTGATTGAAATGCTCGATCGACAGGTGCGAATAGGTCGACCCACCGGCAACGGTCTGCGGGGTGTGCAGGCGCGGCAGGTTGTCTGGAAAGGCGAAGCCATTGAAGAAGTTTTCGCTGGAGACGCTGGCCCGCGCGCCGGAGAAGCGCAGCTGATCACCCTGGGTGAGCGCCGCTTGACGCTGCTCGATGGTCGCGCGCAGGAAGGGGATCGGCTCGCTGCTGCCGCGGATGACCGCAAGCGATCCGTAGATATCGTCGAACGGGGTCAACTTGGCGCCCAGTTCGCCGTCGCCGGTGCCGCGGTCGATCAGGCCGGCGAAGCCAAGTCCGTGGCTGATCTCGTGCATGGCCACCGAGACAAAACTTGCTCCGGTCGAACCCTCGCGATCAAAGCCGTAATCGAAGCGCCGGTTGGCCTGGCTCTGGTTGTCGGGGGCGAAGTTGAAGGTGATCGAGACATCGTGTTGGTCGCAGCTACCGCCAAAGCCGCAGGATGGCGTTCCGACGCGCTGCGCCGTCGCGGCCCGCGAGTAGAAGGTCTGGGCGCGGGGCAGGGCGCGCTGGAATACCCGCAGCGCTGTGCCGTTGCTAACCGCGAACGTACCGCCGATGCTGAATCCGCGCGGGCCGGCCTGGGCCAGCGCGCCGCTCTCGAGCTCATCCCAGCAGGCGCGGACGCGGACCGGAACCGCCGGGCGAATCTGCTCGCTGAGCAGGCGCGCTGCCTCTTGTGCGGCATTTCTTCTCTGAGCGCCCAGCGTGGTGCCCGAGTTGCCGCGGACCGGGGTAGCGGCGCGGCTGTCGGTCCAGCCGCTCACGTTGCAGGTGTCCTCGCCGCTGCCGGGATCGTCGAACACCATGGTGATCGGCACGATCTCGTCGGCGGCTGCGGTGACCGCGCTGAGCGTTGCATTGACCGTGCCCGGCTCGAAGTTGA
>CAYGMG010000076.1:0-17755 GCA_964350895.1 uncultured Lysobacter sp.
CGGATACGATCCGCTCCCACAACAGCTCGCCGGATTGCCCTGCGAACGGCAGCTTTGCGCCCGAAGCGCTCTCCGCCTCCAGCGCAGCGCTGCCTATTCGAAGCTGCCGCTGTAGGACTCCGATGCGTAGTTGTCAAAGCGCGTGTACTGGCCGTTGAAGACCAGCTTGAGCATGCCGGTGGGGCCGTTACGCTGTTTGCCGATGATGATCTCGGCCAGGCCCTTGTCCGGCGAATCCTGGTTGTAGTAATCGTCGCGGTAGATGAAGACGATGACGTCGGCATCCTGCTCGATACCTCCGGACTCGCGCAGGTCGGACATTACCGGGCGCTTGTCGGTGCGCTGTTCAAGCGAGCGGTTGAGCTGGGAGAGCGCGATCACCGGGCAGTTCAGCTCCTTGGCCAGGGCCTTGAGCGAGCGCGAGATCTCGGCGATCTCGGTGGCGCGGTTTTCCTTGTTGCCGGGCACCTGCATCAGCTGCAGGTAGTCGATCACGATCAGCGACAGGCCGCCGTGCTCGCGGGCCAGCCGGCGGGCGCGCGAGCGCAGTTCGGTAGGCGACAGGGCCGGGGTGTCGTCGATGAAGATCTTGGCTTCGGCAAGCAGGGTGATCGCATGGCTGACCCGCGACCAGTCCTCATCCTCGAGCTGGCCGGTGCGCAGCGACTGGGCATTGATCCGGCCGAGCGAGGAGATCAGGCGGAAGGCCAGCTGGGAGGCCGACATTTCCATTGAGAACACGGCTACCGCACGCTTGGTCTTGAGCGCGGCGTATTCGGCCATGTTCAGCGCCAGCGCGGTCTTGCCCATCGAGGGGCGCGCCGCGAGGATGATCAGGTCCGAGGGCTGCAGGCCGGTGGTGCGGGCGTCGAAGTCGCGGAAACCGGTCGGCACGCCGGTGACCTCGCCCTTGTTCTCGTAGCGCTCCTGGAGCACCCGGAAGGCGTCCTTGACCGCGGACTTGATGGCGACGAACTGCTTCTTGCCGCGGGCGCCGGCCTCGGCGATCTCGAACACCGATTTCTCCGCCGACTCGAGCAGCTCGCGCGAGGCGCGGCCCTCGGGCTGGAAGCCGTCGTTGGCGATCTGGGTGCCGACGTCGATCAGCTGGCGCAGCACCGACTTCTCGCGGACGATCTCGGCATAGGCGGCGATGTTCGCCGCGCTCGGCGTGGTACTAGCCAGTTCGATGACGTAGGACGAGCCGCCGACCTGCTCGGACAGGCCGTGGCGGTCGAAGTACTCGCCAAGGGTCACCGCATCGCAGGGCTGCTGATCGCCGGCAAGGGTGCCGATGGCGCGGAAGATCAGCCGGTGGTCGTGGCGGTAGAAGTCCTCCTCGACCAGCTTGTCGGCAATCTGGTCCCAGGCTCGCTCGTTGAGCATCAGGCCGCCGAGTACGGCCTGCTCTGCCTCGACCGAGTTGGGCGGCACACGCAGCGCGTCGACCTGACTGTCACGATCAGGACGTTGGCGGGTAAAGACGGCGGCCATGGGCTGGGCGGGTTCCTTGCGCACTGCGCGGTAAAGAGGCGGGATGGTACGTCGATCAGGCGCGTAGGCGTTGCGCATAAGCCTGTGGATAGCCGGTGGGCATCTCAGGAACTGCGACGCCGGCCGGTCGAGGAGCGCATCCTGCACAGATCCAAGCCCTTGAGGGCCAAGGCTATGACCGGCCCGGCGGCTAGTGTCCTGTCCCGGAAGTACATCGCAGAATTCGCTCGGTCTGCGCCGCCGATGCTGCGTTCCTCGTCGTCGCCATAGCGCTGCTATGCCTCCTTCTCGCGCCTTGCCTCGACGACGCATCCGCGTCGCGACTTCAACAACATACTTCCGGGACAGGACACTAGCTTCTGCGGACAGGCGAGAGCCGCGCAATTTGCTGCCGCCATCAGCGCTGCTCGAAGCCGTCGGCAAACAGCCGATCGGGATCGGCCGGCTCCAGCGCGCCAAGGCTGGGCGCCAGCGGCCGTGGATCGCCCAGCAGGTCGTCGGCGGGCATCGCCTCCGGCAACGCCTGGCCGACCCCGGCCCCGCCCGGCGCCGGCCGGCCGAAGCGCTCGGCAAGATCGACGAAGACCCCTGCGATCCGCGTCTGTCCGCCGGCGAACTGGGCGCTGCCCGGCTGCCACACGGGCGTCACCAGGCCCGCCTGGCCGGGCAGCAGCGGATCACCGCGCACCGGCTCCGGATCGTCCTCGGGATTGATCAGATCGGCCGGGTTGCTGGGTAGCGCATTGCCGCCATTGAACACCAGGTTGCGTTGGAACACGACGCTGGCGGTATCGGCCGGCGGCGTGGTCGAGAAGCGCTGCATGCTGCCGGCAGGGTCGGACCAGATGTTGTTCTGCACCGACAGCCCCTGCATCACCGGATTGCTGCCCTCGCGGTTGAAGCGGAACGCGTAGGCATTGCCGGGCAGGTCGCCGACCACGCTGTTGGCGCGGTAGATGACGTCGCGGCAGCCCTTGACGCCATAGGCCGCGCGGATCGGGTTGCCGCTATTGCCCAGGAACAGATTGTTCTCGATCAGCAGGTCGAAGGCCTCGAAGTTGGCCGTGCCGTCCTCGCCGCAGAGCACGAAGTTGCTGCCGGCCGACCCCTGCCAGTTGAAGAACAGGTTGCGCCGGATGCGCACGTCGCTGCTGCCGGTGATGCCGTCGCTGCTGCCGTTGGAGTCCTTGACCACGATATAGGCCGAGGTGTCATTGGCATTGCTGCGCCCTGATGCAGCGAAGTCGTTGAAGAACACATTGCCCTCGACCAGCACGTCGGTGACGCTGTTGATGTCGATGTGCTCGTCGCTGCCCTGCTGGTTGTAGAACAGGTTGCCGAGCACGCGGATGCCCTCGGCGCCGTTGTTGATCTTCAGCAGGTCGTTGTTGAAGCTGTCGTGGATCAGGTTGTCGCGCAGGGTGACGTTGCGGGTCGGCTGGCCGCCGCTGGCCTGAAGCTGGATCACCAGCCCACCCGCGCCGGGTCCGTCATGGGCGATGTCGAAGCCCTCGATGACGATGCCATCGACACCCACGGTGTCGCTGAACACGGTGAGCACGGTGGCGTTGTGACGCAGCTGGGCGCGATACGGCTCCGCCGAGCGAATCGTGACCGGCGGGTCGAAGCTGCCGCGGATCCGGATGCGGCCGTCGTAGCGGCCCGCTCCGACCAGCACCAGATCGCCCGCCGCCGCGCGATCCAGGGCATAGGTGATGGTCGCGAAGGGCTCGGCCAGTGTTCCGCGGCCGGGGGCGTCGACGCCGTCGGTCGCCACGTGCAGGGTGTCCTGCGCCGCGAGCGGCAGGCTGAGCAAGGCGAACAACAAGGCAAAGATCGATCCGTACATCGGTGTCTCCACGCAGCTGCGGGCAGTGTCCTACAGCGCGCCGCCATGCGCCCACCGTCGGTCGGCGCGGTTCACCGCTGCGCGGTGGACAGGCAGCGCTGCGCCACTGAGCCAGGCGTTGCCGCGTATCGCTGCGGACTCAACGATCTCCGGCGTCGGTCATGTTGGCGTCGCGCCGGTCGACATCGCGCTTGCCGCCGCGCTTGGCGACCAGCTCGACGCGCTCGATGACGATCTCGTGGGACAGCGCCTTGCACATGTCATAGACCGTCAGCGCCGCTACGCTGGCCCCGGTCAGCGCCTCCATCTCGATGCCGGTTCGATAGCTGGCGCGCGCTTCGCAGTCGATCCGCAAGGCGCTGTCGTCCTCCCACTCGATGCGGATGCGACAGCCCTCAAGCGGCAGCGGATGACAGAACGGGATGAGCTCATGGGTGCGCTTGACCGCCATGGTGCCGGCGATGATCGCGGTATCGATCACCGCGCCCTTGGCCACCCGCAGTCCGTCTTCGCGCAGCTGGGCGGCGACTGCCGGCGGAAAGCGCACCCGCGCCGCGGCGTGCGCCGTGCGCCGGGTGACCGGCTTGTCGCCGACGTCGACCATGGTCGGGCGCTGGGCCGCATCGACGTGGGTGAGCGTGGGCTTGCTCATGGTGGATCTCCCGGGGCTTGCAGCTCGAACGAGTCGCCAGGGCGGGCCACCCGGTAGCCGCGCGCGGCCAGTGCCTCGCCGTCCGCGGCCGAGCCATAGTGGTAGAGCACCCACTGCTGGCGCCACGCGTCCGGATACTCGCGCTCGATGTCGTCGATCCCCGTGTGCGAAGGGTTGCCGTGCAGGGCGCAGTCGTGGGCGAGCAGCACCTCCGGCGCGGCAAAGCGCCTGAGCTGCTCGGGCACCGGGCGGGTATCGCCGGTGAACACGAAGCTCCCCGCCAGCGCCACGCCAAACGAGGTGTTGGCATCATGGTGGCGGGTCGGGAACACATCGAACCAGCGGCCGCCGTGCCAGAAGCCGCGCTGGCAGGGAATCAGCCGCACGCCGTCCCAGTAGTTGACCCCGCCCTCGGCCAGCACGCCCGGGTAGTCGGCCACCCGCGCCTGGATCAGCGGCACCAGGGCGGCATGGCAGTACAGCCGGATCTGGCCGCTGAGCGCCGGGTCGAAGAAGCTGCCGAAGAACCAGCGCTCCATCCCGGCGACATGATCGAAGTGGGTGTGGGTGAGGTAGATGGCTCGGGGCGGGCCGCCGTAATGGGCAAGATAGGCGCTCAGCGCTTCCGCGCCGCAGTCGATCATCAGCTCGGGCTGGCCGTCGCGCTCGAGCACCACCGAGGACGAGCCCAGCTCGGTGGCCTGGGCGCCACCGACGCCGAGAAAGCGCAGCTGCCAGCTCATCGGCCGCGCTCCACCGCGGCCTCATGCGCGACGCACAGGCGCTGCCAGGCGGCCGGTCCGGCAGGCTGTGCGAGCGCGCCGAGCTTGGCCCAGGAGCGCTGCAGGCGGGCCAGCCGCGAGGCCCACCAGCCGGCTGCGGGCCGGCGCAGCCGGCCGCGGTCGAAGTCGATCAGCCACCACTGGCCGTCTCGGTCCAACATGATGTTATGGGCGTTGAGATCAGCGTGGCAGACGCCCTGCAGATGGAAGCGCGCCAATGTCCGGCCCAGCTCGTCGAGCGCGGCGGCGTCATCGAGGATGCCGGGCAGCAGTTCGGCAAGCGTTTTCGCGGCCGCGATCTCCAGAGTCAGCAGGTCAGCGCGATAGCGCAGCGCATCGCAGCGGACGTAGCGCGCTGCCAGCGGCGCCGGCACCGGCAGGCCGAGCGCGGCCAGCTGCGCCAGCAGGCGGAACTCGCGAAAGCTGCGGGTGCGCGCCGCGCCAGCCCACAGGTAGCGGTCGCGGCTGAGCCGCGCCATCGCGCCGCCGCGCCGATAGTGGCGGAGCACCGCCACGCCGGCCGGCGTCTGCACCCGCCACACCGCACCGCGTCCCCCGCGGCTGCCGTCAGCTGAATGATTGGGCGCGAACCAGGCTTCGTCGACTTGTGGCAGCCGCTGCTGGTCGAACACAATCGCGCCTTGCGCTGTGTTGACGCACTGGGCGTCCACCGCTGTTAGCTGCATGCTGGCGTGCTGTCACTAGGGCCTGCGACGGAGTCTACCTTGCCCCCAAGCGATCTCGCTTCGATCTGCCTGCTGCGCCTGTCGGCGCTCGGCGATGTGACCCATGTGTTGCCCCTTGTTCGCACGCTGCAGGCGCGCTTTCCGGACACGCCGCTGACCTGGATCATCGGCAAGCTGGAACACAAGCTGGTCGGCGACCTGCCGGGCGTCGAGTTCCTGGTGGTCGACAAGGGCCGCGGTCTGGCTGCCGCACGCGCGCTGCGTGAAACGCTGTCCGGGCGACGCTTCGAGGTCCTGCTGCAGATGCAGGTCGCGCTGCGCGCCAACCTGCTGTCGACCCTGGTCTCCGCAGAGCGCCGGGTCGGCTATGACCGCGCCCGGGCCAAGGATCTGCACGGCCTGGTGATCAACCAGCGCATCGAAGCAGGACCAGGCCAGCACGTGCTCGACGCCATTTCCAGCTTCGGCACCGCGATCGGCGCGCCGCGCCTTGAAGCGCCACGCTGGGACATTCCGCTGGCGCCGGCTGATCACGCGTTTGCGGAGTCGGTCCTGCCCGGCGAGCAGCCCACCCTGCTGATCAGCGCCTGCTCCTCGCACGCGCTGCGCAACTGGCATGCCCAAGGTTATGCCGAGATCGCTGACCACGCGATCTCACGCGGCTACCGGGTGCTGCTCTGCGGCGGCCGCAGCCAGCTCGAACGTCAGGTTGGCGACGCCATCATCGGCGCCGCGCGAGGTCCGCTGATCGACCTGATCGGCAAGGACACGCTGAAGCAGCTGATGGCCCTGATGCAACGCGCCAGCATCGTGCTGACCCCCGACTCTGGCCCGATGCACATGGCCAACGCTGCAGGAACGCGAGTGCTCGGCCTGCATGCCGCCAGCAACCCGCATCGCAGCGGCCCGTACAGCGACCGGCGGTTCTGCGTCGATCGCTATCCCGAAGCCGCGCGCCGCTTCCTGCGCCGCGATGCCGAGCGCCTGCCCTGGGGCAAGAAGATCGAGTTTCCGGGGGTGATGGATCTGATTGCCGTGGACGACGTCATCGAGGCCTTCGAGCGGCATCTCGCTACCCCGACCTGAGCGCGCGTAGCTAGGCGCGGGAACGCCAGGTTCAAGGAGCGCAGGCTCAGGATGCGGAAGCTCGGTAGTCCTGGTAGGACTTTTCCTCGACATAGGTCGAGCCGAGCGCGAGGTTGATGTCCTTCTTGATCCGCGCGCGCTCGTCGTTCTCGAAATAGACCGCGCGGGCCAGACGGATGAACTCGGCGTCGAAGGCCTGGGCCTTCTCCTTGATCCGGATGTCGTCCTCGATCACCCAGAGCCGCTCGTTAACCGCCTTCAGCGCCTCGCGCAGCGCGCGGATGTCCTGAGCGGAAGCCGGATGCGCAGCCCAGGTGGATTCCAGCGCCGCCAGTTCGCGGCGCACGTTGTCCAGCTTGGCCGGATCGCTCATGCGCTCGGACTTGATCTCGAGGATGGCGATCTTGTCGAGCAACTCGCCAAAGGACACCGGCACCAGGATTTCCGACACGTCTTGCTCCAACAAGGAAGAACCAGGGCGCATGCTATCCGAGCCGGCGCCGCAGGGCAGCCCATCGGCCGCCACCGTGATCAGCCGAAGACCTTACCCAGCGCGCGACCGAGGCGCGCCAGGCCCTCGTCCAGTTCGTCGGCGCGGATGTTCAGCGCCGGCACGAAGCGCAGCACCCCGCTGCCCGCGGTCAGCAGCAGCAGGCCCTCGTCGGCCGCCGCATCGAGCACCGCCGCTGCGCGTTCGGCATGTTCATCGCGCAGCACCGCGCCTTGCATCAAACCGCGACCGCGCACGCAGGCGAACAGGCGGTGCCCGGGATCAAGCGCGGCCAGCCCGGCGACCAGCTGCTCGCCGCGCGCGCTGACCTGGTCCAGCAGCTCAGGCGTGTTGATCCGCGCCAGCGCCGCGAGCGCCACCGCCGCGGCCAGCGGATTGCCTCCAAAAGTAGTGCCATGGCTGCCGAAGCCCAGCGTGGCGGCCGCTGACGGTGCGACCAGTAGGGCGCCAATCGGGAAGCCACCACCCAGTGATTTGGCAAGGCTGACAGTATCCGGCTGCACGCCGTCCCAGGCGTGCGCGAACAGCCGCCCGGTGCGGCCCATACCGCACTGGATCTCGTCCAACATCAGCAGCGCGCCCTGCGCGTCGCAGCGCGCGCGCAAGTGGGCGAGAAAACCGGGCGCCGCCGGCAGCACCCCGCCCTCGCCCTGAATCGGCTCGACCAGGACCGCGCAGACGTCGGCATCGAAGGCGGCGTCGAACGCCGCGCTATCGTTGAAGTTGACATAGCGGAAACCGCCGGGCAGCGGCTCGAAGCCTTCCTGATATTTGGGCTGGGCGGTGGCAGTGACGGTCGCCAGGGTGCGGCCGTGAAAGCTGCCGCGAAAAGTCAGGATGACCCGCTGCTCCGGCCCCCGACCGCGCGCCGTCGCATGCCGGCGGGCGAGCTTGATCGCCGCCTCATTGGCCTCCGCACCTGAGTTGCACAGGAACACCCGCTCGGCGAAACCCGATGCCTCGGCCAGCGCCGCAGCCAGCCGGATCGGCGGCTCGCTGTGGAACACGTTGCTGGTGTGCCAGAGCTTACCGGCCTGCTCCATCAGCGCCGCGCGCAGCCCCGGATCGGCGTGGCCGAGAGCATTGACCGCGATGCCACCGGCAAGATCGATGTAGTCCTTGCCCGCCGTATCCCACACCCGCGAACCCTCACCCCGCGCCAGGATCAGCTCGCGCTGGCGATAGATCGGCACATAGCGCTCGCGGGCAAGCCCGAGCAGCTCGGCGGCGGGATCAATCAGGCTCATGCGCGACCCAGGGCAGAAAGCGGCGCGGCAGTATCGCAGATCGGCCAGGGGTTTCAGCCAGCCCCAACACCACCATGCGCTGCCCCGTTATCTGCCCTATCCGCCCTGTCCCTAGCAGCTCGGCCACCGATCGACTGCATGACCGTGCGCCAAATCTGCACTTGCCGCGGCGCACGACACACGCCCACGAAATACCGGATTGCGGAACAGATCCGCGATCGGACTCCAGATCCACGTGCTACTACTCATAACCGGGGGACGTAGCAGCCGACCTGCGCATAGCCTCGACTTGGTCGATGGTGCCGAGGGTTTCCCATATGCGCTGACCGTACACCCGGGCGTCCAACCAGTGCACGGCACCTCGCAGCTTGATCATCACATGCACTCTTGCAGCTTATCCCACATGCGCTTGCCCTTGTCAGTCGGGTACAGCAGGCGGGACACTCGGTTCATTGGGTCGATGCGGGACTCAATGAACCCCGGCCCCGGCTTCTTGCGACTATTGATTGCCGACCACTCAGCAATGTTCTTAGAGACTGCCGACCGAGACTGATCAACAGATTGCAGCAGGGACGCTTGATCGATCCCGGGATTGCACATCACTTCGACGAGTACTTGCAACTTCTGCACAGACACATCGGGATCAACCTCCCGCACTGCCTTCAGAAAACGCCGGACCTGATTCGCTTTCGCAACGCTCATACGCTTACTCCATCCCTAGTTGGCGCAGGGCTCAGTTGAATACGCCCATGGATCATCCGCAAAGTTCGACTGTCCGCATATATCCTACGTTTCTGTTTATGGATTTATCAACAACCTCCGACCGCCGAACGCCACCTTCGCCGCGCCCTTGCTCATAACTGCTCCACACTGCCGCTTCGAATTGCTTGCGCATCGTTGGCCCTCAGTTTGTCTCACCCCAGGTTTTCCGTTCTGCCGTCGCTGGCCTTAGGGTTTCCTGCCAGTCTTCATCCGTAAAGCCTGTCCACCAGCTCCCCGCCTGCTGGAGTCAGCTTCAGGATTCGTCGACGTCGATCCATTGGATCAATGTCAGACACTACCCAGCCGTCCAGCATCATCTTGCCCACCGATCTGACAAGAGCAGTCCTGTGTCCAGGCACTTTGTCAAACAGTGTCGCCTGATCTTGCTCGCCGTCTCGCGCTAGAAGCAGCAGCAACAGCAGCTTCAAGGGACTGAAGGTCTCGGCACTAGGATCAGCTAGCAGCCGTTCGATCCACCTCACGCTTTCATCTAGCTGATTCCCGCCAGCCATCTCACTTCCCAGACTCGTTTTGGCCCTCTAGGATACCGAGCCTGGGGTCGTTGACTTCATCGAGGGAAACCTGAAGCCCCTCCGTCAGGATGTTCACGTAGCGCTGAGCGGCAGTCGCCTTGGGACCACGGCCTGACCGGCGCTCGTTGCCTTCCAGCTTCAGCTGCTTGGACACGGGGTATTCGCTCTCCTGCTTTCCTGCAGGGGCTCCACTTCGACAGAACGCGGAACGCTCCCCCCACGGTTAACGATGGCATCACCGACCGTCAATCAAAGGTTGATCTGACTACATCTACAGTTTTCCCAGCGGCCACTATCGGAAGTCAAGTGAAATCAAAGGGAAAAATCACTCGCTATCCACTACTGCCTCAACCCCTATTCCACTTACGTGGATAGGACGCAAAAGGATACACCAGACTGAGCGATTGGTGAAGACTTGGACACAGTCGTGTCACGAATCGCTACAGTCCGCTCGTGGGATACACTCGTAAGTGCTTGAAAAGATGGCGGAGAGGGAGGGATTCGAACCCTCGATACGTCGGAGACGTATACCGGATTTCGAGTCCGGCGCATTCGACCACTCTGCCACCTCTCCGCAGAGGTCTGCGCGGCCCGATAGGCGGCGCAGGACAGGCTTCGCGGGTCAGCGGTCAGGACCCATCGCGAAGCCGCCGGATCATACGCAGGCCGCCCTCGCCGGGCAAGCCCCCATGAAATCAGGGGGCTGCTGCGCCGCTCTTGGGCAGGAAGAAGAAGTCACCGGTGACGTGTCCTGCAAACTGGATCGGCGCATAGGCCGGCGACTGGGTCAGCGGCGCGTCGAGCGAGGTCAGGGCCAGGGTTGAGGTGATCTCGCGATACAGGGCCTGGCCTTCGAGCAGGCGGTTGTTGTCCTCCAGCACGTTCAGGAAAGCGCGTGCGAAGTAGGAGTGCTTGCCGGTACCGGTGTCGGGAACCGGCTGCACCCCGCCCGAGGTCAGGGCGATGCGCGAGCGGCCGTCGCTCATGGTCTTGACCCACTCACCCCACTCGCCTTCGCGCTCGCCGGCGCCGGCGAACAGCGGCAGGGCCGCTTCGGTGAGTGCGCCCGAGTAGCAGGAGTCAGCCACCACCAGCACGTGCCGGGACTCCATCGTATCGAGGATGTCGGACACGGCACGGTTGGAAATCCAGGTGTTGTTCAGCCCGGCCTGTCCGTCGACCGGAATCCAGTAGCCGGTCTGGCCGTCGTCGCTGAGCTCGCCGTGGCCGGCGTAGTAGACCAGCAGGTTGTCCTCGGGCTTGAGCGACTGGCGCAGGTCGTTGAGCGCTGAAAGCATGTCGAAACGGGTGGCGTTGAGCAGCAGGGTGGTCTGGTAGCCGTAGCGGTCGCGCAGCAGGTTGCTGACCGCGGTGGCATCGTTCACCGCGCTCTGCAGGCTGCCGAAGACATTGCTCTGGTAGCTGTTGTTGCCGATCACCAGGGCGTGGTACTTGCCCAGTTTGACGCCGGCGGGAACCCCGCGGGAACTGCTGGTGGAGGCGCTGGCGGTCGGCGTGGCGCCGGGCTGCGGCAGCATGGTGAACTCGATGCTGGCGGCGTCGCCGGTCTTGCTGACCGCCGCGACCTGGACCAGGGAGCCCTGCTGCTGCACGTCGACGCTGGCACGGAACAGGCCGTTGTCGCCGATGATCACCGGCGTCCCGTTGACGGTGATCTGCTGCACCGCCTGCGGCGCCGATACCTTGCCGACCAGGGCATGACGGCCGGGCGCGCCGCGCAGCATGGCGGCGGAGCGTCCGCGGGTCAGGGTCAGCGGCGGATCGATGATCTCCAGCGTCGGCGCCGCAGCCAGCAGGGCGCCGCCATTCAGCGCAACCTGCTGTTCAAGCTGGACGATCTGCAGCTGCTGCTCGCGCAGTTCGGACTCCCGCGAGGCGAGCTGGCTTTCCAGCAGCTTCATCAGTTCCCAGTCTTCCTGGTTGCGATCCGAGGACTGGGCTTCCAGCGCGGCAATCCGAGTCTCGTAGCCATCGCGCTGCGCGGCGAGCGCGGCACGGACCTTGGCCAGTTCGGCCTCCAGCCCCGCACTGCGCTGCTGCGAACCGGCAATCGACTGGCTGAGCCGCTGGGTCTGCTGTGCGAGCATTTCGGCAGCGGCCCCTTCTTCAGCCTCGCCTGCCGCACGCCGCGATTCAAGCGCCGCCTCCTGCTGGGCGAGCTGCTCCTGGCGGCGCTGCGCGGCGGCCTTCTCCGACTCCAGTTCGCGGGTCAGGCGCAGCAGCTCATCGTTCTGGAAGGCCAGCTCGCGCTTTTGCGCCTCCAGGGCGGCAAAATCGGCGCCGGTCGCCTGCCGGGCCTGGGCCAGCTGCTGCTGCAGCCGCGCGACTTCCGACTGCGCTGCCTGAGCCGCCTGCTTGCGCGAGCCAAGCTGGGACTGCAGGTCGCGGACCTGGGCGCGCAACTGGTCGGCCTGCTTGCGCTGCGTCTCGACGGTTTCCTTGAGCGCGCCGATCTCGGTGTCCTTGGCGGCCAGCTGGACCTTCACAGCTGAAGCGAAGAGCAGCTCGTCGCTGGAACCGGATGCTTCGCGGTACAGGTTCAGCGCGCGCAGCTCGTCCTTCTCGACGCCCAACCCCTCTTCGTAGAGGTAGGCGAGATTGGTCTTGGCCCGGGCGTAGCCCTGATCCGAGGCTTTCTGGAACCACTGCGCCGCCATGCCGAAGTCCGGCGGCGTGCCAAGGCCCTTGAGATAGATCTCGCCGACATAGTTCTGCGCCTCAGCGCTGCCGGAGAGAGCCTGTGTCATCCACACCTGCAGGGCCGTCTGGTAGTTGGCGCGGTCGTAGGAGACGTACTCGCCACCGCGGATCTGGCAATCAGCCTGGGTGGTGCGGATCGGTCGCCGCGCCGACATGAAAGTCGCCTGAGCACCGAGTTTGCGCACCTGGCCTGGCAGCAGGCAGTCGACGATCAGCAGGTCCTCGGGATTCTTCGGCCCGCTGCGTGCCGCCTGGCCAGCCTGAGGCGCCAATCCGCCTGCGCAGACGATGACTGCCATCGACAGTGCAACCAGAAGCCTGCCGGGAGCCGTATGAGAGCCTAGGGTCGGGGTTTTCATCACATGCCTCCAGGGCGATGCCGCAGCGGACGACCCGAGTATACTGCCGTCAAACTGGGGTGAAGGAGTTGGGGACTATGAACCGAGTACGTCGGGTTGCCCAGACCTGGATGCGTCGCGCGCTGGCCGGGGGGCAACGCGCTACCTGCTGCGCTGTAGGCATTCTTGCGCTGGCAGTTTCAGGAACCGCGGCAGCGGGAGGGACCGGAGTCTTCTTCGGAAGCAGTTTTTACTCCGCGAATGCCAATCAGCCTTTGTCTGTAGACATCACCACCAACCTGCTGGGTACGCCCGCCGGGGGCGGCACGGTCAGCTTCGATACCAGCCTTTGCTCCGCCCCGCCGATGATCAGTGGCCCCGCGACGGCGAACGGCACCGGCATCACCAACTACCAGTTCGTTTTCCCCGCGCTGGAGAGCTGCAACATCACGGTGAACTGGGACCCCGATGGCGCTGGCCCCGATCCGGTGGTTTCCGACATCTCCATGTTCCAGGTCGACGACTACAGCATCGTGGTCGACCAGGATCCCGGCGCGCTGATCAACCCGCTCAGCCCGAATCCGACCTTCAGCGTGACCGTCCTCAACGGCGGCACGCCGGTCCCCGGCCTGTTCGTGCGCTGGGATGTGACGCCGCCGGTCGGATCGCCCGCCGTCTACGGCTCGGTTTGCTCGCCCTCGATCTACGACACCGACAACGCGGGACGCTCCACCTATAGTTTCGCCGACTCACCGGCGCAGGCGCGCGACCAGTTCGGCGTCTACATGATCACCATCACGCCGGGCGACGGCGGCAATTGCGCCATCAATGGCGTGGCGGGCGATGACGGCGCTGGCGCCAAGGGCATCTTTGGCTCCTTCCCCTCGCTGATGTTCATGCTGCAGAACGAAGACCTCGAACTGGTCTTCGACAACCCGCCGACCCAAGTCGTCAGTGGCCAGCCGGCCGCCTTCCCGGTCCAGCTGCGCGGCGTCAGCTCGATGACCGGCATCTCCGGCCAGACCGTGAACTGGTTCGCCTCGCCGTCGGGCATCGTGACTCCGCTCTCCGGCAATGTGGTCACCGACGGCAGCGGCTTCGGCGTCATAACCCTGACCGGCGGCACGCCCGACCTCATGGGAGGTTTTCTCAACGCCCTGGTCAGCCTGCCCTTGCCGACTCCCAACGACGCGCGCACCGCAGGCGCCAGTTTCGTGGTGGCGGACCTCAATCTGGCGGTGTCGACGCCGGCCCCGACTGGTCCGACCTTCTCCGATGAGCAGGCCGCCGGCTTCTCGGTCCTGGCGACGTCCAACACCGGCAACACCGATGACCCGGCTCCCGGCGTCCCGATCACCTTCTCGATCACCTCGGGCAACGGAACCTTCGTTGGCGGCGGCAGCAGCGCGGTGGTCAATACCGATACCGGCGGCATGGCCTCCAGTCCGGCCGTGGTGATGGGCCGCAGCAATGGCCCGATGGTTGTGCAGGCAGATGGCGGCGCCTATGGCGTGGTCAGCCAGAACTACAGCGTGCAGGCTTCGAGCTACACCCTGACCGCGGTGGGTACACCGGCTTCCCAGGACATTGATATCAGCGGCAGCGCGCCGCTGGCTGTGCGCCTCGAGCGCGCGGGCAGCTCGACCCCGGTAGCGCTTGCTGCGGAGTCGATCAAC
Organism: uncultured Lysobacter sp.; assembly: GCA_964350895.1. GTDB lineage: Bacteria > Pseudomonadota > Gammaproteobacteria > Xanthomonadales > Xanthomonadaceae > Pseudomarimonas. The sequence continues at coordinate 14,338 of CAYGMG010000076.1, forward strand.
TGGCAGGTCTCGCCCAATGACGGCTCCTTCGTCAGCCCTGCGCCGACCACCACCGACGGCAGCGGTTTGGCCTCGGCAAGCTTCATCCCGGTCAACAGTGGCAGCTATGTGGTCACCGGCAGCTTCGCGACCGGGTTCACCACCGACCCAACGCAGAGTTTCACCGTCAATGTGACCGCGCCGGTGCTGACTCTGGACGCAGTGTCCGGCGATGGCCAGACCGGTGATCCGGGAACCACCCTGTCCAGCCCGCTGGTAGTCCAGGCGCTTGATGACGGACTGCCGCCGTCCAGCGGCCTTGTCGAATGGTCCGCCAGCGGCGGCGTGACCTTGACCGGCAGCAGCAGCCCTGGCCCGCTCATCACCGAAACCCTCGACGTCAACGGCCGCAGCTCGGTGCAGGTCACCCTGCCCGAGCAGCCGGGAACCTTTACCGTGACCGCCACCCGGGTTTTTGGCCAGCTGAAGGGCCTATCGCTGCCGGGACCGAGCGTGACCTTTACCGTGACCGGCGGGGCGCAGAACCAGCCGTCGGTCCAGGCTTTCGAGGGTGACGGGCAGACCGGCATCGTCGGCACCCCTGGAAACATGCTGGAAGCGCGCGTGCTGATCGGCCGTTCACCGGCCGAGGGCGTTACCGTGAACTGGGATGTGATCGCAGGCGACGCCTCGGTGTCGCCGACAACCTCCACAACCGATTCCCAGGGTATTGCCCGCACCGCGCTGCAGTTCGGCCCGAATCCCGGGAACTCGACCATTCGCGCTTCGAACAGCGAAGGCTCGCAAGCGTTGTTCCGGGTAACCGCAGCAGCCTCGCCCTCGCTGACGATCGTATCTGGCCAGGGCCAACAGGCCGCTGCCGGCACCCGGCTAGGCGACGATTTCGTGGCCAAGGTCAGCTCGCAGTCCGGCGAGGCGTTGCAGGGCATCGCTGTCCGCTGGACCGTCGTCGATGGCGGCGGAACTCTGGACACAAGTGAATCGCTCACCAACCCGTTCGGCCAGGCCAGCAATCGCTTGACCCTCGGCAGCACCCAGGGGACGAGCACGGTCGAGGCGGCGCTCGCAGACGGAACGCGGGTCACCTTCTCGGCGCTCGCCACGGGCCCCGACGGCAACGCGGACATCCGGCTGCTGCGCGATTCTGGAGACGGACAGCGCGGCCTGGTCGGCACCAGCACCGATCAACCGCTGCGCGTTCGACTGCTCAATGCCGGGGTTGGCGTGCCCTCAGCGCGAATCTTCTGGGAAGTGGTTTCCGGCTCGGCCACCCTGGATGCTGCTGAAAGCACCAGCGATGTGGATGGCTTCGCCAGCATCGGCCTTGTGTTCGGCCCCGATTCGGGACCGATCCAGGTGCGCGCACGGGCCACCAGCGCGCCGGACCCCGTGTTGTTCATGCTGACTGCGGCGAACCCGTCGCTGGGCGGCGTGTCCGGCAACGGGCAGACCGGTATTGCCGGCGAGATGCTGAACGATGACCTGCAGGTCAATGTCGCTTTGCCCGGCAGCAAGGGCCTGGGCGGCGTGCCGGTGCAATGGCAGGTTCTGAGCGGCGGCGGATCGCTCGGCGCAGCGCAGAGCCTCAGCAATTCGGCCGGCATCGCCAGCAATCAATGGACGCTGGGCGACACGATCGGCGAGCAGAGCGTGCGGGCCACCCTGCCCGGCGGCGAGGAAATCATCTTCACCGCCACGGCTAGCGCTGCGCCAGCGGCTGGCACGCTGCAGATCATTTCAGGTGACGGGCAATCGCTGCCCACCGGCAAGCCCAGCAATCCGCTGGTGATCGAACTGCGTGACAGCGCTGGGCGGGTGATCCCGGACGCGCTCATCGAGTGGAGCGCGGACAGCCAGCTCGTGGCGCTGCGCGATGCCAGCACGCGTACCGGCGCCGATGGGCGGACCAGCAATGTCGCCACGGTGCAGATTCCCGGCGCGGTCAGCGTCTCGGCGCGGGTCGCGGGTTCCGACGGTCCTTCGGTGAGCTTCCAGCTGACCGGCGGCGTTGCACAGATCCCCGGACTGAGCGAGCGCGAGCGCGCGGTTGGCGCGGCGATCGACAACGCCTGCCCGGCGCTGGCGGCGCTGCCCAGTCGCTCGCCGGAACAGGAAGACCTGCTTAGCCGATGCTCCGAGCTGGTGGTCGGGGCCGGTGACAATCCCGACGAGGTGCGCGAAGCGCTCGGCCAGCTGCCGACCGATGTCGGCACGACGATGTCCGGTCAGGGCATCGAAGGTGTCAACGTCCAATTCGACAATCTCGACACCCGCCTGTTCATGATCCGCGGCGAGAAATCCGGCGGCCAGCGCAACCAGTTCAACATCGGACTGTGGACGCCTGACGGCACCCTGCCGCTGTCCTTCCTGCCCTCCGCCTTCATGGCGGGTGCAGCCGAGGACGAACAGGCCGGGCTGGACTTCGACCGCTGGGGCTTCTTCGCCACCGGCCAGATCGGCCGTGGCGAGGTTCGCGCTGGCGAGCGCAGCCCGGAGTTCGACTACGACATCGCCGGCCTGACCTTCGGCGTCGACTACCGCTTCAGCGACCGCGTGGTAGCGGGCGTCGCGCTCGGCTACAGCGACAACGATGCTGAACTGGCCGGCGGCCGCGGCGACGTGGCAACCAAGGGCTGGAACCTGTCCGGCTACGCCACCTGGTACTCGGACAACGCCTGGTACGTCGACGGCACCCTGATGGTCGGCCGCCTTGACTACGACCTGCAACGCCGCGTGCGTTACACGATCACGGCGCTGGATGGCGGTGTCACGACGATCGACCAGGTCGGCACCAGCAGCACCGACGGCGACGTGTTCGGCACCTCGATCTCGGTTGGTCGCGACTGGCAGAAGGGTCCGTGGAGCCTGAGCAGCTATGTCCGCGGCCAGTTCTCGCGGGTTGAGAGCGATGGCTTCGTAGAGCGCATGCAGGCCGACCGTCCGGGCCAGGGCCTGGCCTTGGCGATCGACTCGCGGACCACCGAATCGATGACCTCGGTCATCGGCGGACGCGCCACCTACATCCTCAGCCGCGACTGGGGCATCCTGATGCCGAACATGACCCTTGAGTGGGAGCACGAGTTCGAGGATGACCCGAGCCGGCTGACCGCGCGCTTCGCCTTCGATCCGACCCGCAGCGTGATCGAGCAGTTCGGTGATGCCACCGACAGTGATTACTTCAATGTCGGCATCGGCGTGTCAGCGCTGTTCCCGGGCGGACGTTCGGCCTACCTCTACTACGAGGAGCTGGTCGGCGCCTCGCGGGTCAGCCAGGGTCTGTTGTCCCTCGGCGTGCGGTTCGAGTTCTGAGCCGCACGACGCGCCCGGGTGGTGGAGGCGTCAGCTTGCATGCGACTTGTCGCAAACGGCATGATGCCGGGCATGCCTGCCGCCGCCCCCGCCCGGAGTTGGCCCCAGC
>CAYGMG010000077.1:0-17582 GCA_964350895.1 uncultured Lysobacter sp.
CCCGGAGTTGGCCCCAGCCCCGCAATCGTTCGGGCCGCTGGCTATCCCGCCGATCCGCCTGTCTTCACGCTCCGGGATTCCCGCATGATTGAGTTTGGACACCTCAGCCACGTCGGCCTGCGCCGCGAGCACAACGAGGACACCTACTACGGCGATGCGGACCTTGGCTTGTGGCTGGTCGCCGACGGCATGGGTGGCCATGAGTTCGGTGAAGTCGCCAGCGCACTGGCCCGGGAAACCATCGTCAGCGAGATTCGCGAGGGCAAACCCTTGGCCGATGCGATCCGCGCTGCCGACCAGGAAATCATGCGCCAGTCGCAGCGTCGCGCCGAAGCGCTGCCGATGGGAACCACGATCGCCGCGGTGCGGGTCAAGGAATCGCGCTTCGAGGTGGGCTGGGTCGGCGACAGCCGCGCCTATCTGTGGGATCGCGGCCTGCGCCAGGTCTCGCAGGATCACTCCTATGTCCAGGAGCTGATCGAGCAGGGCGCGATCACCCCTGAGCAGGCGCGCACCCATCCGCATCGCAATGTGGTGACCCAGGCGCTTGGCGTCACCGACCCGAGCAGCCTGAAGATCGAAACCATCTCTGGCGAGTTCAAGCCCGGTATGCAGCTGCTGCTGTGCAGCGACGGGCTGACCGAGGAAGTCGACGACGCGCACATCGCCCGGGTGCTCGAACGTCAGGACATCACCGCCCAGGAGTGCGTCGAGCAGCTGGTGATGGCGGCACTGGACGGAGGTGGCTCGGACAACGTCACCGTGGTCCTGATCCGCCAGCGCTGAGTGGGGCCGCGGGCGACGCCGCGGCTATACTGGAGACTTTGACGCCAGGCGCCGCCGACCCGATGAATCCGAACTTCCTCGATTTCGAACAGCCGATCGCCGAACTTGAGGCCAAGATCTCCGAGCTGCGCCACGCCAGCCACGGCTCTGCCTTCAACATCGACGAGGAGATCGGCAAGCTGCGCGAGAAGCTGAAGGCGCGGACCGCCGAGATCTTCCGCGCGCTGACTCCCTGGCAGGTCTCACAGATCGCCCGCCATCCGCAGCGGCCGTACACCCTGGACTACGTCAAGCTGATCTGCGATGAGTTCGAGGAACTGGCCGGCGACCGCGCCTACGCCGAGGATGCGGCGATCGTCGGAGGGCTCGGGCGCATCGACGGTCGGCCGGTGATCATCATCGGCCACCAGAAAGGCCGCGATACCAAGGCCAAGATCCGCCGCAACTTCGGTATGCCGCGGCCCGAGGGCTATCGCAAGGCGCTGCGCCTGATGCGCCTGGCCGAGCGCTTCAAGCTGCCGCTCCTGACCTTCATCGACACCCCCGGCGCCTACCCGGGCATCGGCGCCGAGGAGCGCGGGCAAAGCGAGGCGATCGCCCGCAACCTGATCGAGATGTCCGAGCTCAAGGTGCCGATCATCTGCACGGTGATCGGCGAGGGCGGCTCGGGCGGCGCGCTGGCGATCGGCGTCGGCGACCGCACACTCATGCTGGAGTACGGCACCTATTCGGTGATTTCACCTGAAGGCTGCGCCTCGATCCTGTGGAAGAGCGCCGAGCGCGCGCGCGACGCGGCCGAAGCACTGGGCCTGACTGCGCCGCGTCTGCTGGAGCTCGGGCTGATCGACCAGATCATCAAGGAGCCGCTCGGCGGCGCCCACCGCAACGCCGAGGAGATGGCCGGCCGGCTGAAGAGCACCCTGCTCTCCCAGCTCGATGTTCTGGGCGGACTCGACGTCCAGCAGCTGCTGGAGAAGCGCTATGCGCGCCTGCGCCAGTACGGACGCTTCCACGAAGCCTAGGCGCGGTCAGGCTCAACGAATTCGGCAAGGTCGCTGGTGACAGAACGGAAGCTCCGCTCGCCGCGTGCGCCATGATCAGCATCGGGAAACCTTCTTGCGCGGCTCAATCCTCGTCAGGCCAGCGCGGTGCGGTGGCTGCTGTCGCGGCCGCACGCAGGGCCGGCTGCTCGCGATAGGCCTGCCACACCGCAAGCGCCTCTGCGGTGGCGGCGACATCATGGACCCGCAGCAGCAGAGCGCCCTGCTCGGCGGCCAGCACCGCAGCGACCGCAGAACCCACTACACGCTGATCCACCGCGCGCCCGGTCACCGCGCCGATCATCGACTTGCGCGACAGTCCGGCCAGCACCGGAACGCCAAGGTCAGCGAACTTCGCCAGCTGGCGGAGCAGCCGGTAGTTGTGCTCGAGCCGCTTGCCGAAGCCAAAGCCGGGATCGACCAGCAGACGGCGCTTGGCAATCCCTGACATTTCGCAAGCAAAGATGCGCTCGGCCAGGAAGCGATGCACGTCGGCCACCACGTCGTCGTACTCGGGCGCGTCCTGCATGCTGCGCGGGGCGCCCTGCATGTGCATCAGGCAGAGCGCCACGGAACTCGCTGCGACAGCTTCTGGCGCGCCTTCCGCGCGCAGTGCGTTGACGTCATTGATCATGTGCGCGCCAGCGGCAATCGCCGCTCGCATCACCTCGGGCTTGCTGGTGTCGACCGCCACCGGTACCGACACCTCCTTGACCAGCCGTTCCAGCACCGGAATCACCCGGTCCAGTTCCACCTGCAGCTCGACCGGCTCAGCGCCCGGCCGGGTCGACTCGCCACCGATATCCAGCAGATCGGCGCCCTCGTCGACCAGCTTCAGCGCATGGGCAATCGCCGCCTCTGGATCGGGATGCTGGCCGCCGTCGGAGAACGAATCGGGCGTGACATTGACGATGCCCATGATCCGAGGGCGGTCAAGGAGCAGCGCGCGGCCGGCGCAGTCGAGGCTGGGTGTGGTGTCGAACATCGTCGGAACTCGGGATCAGGAGTTGGATGAGCGCGATTGACTGCGCGCTGCTGGAAGACGGCGGATCCGTCTACAGCAGGCTATCGGCCAGCGGCCGGAAAGCACAAGGCCCGCATCAGCGGGCCTTGTGTTCGGAAGCGCATCCCGGTGCCGACATTGGCCGGACTCAGGTCTGCGTTGCCGGCCCGCCGATCACGGTCGATCCGGAGTCGCCACCGCCCGAACCCGGCTTGCCGGCATCGGCGTCATCCTGCCAGTCGGCCGGCGGGCCCGGCTTGCGACCCTCCATGATGTCGTCGATCTGCCGCGCATCGATGGTCTCGTACTTGAGCAGGGTGTCAGCCATGACGTGCAGCTTTTCCAGATTCTCGGTCAGGATGCCGCGCGACTTCTGGTAGGCGCGGTCGAGGATCGAGCGCACCACCTCGTCAATCATCCGCGCGGTTTCGTCGGAGACGTTCTTGTGCTGGGTGACCGAGCGGCCGAGGAACACCTCGTCCTCCTGCTCGCCGTAGGCGACCGGACCCATCTCGTCTGACAGGCCCCATTTGGTGACCATGTTGCGCGCCATCTGGGTCGCCCGCTCGATGTCGTTGCTGGCGCCGGTGGTGACCTTGTTGGTGCCGAAGATCAGCTCCTCGGCGACCCGGCCGCCATACAGCGAGCACAGCATCGATTCGATCTGGGTGCGGTTGTGCGAGTACTTGTCGCCCTCCGGCAGGTACATGGTCACGCCCAGCGCGCGACCGCGCGGAATGATGGTGACCTTGTAGACCGGATCATGCTCGGGCACGACGCGGCCGACGATGGCGTGGCCGGCCTCGTGATAGGCGGTGAGCTTCTTCTCGTCCTCGCTCATCACCATCGAACGCCGCTCGGCGCCCATCATGATCTTGTCCTTGGCCCGGTCGAAGTGCGTCATGCGCACTTCCTTGGCGTTCTCGCGCGCGGCGAACAGCGCCGCCTCGTTGACCAGGTTGGCAAGGTCGGCACCGGAGAAGCCCGGGCAGCCGCGTGCGATCACACTCGGCTCAACGTTGTCGGCCAGCGGCACCTTGCGCATGTGCACCTTGAGGATCTGCTCGCGTCCGCGCACGTCGGGCAGGGGCACGACGACCTGACGATCGAAGCGGCCCGGACGCAACAGGGCCGGGTCGAGCACGTCGGGGCGGTTGGTTGCGGCGATGACGATGATGCCCTCGCTGCCCTCGAAGCCGTCCATCTCGACCAGCAGCTGGTTCAGGGTCTGCTCGCGCTCGTCATGACCACCGCCAAGACCGGCACCGCGATGCCGACCGACGGCGTCGATCTCGTCGATGAAGATGATGCACGGCGCGTGCTTCTTGGCCTGCTCGAACATATCGCGGACGCGCGAGGCGCCGACGCCGACGAACATCTCGACGAAGTCGGATCCGGAGATCGAGAAGAACGGCACCTTGGCCTCGCCGGCGATCGCCTTGGCCAGCAGGGTCTTGCCGGTACCCGGTGAGCCGACCATCAGCACGCCGCGGGGAATCTTGCCGCCGAGCTTCTGGAACTTGCCCGGGTCGCGGAGGAACTCGACCAGCTCGGAGACTTCCTGCTTGGCCTCGTCGCAGCCGGCGACGTCGGCGAAAGTCACCTTGATCTGATCCTCGGCGAGCAGCTTGGCCTTGGAGCGGCCGAAGCTCATCGCGCCTCGGCCACCGCCGCCGCTCTGCAGCTGGCGCATGAAGAAGATGAAGATGCCGATGAAGATCAGATAGGGCAGCAGATTGATCAGGATGTAGGTCAGCGACGGTCCGCTCGGCGGCGGCGCCTGTTCGATCTGCACCTGGTGATTCAGCAGATCATTGACCAGGTCCTTGTCGCCCGGATTGATCGTCGTGAACTTGCTGCCGTCGCGACGCTCGCCATTGATGGTGACGCGGTCTTCCTCGATGCGCACCTTCGCAATCGAATCCGAGCGCACCTGGGCGACAAACTCGTCGTAGTTGAGGCTCTGCACGCCACCGCCGCGCGGGGCGAAGCTCTGGAACACCGCCATCAACACGAAGGCGATCACAATCCAGAGCAGCAGGTTCTTGGCCAGGTCGTTCATCGCGTCTGCCTTGCTTCCTTCATTCGAGCCGAGTGCCCTGCCGTCAGCTTGCCTTGCGGCCCGTCGCCAGAACGTAGACTTCCGGGGATCGCTTGCGCGACGCGTCCGGTTTTTTCACCTGCACTTTCGCATAGCGGCGACGCAGGTCCATCAGGTAGGCGTCTGAACCTACGCCCTGGAACATCTTGACCAGCAGGTTGCCGCCCGCGGCGAGGTGCGCATCCGCGAAATCCCGGGCAAGCTCGACCAGGTACATCGCTCGCGCCCGGTCGACTGCTTCCACTCCGGTCATATTGGGGGCCATGTCGGACAACACAAGGTCGAGCTTCTGCCCTTCCAGCGCTGCTTCCAGCCGCGACAGTGCTTCGTCCTCTCTGAAATCACCGTGAATGAAGCTGACGCCGGCGATCGGCGGCATCTCCAGAATATCCATGGCGACGATCAGTCCGCTCTCGCCCAACTCGCGGGCCAGCACCTGGGACCAGCCCCCCGGCGCGGCGCCCAGGTCGACCACTCGCATGCCCTTCTTCAGCAGGCGATTGCGGTCGATAAGCTCCTCCAACTTGTAGGCGGCGCGCGAGCGCAGGCCCTCTGCCTGGGCCTTCTTCACGAAGGGGTCGGAGAAGTGCTCCTTCAACCAGCGGTGGCTGCTGCGGCTGCGGGCCATGGGATGACATCGGCGGACGGAACGCCATGATACCCTTGCCGGCCTTTCTCGACCTGCCCCACCGGTCATGGCCCAAATCCTGTCTGCCGCACAGAAGCGCCACCTGCGCGCCCTAGCCCACCATCTCAAGCCGGTCATCCTGATGGGTGCAAAGGGCATGAGCGAGGCATTGATCGCCGAACTCAAGCTCGCCCTCGATCGCCACGAGCTGGTCAAGGTCAAGCTCGCCGCCGAGGATCGCGACGAGCGCGAGGCGCTGATCGACGCCCTGCTCAAGTCAACCGGCGCGGCCCTGGTACAGCGCATCGGCAATATCGCCGTGCTGTTCCTGCGCAATGCCAAACAGCCGCTGATCGTCCTCCCGCGCGCGCCGTGAGTCTGCAGCAGCAGCTGCCCGACGCCGGCCTGCGGGTGCGTTGGCTGGCGGCTGATGGGCTGGGCATCGGCGAGCAGACGATCAGGCACAGCCTTGTTCTCGGCATCGATGGCTGGAGCGCCTGGCCGCCGACCTGTCTTGCCGAGATCGACGAGTCAGCGATCGATGCGCTGGCCGCGTCAGCGCCCCAATTGGTCCTGCTCGGCACCGGCACGCAGCAGCTGTTCCTCCCCGCGCGCCTGCAGGCGCGACTGATGTCGCGCGGCATAGGCATCGAGTGCATGGACAACGGCGCCGCAGCGCGCACGTTCAATCTGCTTGCCGATGAGGGACGCAAGGTCCTGGCGGCATTCGTGTTCGACAAGCGCGGCGACTGAACGTCGGTCGCGGGCTTCCCGCGAGCACCGGCCTGCAGCGCCGTCAGCGCGCCGGCAGCACGCCCAGCGGATCGATCGGCTTGCCGTTCTTGCGCACTTCGAAGTGCAGCATGTCGCGGCTGGTGCCAGTGCGCCCGAGCTCGGCGATCTGCTGGCCGCCGCGCACCGCCTCGCCCTCGCCGACCAGACGCTTGCGGTTGTGCCCGTAGGCCGAAAGCCAGGTGTCGTTGTGCTTGACGATGATCAGCTCGCCGTAGCCGATCAGCCCTGATCCCGAATAGACCACCACGCCATCGGCTGCCGCGCGCACTGGCTCGCCCGAGCTGCCGGCCAGGTTGATCCCCTGCCGCGTCGGATCACCAGCCAGGTAGCGGCCGATGATCTGGCCGCTGCTCGGCCACTGCCAGCCCGGTGTGCCGCTGCTCAGGGTGACCGGCGGCTTCGCGGGAACAGCGGGTGATGGGCCGGGAGCGACCGCGCCAGGCGCGGTCGGCGCAGCGGGAGCGCCGGGCGTCGCAGCGACCGGTGGTGCGGGCGTAGTCGGCGCTGCGGGATTCGGCGCGGGCTTGGGCGGCGCGGTGACGATCGGCGTGACCACGCCTGCCGCCGGCCCGCGTCGCGGCGCCGGCTTGCCGGCACCCGCGCCAGCGCGCAGCCGCAAGCGCTGACCGGGATAGATCGTATACGGCGCGCCGATCCCGTTGAGGCTGGCCAGCTCGCGGTAGTCCATGCCATGGCGGAAAGCGATGCCGTACAAGGTGTCGCCGCTGCGAACTTCGTAGAGCCCGGCGGGCGCGCTGCGCGGGGCGGGTCGATCGACCGGCTCCACCCGCACCGAGCGCTGCGGCACGCAGCCGGCGATCAGCGCCAGCAGGACCAGCAACAGGGCGCGGCGCAGCCAGCGGCTCATGGACGAGTCCATTCCCACCAGACGACGCCGATGAGCACAGCGGCTACCACGGCCCAGCCGATCGCCTCCACGTAGCGCCGCAGCAGGGGCGCCATCCGCGGGCCGCCCCAGGCGACCAGGACAGCGACCAGAAAAAAACGCCCGCCGCGGCCGACCAGCGAGCCCAGGGTGAACGGAATCAGGCCGATGCCGGTGGCACCCGAGGCGATGGTGAAGACCTTGTACGGAATCGGCGTGAAACCGGCGGCGAAGACGATCCAGAAACCATAGCGGGTGAACAGCGACTGGATCTGCTCGAAGGTCGCGGTCTTGCCCGAAGCCTCGAGCAAGGGCCAGATCGCCTCCAGGGCAAAGGCGCCCAGCAGATAACCGACCAGACCACCGATCACCGACGCCAGGGTGCAGATGGTGGCAAAACGAAACCAGCGTCCCGGCCTTGCCAGCACCATCGGCGCCAGCATCACGTCGGGCGGTATCGGGAAGAAGATCGATTCCGCCGCGCTCATTCCGCCGAGGTAGCGCTCGGCGTGCGGATGCGCCGACCAGAGCAGGCAGCGGTCGTACAGCGCACCGAACAGGCGCATCAGCGCACTCCGGCCAGCAGCGGCACGAAGCTGACCATGCCCAGCGACTCGCCCTGCCAGCGCTCGCCGTCATGCCGGTAGCGCAGCAGCTGTTGCGCGTCGGGCGGGCCGACCGGAGCGACCAGGACCCCGTGCGGCGCGAGCTGGGCGAACAGCTGTGGATCGATCGACTCGCCGGCCGCGGTGACGATGATCGCGTCGAACGGGGCGTGCTCGGGCCAGCCCATCCGCCCGTCATCGTAGCGCGAGCGGATGTTCTCGATGCCGAGCTTGCGAAAGCGCCGCCGCGCGGTGCGCAGCAGTTCGTCGATGCGTTCGACGGTGAACACCTCGTCGACCAGGGTCGCCAGCAAGGCGGCCTGGTAGCCCGAGCCGGTGCCCAGCTCCAGCACCCGAGCCGGCGGCCCGTTCTCGATCAGCGCCTCGGTCATCCGCGCCACCACCCAGGGCTGGGAGATGGTCTGACCAAGACCGATCGGCAAGGCGGTGTCTTCGTAGGCGCGGCTGGCCAGCGCCTCGTCGATGAACAGGTGACGCGGCATCAGGCGAATCGCCTCCAGCACCCGCGCGTCGCGAATCGGCTCCATGGCGCGGCCGTTGGCTGCGCGGCCGGCGCGCAGCGCGTCGACCAGCCGATCCCGCGCACGCTGCGAGGTCATGCCCAGCCCTTGCGCGGCGGAGCCCAGCTTGAACACCGGACTCATCACGATCGGGTCAGCACCTGGCTCAGCCCGGTCACCCAGCTGGAAACCTTCTCCAGCGCCTGGTAGCGGGTGAGATCGACATGGATCGGCGTGATCGAGATACAGCCCATGCGCACCGCGTGGAAGTCGGTTCCCGGCCCGGCGTCCTGCTCTTCACCGGCCGCGCCGATCCAGTACACGGTGCGCCCGCGCGGATCCTGCTGCGCGACGCAGGGCTCGGCACGATGACGCTGGCCAAGCCGGGTGACTTCGAAGCCCCTGACGTCGCTCCAGGCGCGGTCGGGAACGTTGACGTTGAGGATGGTGTTGGCCGGCAGCGGATCGACCAGCAAGCGGGCCATGATCTCGCAGGCGGCGCGCGCCGCGGTCTCGAAAAAGCGCCCTTGGTGGTTGCCGGTGGCCAGCGACATGGCGATCGCGGGCAGGCCGAGGAAGCGGCCCTCCATCGCAGCGGCAACGGTCCCGGAATAGATCACGTCGTCGCCCATGTTGGCGAAGTTGTTGATCCCGGACACCACGATGTCCGGCTCGTCATCGAGCAGGCCGGTGAGCGCCAGGTGCACGCAGTCGGTCGGCGTGCCGGAAACGCTGAAGATGCCTTCGCCGACCTGCTTGGTGCGCAGCGGCTGGTCGAGAGTCAGCGAGTTGCTGGCGCCGGAGCGGTCGCGATCCGGCGCGACGATGGTGACTTCGTGTCCGGCCGCCCTGAGGTAGTCACCGAGCATCCGGATGCCGGGGGCGTCGACGCCATCATCGTTGCTGACAAGAACGCGCATGGAACAGGCAACACTCCGCTGGCCCGGAAAGCGGGCATACCGCACTATTCTGCCACGCCACGGCGCGTCGCCGGCGCGCCCGGACGCATGCTGCATCGCTGGCAAGTTGCATCGCCCGCCGTGCTGCGCGATGCTGCGGCGCATTCCGTGTCACTGGCGTTCCAATGGCTGCCCATCGCGTCATCAAGAAGTATCCCAACCGTCGCCTGTACGACACCGAGATCTCCAGCTACATCACTCTGGAAGACGTCCGCCAGCTGATCACCGAAGGGGTCGAGTTCGAGGTGCGCGACGCGCGCTCGGGTGACGACCTGACCCGCACCGTGCTGCTGCAGATCATCGCCGAGCATGAGGAGCGCGGCCAACCGATCTTCTCGACCCGCCTGCTCAGCCAGATCATCCGCTTCTACGGCGACTCGCTGCAGGGCTTCATGGGCAGCTATCTGGAACGCAGCATGCAACTGTTCCTCGACCAGCAGACGCAGTTCCGCAGCCAGCTCGGCAGCCTGCTCGGACAGACGCCCTGGACCATGCTCAACCAGCTGACCGAGCGCAATCTCGAAGTCTGGAAGCAGATGCAGTCCGGCATGCTCGGCAACCTGCGCGCCGCCAAGGGCGAAGCGGCCAAGACGCCACCGCCGCCGAAGAGCGGGCGCTGAACCCCGCACGCGCCACCCTCGCCCGCGCCATCGCCGCGGGCGTCGCCTGATTCTGGAGTGTTCCGATGAGTGATTCCCGCGTTGCCGTCGTCACCGGCGGCATCGGTGGCCTGGGTACGGCCATCTGCCTTGCGCTGGCCGCGCGCGGCCACCGCGTCATCGCCGCTGATCTGGGCGGCCGCGCCGAGGCGCTGGGCCGCTTCCAGCGCGCCATCGAGGGACGCGGCGAGATCGGTTTCGAACCGCTCGACGTCACCGACTTCGCCCAGTGCGGCGCACAGATCGACGACTGGGAGCAACGCTACGGGCCGATCGACCTGCTGGTCCACGCCGCCGGCATCACCCGCGACCAGACCCTGCGCAAGATGGACCCTGAAACCTGGCGCGCGGTGCTCTCGGTCGATCTGGACAGCGCCTTCAACCTATGCCGGCATCTGCTGCCGCGGATGATGGAGCGCGGCTTCGGCCGGATCGTCAACATCAGCTCGGTCAATGGCCAGTCCGGCCAGTTCGGGCAGACCAACTACGCTGCAGCAAAAGCCGGCCTGCACGGATTCACCATGTCGCTGGCCCGCGAGGGCGCACGCCACGGGATCACCGCCAACTGCATCGCGCCAGGCTACATCGACACCGAGATGACCCGTGCCATCCGCGAGGACATCCGCGCGCAGATCGTCGCCGGCATTCCGGTCGGCCGGATGGGGCGGCCCGAGGATATCGCGCGGGTCGCCGCCTTTCTGTGCGAGGACCAGGCCGACTACATCACCGGCGCGCTGATTCCGGTGAACGGCGGCCAGTTCATGAGTTTCTGAGCCGGCGGCCGCGCCGCATGGCTCAAGGCCCGGCGTTCGTCCCGTTGCCGACCGCCGCCTCGAAGCGACAGCGCAGGCGCAGCGCTCCGCCCTCGTCGATGTCGATCGCGGTGTCTCCGCCGCAGGCGAACATCCGATCGCGGATGGCCTGGATGTCCGGCTCGGCGGCGACTACCTGGGCATTCAGCGCAGTCTTGCAGCGCAGGCTGGCGTCGATGTCGATCCGCGCCGGACGCTCGACGCCGAGGGTGACATCGAAGCGCATCTGCAGGGTATCCGAATAGCGCAGGCTCAGCGAAACCATGTGCTGTGCCAGACGATAGACCTGCATGCGGTCGACATCGGACAGGGCCGCCTCATCGCCGCTCACGCTGGTCTCAAGGTGGACGCCGGCCGACTCCAGGGCGCGGGCCGGCGGGCCGTTGCGGATCGCCCCGAGCAGCCCGCCACTGACCATGGCGCGCGGTTGCAGGTTCTCCAGCACGTCCTCCGCCGCGTCGCGCAGCGCCTGCACGTGCGAGCGCAGCCCGTCGAGCGTGGCCATCAGCTCAGGGCGATCCACGCGCCGCACCAGCAGGGACAGCTGGGTCCCCAGCGTGGAGATCTGCTGGCTCATCTCGCCGCGCAGGTCGGCGCGGATGCGCACCCGCTCGTCCTCCTGCGCACGGACCAGGCGACGACCGAGTTCGCGCATCTCGCGGGTCTGCGCTTCGAGACGGGCGTTGGCATCGGCCAGCTCATCCAGACCGCGCTCCAGCCGGCCGCGCAACCTGCGCTCGAAGCCCACCCAAGCGCCGAGCACGAGACCGGCCGAACCGACCAGGCCAAGGTAGAACTGCAGCAAGGAGGCAATCTGCGTGGAAACCTGGCGCGAGGTCGCCCAGTAGACCACCGCACTGGTCAGCGCGAATGCCAGCGCCGAGCCACGCCAGCCTGCCCTGCGCGCCAGCCACAGCGGTGGCGCGAGGGCGAACAGCGCGACGTAGGGCAGCGCAGCAGGCTGGTTCTGCGAGACCAGGACCAGGACCGCGGCAAGCGGCAGCACGCTGTAGAACAGCTCGCGCCAGACCCGCGGAATACGCCAGGCGGCCCGCGCATCGCCCAGCTGGACCAGTACCGGGCCAAGCAGGACCATGCCGACGAAGTCGCCGACCATCAGCGCGAACAGCTCGTCGGCGGCGGAATCGGTGATCAGGCGTCCATCGATCCAACGCAGGGCCAGCAGGTTGACCGCAGTCAGCGCTGCCGCCGCGAGGCCGACCAGAAGCAGCTGCGCGAACGACTGCGGCGTGCGTGGCAGGCGCTCACCGGTCTGCCGGCGCCAGACCAGTACGGCGATGGCGTACATCGCCCAGGGCACGCCGTTGGCCATCAGCGAGCCGGCCAGGGTGAAGCTGCCGTCGTACCAGAGGATCAGCGCGGAAGCGCCGACATACTCGCCAAGCAGCAGCCCGCCCCACCAGCGTACCGGCACCCGCAGCAGGGCAGCTACCCGGATGCCCACCGGCAGGAACCAGTAGCTGTTGGATACCTGCAGACCGAGCGCCCAGGCAACTGGATACAGCAGCAGGGTCGCCCACAGCGCCGCGCCGGCCAGGTTGACGGTGGGCGACCGGCGTCGCGCCTCCGCCGTGGCGTCGGCCGTGGCGTGCGTCATGTTCGCTGGGGCGGTCATCCGAACTCGCGGATCAGGCGCAGCGAATCAGGCTTCGCCTGCGCCCGAGAGCCGTACTCAATCGCTTCGCTGCGCCAGCCAGGCGTGGATCGCCGGCGGCACTTCCCGCTGCGCCCGCCCGGAGACGTAGATGCCGATATGTCCGCCCTTGAAGCTCAGCTCGGAGTAATCCTTGCTGCCGACCACCCGGGACAGCGCGCGCGAGGCGGCCGGCGGAACCAGATGATCCTGCTCGGCGAAGATGTTCAACACCGGCAGTTTCACCCTCGAAAGGTCGACCTCGTGCTCGCCGATGCGTAGCCCGCCCTCGATCAGCTTATTGCCCTGGTAGAAGTCGCGGATGAACTGGCGGAAGGCCTCGCCGGCCTGGTCGGGAGAGTCGAAGATCCACTTCTCCATGCGCAGGAAATTGCGCAGATCATCCGGACGGTCGAGCACGTCGATCAGGCCCAGGTATTTCTGCCCGTTCAGCCGGAACGGCTTGAGGGTCAGGTAGCACCAGTTCATCAGGTCGCCCGGCACGTTGCCCAGGGTGTCGACGAACAGGTCGATGTCGAGATCCCGACACCAGTGCGAGAGCATGTTGTCCGGCGTGTGGAAGTCGACCGGCGTGACCATGGTGATCAGATTGCGCAGCTTGTCCGGATGCATCGCCGCATAGCAGAGCGAGAACGCGCCGCCCTGGCAGACCCCGAGCAGGTTGATCCCGTCCACCGCATGGCGCTCGCGGAGCACATCGACGCAGCCGTCGAGCACGCCGTTGATGTAGTCGTCGAGGTCCATGAAGCGGTCGGAGCCGTCGGGATAGCCCCAGTCGACCAGATAGACGTCATGTCCCGCCTCAAGCAGGGCACGGACGATCGAGCGGTCTTCCTGCAGGTCGACCATATATGGGCGATTGACCAGTGCGTAGCTGATCAGCAGCGGCGTACGCCGCGAAGGCTTGCGCTCGCCGACGAAACGGTAGAGCACCGCCTTGCCATCGCGGTGGATAGCCTCCTTCGGCGTGCAACCGTAGTCGTAGTCGCCGACCTCGCGCAGCGACTTCAGGCCTGCGCCAAGCTGCTTTTGCATGCGCATCGCCTCTTCGGCGAGGCGCTCTGGACCAAAGTTCAGGGGACCGAACATCGACGCGACTCCTTACTTGGCGCGACGGCGCGCGGACTTGGACGGCGCAGCGCCGGACTTGGACTTCGCACTCGCGGTGGACTTGGCGGCCGGTTTGCCGGCGACCGACGCCTTGCTCGCCTTGGAGCGCCCTGCCGACCTGGATGTCGACTTCGGCTTGGGCTTTGAGGCCTTGTTGGACTGGACAGCCGCCTTCGACTGCGCAGGCGCAGCGGCCTTCGGCGCGGCTTTGGCGCTGCCCGCCGGCATACGCTCGCCAGTGCGCTTGCTCAACTCCGCCAGCTCCGCACGCAGCGCACGCACCTGTTTGGCAAGTTCATGCTGCTTGCGATGCGCGCCATCCAGCTCGCTGCGCGTCGGCATGCCGAGCTGCCCGGCCTGGTGCTCGGCTTCGGCTTGCACCCGCTGGCGCAAACGCATCTGCGAGTTGACCAGGTCGGCATAGGCGCTGCGGAACTCGGGCGTCATCACCACCTCGGCATAGCCCTGCTCTGCGGCGTCTACCCACAGGTCGTACAAGGCGCGTGCGGAATCGATCTGTCGTCCCGGCTCACTGCGCTCGACAAGCTGGTTCTCGAAATACTCCATGCCACGCTGGCTGGCTCGCAGCAGCAGCGCGTTGTAGGCGGCTTGCGCCTGGCCGTGCTCGGCGGCAGCTTTCTGCAGCGCCTGCCAGTGCGCCTGTCGCTCTCGCGAATAGCCAAAGGCAGGCTGGTCGAACTGGGCCTCGATGCTGCGCCGCATCGGTGCCAGCAGCTCAAGCAGATCGCGGCCGGCCTGCTCGAAGCCTCGCGCGCCTTCGCCGTTCACCGCGCGCAGCGCGTCGAGCAGCGGATTGCCGGCGCCCATCGAGCCACGCCACAGCTCGCTGACCTTGCTCGCATCGAGCGGATTGCCCGCACCCATCCGCGAGGCTGCGGCCTGCAGGAACTCCATGAACTGCCGCCCCTGCTCGGCCATCGACTCCGCGGCATGTCCGGCGTCGGAGAAGCTGTCGGGCATGGCCCGCGAAAACACCTCGGCAGGCGCGCCCCACTGCGGTGTCTGGCCACCCATTGCGTTCTGCGCAAAGCCGGTCCAGGTATCCCAGAACTGCTTGCCGTGGGCGAACAGGTCGGGACTCTCGGGGGATTTGCCGCTCATGCGAACTCCTCTGCCTGGCCTTTCCGGACGGTGGCCACGCCGGCATGTTAGCAAGCCGCCATGACCGGCGAGCCTGCGCTGGCGCAAGAAAAGAAAAAGCGGACCGGAGTCCGCTTTTTCCATTTACTGCGTGGTCAGGCCCGCGGATCAGCCTTCGGCGTCTTCCAGCACCGCCTTCATCGACAGGCGGATACGGCCCTGCTTGTCGACTTCCAGCACCTTGACCTTGACCAGATCGCCTTCCTTGAGCTTGTCCGAGACCTTCTCGACGCGCTCGTTGGAGATCTGCGAGACGTGGACCAGACCGTCCTTGCCCGGCAGGATGGTGACGAACGCACCAAAGTCCATCAGCTTGGCGACCTTGCCCTCGTAGATCCGGCCCGGCTCGACGTCGGAAACGATCTGGTCGATCCGCGCCTTGGCAGCTTCAGCCGCCGCACGGTTGACCGAGGCGATGACGATGGTGCCGTCGTCCTGGATGTCGATCGTGGTGCCGGTCTCCTTGGTGATCGCCTGGATCACCGAGCCACCCTTGCCGATCACTTCGCGGATCTTGTCCGGATGGATGCGCATGGTCAGCAGACGCGGCGCGTACTCGGACATCTCCGGGCGATGCGAGGACAGGCCCTTGGCCATCTCGCCAAGGATGTGCAGACGACCGTCCTTGGCCTGGGCCAGGGCGATCTTCATGATCTCCTCGGTGATGCCCTCGATCTTGATGTCCATCTGCAGGGCCGAGATGCCCTCGGCAGAGCCGGCCACCTTGAAGTCCATGTCACCGAGATGATCCTCGTCACCGAGGATGTCCGACAGCACCGCAAAGCGCTCGCCTTCCTTGACCAGGCCCATGGCGATACCCGCCACCGGCGACTTGATCGGGATGCCGGCATCCATCAGCGCCAGCGAGGAGCCGCACACCGAGGCCATCGACGAGGAACCGTTCGACTCGGTGATCTCCGAGACCACGCGAATGGTGTACGGGAATGCCTCAAGCGTCGGCATCACCGCCAGCACGCCGCGCTTGGCCAGACGGCCGTGGCCGATCTCGCGGCGCTTCGGGCCGAGCATCGGACGGGTCTCGCCGGTGCAGTAGGGAGGGAAGTTGTAGTGGAACAGGAAGTTTTCCTTGTACTCACCCGCCACCGAATCGATGATCTGGCCGTCGCGCGCGGTGCCCAGGGTGATCACCACCACCGCCTGGGTCTCGCCGCGGGTGAACAGCGCCGAACCATGGGTGCGCGGCAGCACGCTGGTGCGCACGCTGATCGGACGCACCGTGCTCAGGTCGCGGCCGTCAATGCGAACCTTGGTGTCCAGCACCTTGGCGCGCATGGCCTGGTACTCCAGCTCGCCGAACTCGGCGTCGACCTGCTTGGCGGTCCAGCCGTTGCTCTCCATCTGCGCGGCGATCTGCGCGTGGACGTCCTTGCGGATCGCCGAGATGGCTTCCTTGCGCTCGCTCTTCACACGCAGCTCGAAGGCCTTGTCCAGGCGATCACCGACCGCACCCTTCACGGCGTCGATCAGGCTGGTGTTGGCGGCGGCAGGCTGCCACGGGAAATCCTTGGCGCCGACTTCGGCGACCAGCTCGTTGATCGCGTTGATCACCACCTGCAACTGCTGGTGGCCGTACATCACCGCGCCGAGCATGACTTCCTCGGAAAGCAGGGCAGCTTCGGACTCGACCATCAGCACCGCCTTCTGGGTGCCGGCAACCACCAGCTCCAGCTGCGACTCCTTGAGCTCGCTGGCGGTCGGGTTGAGCAGATACTGGCCATCCTTGTAGCCGACCTTGGCCGCGCCGATCGGGCCGTTGAAGGGCACGCCGGCCAGGCGCAGGGCTGCCGAGGCGCCAATCAGCGCCGGGATGTCGCCGTCGATTTCCGGGTTCATCGACATCACGGTGGCGATGACCTGCACCTCGTGACGGAAGCCGTCCGGGAACAGCGGGCGAATCGGACGATCGATCAGCCGCGAGGTCAGCGTCTCCTTCTCGGTCAGCCGACCCTCACGCTTGAAGAAGCCACCCGGGATGCGTCCACCGGCGTAGAACTTCTCCTGATAGTCGACCGTCAGCGGGAAGAAGTCGATGCCGTCACGCAGTCCCTTGTTGGCCACCGCGGTGACCAGCAAAACGGTGTCGCCCATGCTCACCAGCACCGCACCGCCGGCCTGGCGTGCGATCTCGCCGGTTTCGAGGGTGACCGTGTGGGCCCCGTACTGGAAGGTCTTGGTTACTTTCGCCACGTTGTAATGCCCTTGTCTTCGATTCTGGCCGGATCACGGCCGGGAGGCCGGCGCATGGCCGGCCAGGCGGGTCCGACCAGGCTTAGCGGCGCAGGCCGAGACGCTCGATCAGCGTCTTGTAGCGGTCGGCATCGTTGCTCTTCAGGTAGCTGAGCAGCGAGCGACGCTGGTTGACCAGCTTGAGCAGGCCACGACGCGAGTGGTGGTCCTGCTTGTGCACCTTGAAGTGCTCGGTCAGCTGCTCGATGCGCGCGGACAGCAGGGCGACCTGCACTTCCGGGGAGCCGGTGTCGTTGGGAGCGCGCTTGTATTCGTTGATGATCTTGCTGGTGTCGATGGACATGTGTGCCTCGTAAGATGCGAAGTCGGCAGGAACCGCGGAAACGACCACGGCACCGCCTGGCCCGCCGGTTGGAAAGAAAAAACGCGTGTAAAGCTTTTCAAGTATAGCCCGGCCGCGACGATCCGCTCAAGGAAGCCGGTCAAATCGCCGCCCGATCAGGCCTCCTGGACCTGCTGCGAGGATGTCTTGAACAGCCGCTCGGGATGCAGGACGCCCTCCTCGTCGACCCGCCCGCGTCCAATCACCCGCGCCTCGTGCCAGAGGATGAACTCGCCGGGTGTGGGCTGCGG
>CAYGMG010000078.1:0-17546 GCA_964350895.1 uncultured Lysobacter sp.
CCGCTCAAGAAGCAGGCGTTGAGTTCGCTGCGCGAACGGCAAATATGCGCCCAAACTTAGCAATCGGTAACGCTCACCCCTGGCCGATAGCTGCCGATCAACTAAGCCCCAAGCGCGTCCGCCACGGAGGTTTTCCTTCGGATCGGCAGCCCGCGCTCGGTCAGTCCGCACCAAGCTTCCGCACGCGCTTAGCAAGCGCCTACAGAGCAAGTGTTCAGCAAGGCGCCCTGTGAGGCTCTGAGTCGAGCACTCGGCGAGATATGCCCCCCTGCCCGGCTGTCAGTGGCCACTCCTTGCGCCGCAGCGACGCTTTCAATCTGAAGCCCAGCCAACTCGGCCTGCCTTCGGGGGCGAACCGTTTACCCGCTCTGCACGCCTCCTTATCAGCGACAGGTCCACAGTGGCCGGCAACGCAACATGGAGGCTCCAGATGAATCGACGTCGATTGCTCACCAGCCTGGCTGCAGCGGTTCCGCTGCTGATGGCCTCGCGGTTGCGCGCGGAAGATCCGCCGCTGGATGGCGAGATCGTGCCGCTGCGCAAGACCGCCGAGGAATGGCGGCAGCTGCTGCCGGAGCCGGCCTACAAGGTGCTGTTCGAGGAGGCCACCGAGCGCCCGGGCAGCAGCGCGCTGAATGCCGAGAAGCGCCCGGGGCTGTATCGGTGCGCGGCCTGCTTCCTGCCGCTGTTCGATGCCGCCGACAAGTACGAGTCGGGCACGGGCTGGCCGAGCTTCACCCGGCCGATCAAGGGGCGGATGGGCACCAAGACCGACTACAAGATCCTCTGGCCGCGCACCGAGTACCACTGCATCCGCTGCGGCGGGCATCAGGGCCATGTGTTCGACGACGGCCCGCCGCCGACCGGGCAGCGCTGGTGCAACAACGGCGTGGCCCTGCGCTTTGTGCCCGAGGGCGAATCCCTGCCCGCGCTGCGAACCTGAGAGGAGCCATCGACCATGAAACGCACGATCCATCGACTGATCTTCGCGGCCCTGGGCGCGATCACCCTGGCGAGCTTGTTCACCCTGAGCATGGCGCCATCGTCCGCGAGCAGCGAGGCGACCGCGTCCGGCGATTCCGGCAACGAGGCGGTGGCGATCTTCGCCGGCGGCTGCTTCTGGTGCATGGAGCCGCCTTACGACAAGCTCGACGGCGTGCTCTCGACCACCTCGGGCTACATCGGCGGAGAGGTCGAGAACCCGACCTACCAGCAGGTGTCTTCGGGGCGCAGTGGGCACATCGAGGCGGTGGAGATCCGCTACGACCCGTCGCGGGTGAGCTACGCCAAACTGCTTGAGGTGTTCTGGCGCAACATCGATCCGCTGGCGGTGAACCGGCAGTTCTGCGACAGCGGGCCGCAGTACCGCAGCGCAATTTTCCCGGTCGACGCCGGGCAGCGTGCACAGGCCGAGGCCAGCCTCAAGGCGTTGGCCGAGTCGGGACGCTTCGATGCGCCGATCGCCACCGAGATTCTCGATGCCACGCGCTTCTACCCGGCCGAGGACTACCACCAGGACTACTACCTGAAGAATCCGGTGCGCTATCGCTACTACCGCTACGGCTGTGGTCGCGATGCCCGTCTGGAAGCGCTGTGGGGCAAGGCCGACAAGTGACCGACGACGCGCGGCGCTTGCTCAGCGAGCGCCGCCGATCCAGTCGATCTCCAGCGCAAAGCTGCCTTCGCGCTTGTCGGCGAGCATCACGCCCAAGCCGCTGATATCGGCGGACTCAAGCGCCGGACCGCGCAGATCCATACCGCGAAAGCGCGGCGGCATTCCTGCGATAGGGATGCTTACCTCGATCCACTCTCCAGCCACGGTGTCGAAGTCGCCCACGTAAGCCACCTCGCGACCGCGGAAGCGCGCATCGCTGTAGGCGCGCAGCTGGTAGGTCCTGCCGTCGCCGCGCACGCGAAGCTGCAGCGCTGCCGCACCGGCCAGATCCAGCGAACCGATTCCGCGGCTGCGTATCGAAGCGAATCCGCCGTTGTTCGCCAGCGACAAATCGCCGCGAAACTGCAGTACGCCTTCTTCAGCAGCGATCCGGCTGCGCGAGATCCCGCCCATCACGTCATCGTTCACCACCAGCCAGGGCAGGCTGGTGGCGCTGACGCGCAGCGCATCGTCCGGCTCAGCAGCCATCGCAATGCCTGCCAGGGCAACGCACGCGAACAGGGCCGCTGTCGCGCCGCGAGCGGAAGACCGGAAGCATCCGAACAGGATGGACATGGCTGGACCTTCTCAAGGACATGCTGGCCACGCTAGGCCCCGGTCCGTGATCATCCCGTCGGCAAGCAAACCAGTCGATGCCCACTCCGCCACGCGGCCCTGCGCCGTCGCTGGATGAATCCAGCGCCAGATGCGCTGTGAGGTCCGCCAGCAAGTGGGCGTGGCCCAGCGCTCACACACTGCCCGGAGCGCGGTGCTGGCCTTCAGGGAGCGACTGCGGCGCAGCTCACACGCACGGAACAGACAGCGCGGGCGCTGCTGAACTGCGCCGCATGACGCCGCCGGCAAACAGGGATCGGTCAGAGAAGTCGGGCCGCTTCGCTCATCCGGCGAGGGCGCAACGGCCAACCGGCCGGGCTGTGCGTGTGGTGGGTCGTATTGGATTCGAACCAATGACCTACGGATTAAAAGTCCGCTGCTCTACCAACTGAGCTAACGACCCACGATGCACAAGGGGGCGAAGTGTAGACATGACCGGCAGCAGGCTCAAGCGATACGGCGTGAAGCCGTGCGCTCAGCCGACAGCCGGGAGGTAGCGGGTGGGGTCGGCAACGCCTGCTGCGCGAAAACCTTCGGCGCGCAGGTGACAGGCATCGCAATGGCCACAGGCGCGGCCCTCGGCGTCGGCGCGGTAGCAGCTGACCGTGGCAGAAAAATCGACGCCGAGGCGCAGGCCCTCGCGGACGATATCGGCCTTGGTCATCGAGATCAGCGGTGCGTGGATGCGCAGCGCGTGGCCTTCCACGCCGGCCTTGGTGGCGAGGTTGGCCAGCCGCTCGAAGCCCTCGATGAAGGCCGGCCGACAGTCCGGGTAGCCGGAGTAGTCGACCGCATTGACGCCGCAGAACAGGTCGTCGGCACCGAGCACCTCGGCCCAGCCGAGCGCGATCGACAGCATGATGGTGTTGCGTGCCGGCACATAGGTCACCGGGATGCCGGCACCGCCGGACTCCGGCACCTCGATGTCATCGGTCAGGGCCGAGCCGCCGATGCTGCGCAGGTCGACGCTGACCACCTTGTGCGCCTTGGCGCCGAGGCTGTCGGCCAGGCGCGCGGCGGCATCCAGCTCCGAGGTGTGCCGCTGCCCGTAGGACACGCTGAGCGCATGGATCGCGAAGCCCTGCTCGCGGGCCATGGCCAGGACCACGGCGGAGTCCATGCCGCCGCTGACCAGCACCACGGCCCTCTTCACATTCTGTTCCATCGAGTATCCGGTTCCTTGTCAGCGTCCCGGGGACTCACCCCAGAGGATCTTGTGCAGCTGCACCTGCATGCGCACCGGCAGCCTGGCGTCGAGAATCCACTGCGCCAGCTGGGCCGGCGGCAGCGACTCCCACACCGGCGAGAACAGCACCTCGCAGCGGCCGGACAGCGCGTGCTCGGCGAGCATGCCAACGGCCCAGTCGAAATCGGCACGGTCGGCAAGCACGAACTTCAGCTGGTCGCGCGGGGTCAGCAGGGCGAGATTCTCCAGCCGGTTGCGCGCCTGCTCGCCGGAACCCGGCGCCTTGAGGTCAACCACCCGACTGACCCTCGGGTCGACCTTGCCGATATCCAGCGCGCCTGAAGTCTCCAGCGAGACCTCGTAGCCCTGATCACAGAGTTCCACCAGCAGATCGAGGCAGCGCTTCTGCGCCAGCGGCTCGCCGCCGGTGACGCAGACATGCCGCGCGCCGTGCCCGGCAACTTCGGCAAGGATCGCGTCGAAGTCGCGCCACTCACCGCCGTGGAAGGAGTACGCCGTATCGCACCAGCTGCAGCGCAGCGGACAGCCGGTCAGGCGCACGAACACCGTCGGCCAGCCCACCGACCGCGACTCGCCCTGCAGCGAGCAGAAGATCTCGGTGAGCTTCAGCCGGCGCTCTGCGCCGGCGTGATTGGTGATTCGTGATGCCTGATTCGTGGTGTTCATGGCGATCCGTGGCTACGTTACGCAGCCATGGAAGATGGGCGCAAAACCCAGCCATCCACGAGCGCTCGCAACTGCGGCGTGGTCTCGTGCTCTTGCGAATCACCAATCACGAATCACGAATCACGCGCGCCTACTGCCTATTCTCCAGCCGCAGCGCGCGCAGCCGGCCCTGGGCCAGACGCGACACGGTGCTTTCCGGATAACGCTCGACGACCTGGTTGAGGGTCGCTTCGGCTTCGGCCCACTGGCGCAGCTCGTACTGGCAGTAGCCGACCTTGAGCAGGGCGTCCGGCGCCTTGCTGCTGCTCGGAAACTGGGCCAGCAGGGTGCGGAACGAGTCCAACGCGATCTGGTAGTTCTGGGTGACGTAGTAGCTCTCGCCCAGCCAGTAGTGCGCGTTGGGCGCGAACTCGCCGTTCGGATAGGCGTTGAGGAAGCCCTGGAAGCGGCGCGCGGCTTCGGCGTAACGACCTTCCTTGAGCGCATCGAATGCCGATTCGTACATCCGCCGCTCATCGGCAGGATTGGCGATCGCCTCAGCGCCCGCGGCAGCCTCTCCGGCACCGGCAAGACCCTCGGTCTGCGATGGCGCCGCCAGCGGCTCGCGCAGTTCGGGCTCTTCCATGCGCACCGGCGTCGGCGTGGTGACGTTGGGCGTGGGGGCCTCGGCCAGCGGCGTGGCATTGCCCGGCAGGGTCACGCCCTCGGGAACCACCGCAGCGGGATCGGCAGCCAGCGGGTTGCCTTCGAGGCGACCGATCCGGCTGTCGAGGTCGAGATACTGGTCACGCGAGCGCTTCTTCAGCGACTCGATCTCGAAACCCTGCTGCTCGACGAGGCCGCGCAGCGACTGCACCTCGGACTGCAGCTGGTTGATACGGTTGAGCAGTTCCAGCGTCTGTTCGCTGGAATTGCCTTGTGCCTGATCCTGTTCGAGGCGGGCTACCCGCTCGGCAAGGCTCAGACGCGAACTTTGTGCCGACACCGAAAAGGCAACGGCGGTCGCGAGGACCGCCGTGCCCAGGGTCAGCTTGCGCAGACCCGACCGCATCACTTACTTCGCCGTGTAGACGATTTCGACGCGACGGTTCTGGCCCCAGCAGCTGTCGCCGCTGTCGTTGCAGGTCGGACGCTCTTCGCCGTAGCTGACGACGCCAAGCTGGCTGGCGCTGCCGCCGTTGCCCTGCAGGGCGTCGGAGACGGCGTTGCCGCGGCGCTCGCCGAGGCCGAGGTTGTACTCGCGGGTACCGCGCTCGTCGGCGTGGCCTTCCAGCGAGATGCGCGCGCTCGGGCGGTCACGCAGGTACTTGGCGTGGCAGCTCATGATCGCGGCGAACTCGGCCTTGACATTGGTCTGGTCGAAATCGAAGTAGACAACGCGCTGACGCAGGCAGCTGTCGGTGTCGAGGTCGGACGGATCGTACTTGCCGTCGTCAATCGGGGCCGGAGCCGGAGCCGGAGCCGGCGGCGGCGGCGGCGGCGGGGCCTCTTCCTTCACCTTCTTGGCGCAGGCGGCCATCGTCACGCAAAGCGCGGCGGCGAGCAGGATGCGGGTGGTGTTGTTCATTTTGGATTACCTGTGGTTCGAGTGTATTTCGGGGGGTAGGACAACCTAGGTGTTGCGGTGCAGCGGTACAGCCCGTCCTTGATTTCAACGCTGCCGGTACGGCGACCAGGCGGGCTCCCGGACGTCGCCATCGGCAAGAACAAGTCGCTGTCTGACCCGCGCATCGGCGGAGACCGCGTAAAGCACGCCGCGCTTTCCCTCGCGCGCCGCGTAGAGGACCATGCTTCCGTTCGGTGCGAAGCTAGGCGATTCGTCCAGGTTGCCGGGTGACAGGGTAAGGAACTGCCCCGGCTCGCCAAAGGTTTTGTCCAAAACCGCAATACGATAAACGTTTCCAGCACCCTGCGCCATAGCGATTTTCTTGCCGTCGCAGCAAACCGTGGCGCGGGCGTTGTACTCGCCCTGGAAGGTGGCACGCTGCGGCTCGCCGCCGCTGGCCGAGACCTTGTAGATCTGCGGCTTGCCCGAGCGGTCCGAGGTGAACAGCAGGGACTGGCCATCGGGCAGCCACACCGCCTCGGTGTCGATGCCCCAGTGGCGGGTGATCTGGGTCAGCGCCTTGCTCGCCAGATCCATCACGTAGATCTCCGGATTGCCCGAGCGTGACAGGGTCAGGGCGAGCCGCGTGCCGTCCGGCGAGAACGCCGGCGCACCATTGATGCCGCGGAAGCTGGCGATCACTTCGCGCGCGCCGGTGGCGATCTCCTGGATGTAGATCGAGGAGTTGCCGCGCTCGAAGCTGACATAGGCCAGCTTGCGGCCATCCGGGCTCCAGGCCGGCGACAGCAGCGGCTCGCGCGAGCGGACCACGGTCTGCGGGTTGTGCCCGTCGGCATCGGCGACCATCAGCGAGAACTGGATGTTCTGCCCGAGGCCGCTGGCGGTGACGTAGGCGATGCGGGTCCAGAACGCGCCGCGCACGCCGAGGATCTTCTCGTAGACCAGATCGGCGATCTGATGCGCGATATCGCGCATGTTGCCGGCGCGGCCGGCCAGCGCCAGGCCCAGCATGCGCTCCTGCTTGGCGACGTCCATCAGCTCGAACTCGGCGCGGTAGCCGCCGTCCGTGTTGTCGAGCACCCGGCCGACCAGCAGGAAGTCCTGCTTGAGCAGGCGCCAGGTGGCGAAGTTGACGTCGGCCAGGCGCGCCGGCTTCTCGACGATGTCCTGCTCGGACAGGGTGCGGAACGAGCCGGATCGGTTGAGGTCGGCGCGGATCACCGCGGCGATGTCGGTATCCGGCGCAACGCCCGCGCCAACGTAGTCCATGCCGACCACGGCGATCGGCAGGGCCGCGGCGTTGCCGCCGATGATGTCGATCTCGAGGGCCTGGGCCCGGGCGTCGCGGACGCACAGCAGGCCGATGGCAAGAAAGGCGAAAGCAAGCAGCAGTCGGGGCATCGTTCTATTCACCGTCGTAGCGGAAAGTGAAACGGATCTCGCGGCGGAACACCGACTCGAATCCGCTGTACGGCAGCGGCTGCGCCTTGAGCACGGCCGCCTCGATGGAGCGTCGCGTTAGTTGGTCAGCATTGCACGGCGTGCTGACGCTGGCCTGAATTACGTCGCCGCCCGGAATCTGCACGATCAGCAGGGTGCAGCGGATTCCCGGACGGGTCGACTCAGGGCGTAGCCAATTCTGCTGGACTGCCTGCTGGATGGCCAGCTGGTAGCGCCCGAGCAGGCTGTTGTCGACGCCGTTGTTGCCAAGCTGCTGGGCCGGCGACTCGCGTGCGTCGGCGGCTTCGGAGGCCTGCCTGCGGGCGTCGGCGATCTGTTCCAGTTTCTCGGCCTCGAGCTTGCGCTGGCGCTCGGCGGCCTCGCGCTGGCGGCGGATCTCGGCCAGCTGTTTGTCGCGCTCTTCCTGCTGCTTGCGCAGGCGCTCGCGGCGCTCGGCTTCTTCTTGCTGACGCTTTTGTTCCAGCAGGACCTGCTCCTGGCGGCGTCGCTCGCGCTGTTCCTCGCGGGCCTTTTCCTCGGCCTGCTGGATCGCCAGGCGTGCGGCGGCCTCGGTGTCGCGGGTGTCCGGCTGCGGCGGCGGCGCCTGTGGTGTCGGCTGCGGCGGAGTCTCGGCCTGCTGCGGTGCCGGAGTTGGTCGCGGCTGCGGCGGCGGCGCTGCCGGTTCTGGCTCGGCGCGGCGCGCGGGCGCTGCGCTGGATGACGCCGGCGCGGCGACCAGGGTCGCCTCGACCACGCTGCCAGCGACGCTCAGCGGCGCCTCGGTACGGGTCCACCAGACGCCTGCGCTGATCAGCAGCACGCACAGCAGATGGACGCCCAGCGAGAGGGCGAACGCGCGCAAGTTGTCACGCTGCGAACTCATGGTCGATGGGCGGCCTTCAGCGTCCGGGCTGGCCGGCCGGCTCGGCCGGCGCGCTCATCAAGCCAACCTTGGGCACGCCGGCCTGCTGCAGCTGACCGAGCACGGCCATCACTGTGCCGTAGTCGATCCGCCGATCGGCGCCGACCAGCACCGGCACCTGCGGATTCTGGCGGACAAAGGCGCCGACCTTGAGCAGCAGGGTCTGCTCGTCGATTTCCTCGGACTTGGCGCCCTGCAGGGTCAGGAAGAAGCGTCCTTCCGCGGTGACCTCGACGATCACCGGGTCCTTCTGCTGCTCGATCGGCCGAGCATTCGACTGCGGCAGCTCGATGTCGACGCCCAGGTTGAGCAAGGGCGCGGTGACCATGAAGATGATCAGCAGCACCAGCATCACGTCGATGTAGGGCACGACATTGATGTCGGCCTTGAGCTTGCGCCGCTTGCGGCGGCTTCCGGAGAACGATGCGGACATATCTGGCTACCGTAGGGCGGGTCAGGACCCGCCGATTGCAACGCGCGAAAGGGCGGTACGGGGTTCCCCGAGGCCGCTCAGCAGGACAGCGGGAAAGCAGGCACCGATGGCGTCATGGCGCCGCGCATCAGTGATCTTCCACGTGCGACTGGCGCTGCAGGATCGAGCTGAACTCCTCGGCGAAGGCCTCGTAGCGCGAGTGCAGGCGTTCGACCTTGGTCGCGTAGCGGTTGTAGGCCCAGACCGCGGGAATCGCGGCGAACAGGCCCATCGCGGTGGCGACCAGGGCCTCGGAGATGCCCGGCGCCACGGTGGCGATGGTCGCCTCCTTGACGTTGGCCAGGCCCTGGAAGCTGATCATGATTCCCCACACGGTGCCGAACAGGCCGACGTAGGGGCTGATCGAACCGACATTGGCGAGGAACTCGAGGTTGTGCTCCAGATCATCGACCTCACGCGAGAGCTGGGCGCGCATCGCACGCTGGGCGCCTTCGAGCTGGGTGCGGGTATCGACGCCGCGCTTTTGCCGCAGTCGGGCGAACTCGCGGAAGCCGGCCTCGAAGATCGCCTCAAGCCCGCCGATGCTGCGCTCGGCCTTGGTCGCATCGCGGAACAGGGCGGACAGGTCGGCGCCGGACCAGAAGCGCTCCTCGAAGGCGTCGGCACCGCGCCGCGCGCCGTCGAGTTGGGCCTTCTTGCGGAAGATGATCATCCACGAGGCGACCGAGCCGAGCACCAGCAGGACCATCACCAACTGCACCGGGATCGACGCGTGCAGGATCAGCAGCCACAGGTTCAGATCCTGGCCGATGACCGTAGCGGCGGCGGGTATGGTGTCGGCAGCCGCCGGATCGGCCGGCAGGGCCTCGGCGGGCACCGCCTCCTGGGCCAGCGCGCCCGCCGCGGAAAGAAGCGCGGTCAGCGCCAGCGCGCCCTGCGACCACCATTGCTTGCTCATCGTCACTCCGCTCCAACTCGATTCGGTGGGTTGTCTTGCTTGTCATGCTCCACAGGCAATAGCCGGCGGATGTGTTCGGGGATAGCGCAGGGCTTGAAGCGGCTTGCCGACAGGCAGGCCGCCTTGACCGTGGCGCCGATCAGCAAACTGTCGCCCTGCCCGTCCCGGCGCAGGATCGACTGCTCAAAGCGCAGGCTGGCTCGCCCCGCTTGCACCGCATCCACCCGCACCTGCAGCACGTCATCCAGGCGCGCCGGCAGGCGGAAGTCGATCTGCATGCCGCGGATGGCGAACACCCGGTCATGCTCGTGCTTCAGCGCCTGCTGGACCACGCCCAGGCTGCGCAGCCATTCGGTCCGCGCGCGCTCCAGGAAACACAGGTAGCGAGCGTGGTAGACCACCCCACCCGCGTCGGTATCTTCCCAGTAGATCGGTAGCGCGATGCTGAACGGC
Organism: uncultured Lysobacter sp.; assembly: GCA_964350895.1. Lineage (GTDB taxonomy): Bacteria > Pseudomonadota > Gammaproteobacteria > Xanthomonadales > Xanthomonadaceae > Pseudomarimonas. The sequence goes on from CAYGMG010000078.1 coordinate 9,916, forward strand.
AGTGCGCTCACGTGCTCGGCCCCGCCTCCGCGTCGAACAGATCGCCGGCTTTTCCGGCCGGCGTGCGCAGCCCAAGGTAGCGATAGGCCTTGGCGCTGGCCATCCGGCCGCGCGCGGTGCGGATCAGAAAACCCTGCTGGATCAGGTACGGCTCGATCACGTCTTCCAGCGTGCCGCGCTCCTCGGACAGCCCGGCCGCCAGCGACTCCACGCCCACCGGGCCGCCGTCGAAGTTCTCGATGATCGAGCGCAGCAGGCGCCGGTCCAGCTCGTCGAAGCCCTCAGCGTCGACCTTGAGCATGGCCATGGCGCCGTCGGCGACTTCGCGGGTGATCGCGCCGTCGGCCATCACCTGGGCGAAGTCGCGGGCCCGGCGCAGCAGGCGGTTGGCAATACGTGGCGTGCCGCGCGAGCGCTTGGCGATCTCGGCAGCACCGTCAGCCGCGCAGGCGATGCCAAGGATCTTGGCCGAACGGCGGACGATGTCGGTCAGCTCGCCAGCCGAATAGAACTGCAGCCGCTGGACGATGCCGAAGCGGTCGCGCAGCGGGCCGGTGAGCAGGCCGGCGCGGGTGGTGGCGCCGATCAGGGTGAACGGCGGCAGGTCGAGCTTGATCGAGCGCGCCGCCGGCCCCTCGCCGATCATGATGTCGATCTGGAAGTCTTCCATCGCCGGATACAGCACTTCCTCCACGACCGGCGAGAGGCGATGGATCTCGTCGACGAACAGCACGTCATGCGGCTGCAGGTTGGTCAGCAGGGCAGCGAGGTCACCGGCGCGCTCGATCACCGGCCCCGAGGTCTGCCGCAGCTGCACGCCCATCTCGTTGGCGATCACGTGCGAGAGCGTGGTCTTGCCGAGCCCCGGCGGGCCGAAGATCAACACGTGGTCGAGCGCCTCGCTGCGCCGCTTGGCCGCCTCGATGAAGATCTTCATCTGCTCGCGCACCGGCTGCTGGCCGAGGTACTCGTCCAGTCGCTTGGGGCGGATCGATGCCTCCAGGCCCTCGTCGTCGAGGGCGGCATCGGCTGAGACAACGCGGTCGGTCATTTAGGGGGTCGTGATTGGTGATTGGTGATGGGTGATTCGCAAGAGAGGGCTGCGGAGGCCCGGATGACGCCGTCCGCCGGCCACGGTTCTCGACCAACTCGAAAGTGTGCGGTTCGTCGGCCCGGATGAACAAAAGACCGCGGTTGCGAAGCCTACCCTAAGTCGGTACGCCGGGGCTGACGCCCTCAGCAGGCTGCAGCCCACGCTGGATTCGCCTCGGCCGTAGCAGGAAGTCGCAGGCCGCGCGGACCCGCTGTTGCGAATCACGAATCACCAATCACCAATCACCGCTTTCAGGCCTTCAACGCCGCCTTCAGGGCGTGGCGGATCATCTCTTCGGCCGTGCCGCCCTCGGGAACGCCCTTGAGCAGGCGGAGGATTTCCGGCGGCTTGTAGCCGAGCTGCTGCAGGGCGACGCTGGCCTCGGCCTGCGGGTCGGCCGGCACCGCGCCGCGCTGGCCCAGGGCGCCGCCGCTGCCGAAGTCTGCCGCGCGATCGCGCAGTTCGACCACGATGCGCTCGGCGGTCTTCTTGCCGATGCCGGGAATCCGGGTCAGCGCGGTGACTTCGCTGCCGGCGACCAGGCGGGCGAACTCGGCAACGCTGACCCCGGATAGGATGGCCAGGGCGATCTTGGCGCCGATCCCGGTGACCTTCTGCACATCGCGGAACAGCCGCCGCTCCGACTCGCTCAGGAAGCCATACAGCGAGACGCTGTCTTCCTTTTGCGCGTAGTGCGTGAACAGGGTCACCTCGCGGCCCAGCTCGGGCAGGTCGTAGATCGTGCTCATCGGCGCTTCCAGCTCGTAGCCGACGCCGTTCACGTCGATCATCAGCCAGGGCGGCTGCTTGTACACCAGTTGGCCACGCAAACGACCGATCATCGCCAGCCTCTCCTTCGCATCATCTGGGAGGGCAGCAGGCCGGTGCGATCGGCAAGCCCCCGTGAATGGGCATGGGTGATGGCCACCGCCAGCGCGTCCGCGGCGTCGGCCTGCAGCTTGGTGCTGACGCCAAGCAAGACCCCGACCATGTGCTGGACCTGGGTCTTCTCGGCAACGCCGCGGCCGACCACGGCGTTCTTGATCTGCATCGGCGAATACTCGAACACCGGCAGTTCGCGGTTGACCACGGCGCAGATCGCCGCGCCGCGCGCCTGGCCCAACTTGAGCGCGGAGTCCGGGTTCTTGGCCAGGAACACCCGCTCGATGCCGATCTCCTGCGGCGCGTACTCGGTGATGAGTGCCTGCAGTCCGTCGAAGATCGCCTTCAGCCGGCGCGGGAAGTCCTTCTCGCCGCCGACCACCAGGGCGGTATGGAACACATGGGTGCAGCGGCCGGTGGCATCAGCGTCGACGATGCCAACGCCGGTGCGCTGCGAGCCGGGGTCGATGCCGAGGATTCTGGTCATCGCGCGCCTCCGGCGCGCGGTGCGTGATTCGTTTCGTGATTGGTGATGGGTGATTGGTGATTCGCAACAGCAGCAGCCCGCGAGCTTCCAGAGCCCGGCCGGAAACCGACCGCGGCAATCGAGCGCGGCGTGCCGCTGGCTTCTGACGAATCACGAATCACAAATCACCAATCACTTCGCTACTCATACGCATCACCAGGCAAATCGGCATTCGAGTACACCGCCTGGACGTCATCGAGCTCTTCCAGACGCTCGAGCAGCCTGACCACCTGTTTGGCGGTCTCGCCCTCGACCGCGACCTGGGTGTCGGCGCGGAAGGTCACCTCGGACTCATCCGGTGGGTGGCCGGCGGCCTCCATCGCCTCCTTGACCTGCTGGTAGTCCTCCGCCGTGCTGAACACCTCGATCGAGCGATCCTCGGCGTTGACCTGCACGTCTTCGGCGCCGGCTTCGATCGCCGCCTCGGTGATCGCCTCCTCGTCGGCGCCCGGCGCGTAGCTGAGCACGCCGAGCCGGCGGAACAGGAAGGCGACCGAGCCTTCGGTGCCGAGGTTGCCGCCGGACTTGCCGAAGGCAAAGCGCACATCGGCCACGGTGCGCAGGCGGTTGTCGGTCATGCAGTCGACGAGAACCGCAACGCCGCCCGGCGCGTAGCCTTCGTAGCGCAGCTCCTCGTAGTCGACGCCCTCCAGTTCGCCAGTGGCCTTCTTGATCGCGCGCTCGATGTTGTCCTTGGGCATCGAGGCGGCAATCGCCTTCTCCAGCGCCAGGCGCAGGCGGGGGTTGCCGGCCGGATCACCGCCGCCAGCGCGCGCAGCAACGCCAATCTCGCGCACCAGCTTGGTGAAGATCCGCCCGCGCACCGCGTCCTGCTTGCCCTTGCGATGCTGGATGTTGGCCCATTTGGAATGTCCCGCCACGCCTGCTCCGTGATGCAAAAACCAGCGGCGCAGTATAGCGGCGGCAGGACCTTCGACACCGGCAGGCAGAGAGCGCGACCGCTACACTCCGGGCTTCACACCTGTGGAGTGTCCTGCATGCGCTGGTTGACCGTCGCCCTGCTTTCCACCCTGCCGCTGGCTGCCAGCGCCGATACCCGGATGCTGTCCGAGCCCGCCCACGGCGGCGACCGCATCGCGTTTGCCTACGACAACGACCTCTGGCTTGCCGGCCGCGACGGCGGCCCCGCCCGCCGGCTGACCTCGGCCGCCGGCCGCGAGCAGGCGCCGGCCTTCTCCCCGGACAGCCGATGGCTGGCGTTCTCGGCCGACTATCACGGAAACACCGACGTGTATGTCATGCCGGCCGACGGCGGCGAGGCGCGCCGGCTGACCTGGCATCCATCGACCGATCTGGTCCGCGGCTTCACGCCGGATGGCAAGTCGGTGCTCTTCACCACGCAGCGCGGCGTCCACACCAACCGCTTCACCGAGTTCTACACCGTTCCGGTGCAGGGCGGCGTGCCGACCCGGCTGCCGGTGCCGCACGGTCACAAGGCGGCGCTGTCCCCGGATGGCCGGTTCATCGCCTACACCCCGCTGGGCGAGCGCTTCAACCAGTGGAAGCACTACCGCGGCGGCACCCAGAGCCGGATCTGGATCATGCGCCTGTCCGACTACTCGGTAACCGAAGTGCCCAAGCCGGCATCCGGCGCCAATGACACCGATCCGCTGTGGCGCGGCGCCGAGTTGCTGTTCCGCTCGGACCGCGACGGCGAGTTCAACCTGTACGCCTGGACCCCCGGACAGGGCCAGCCTGCTGCGCTGACCGCGCTGCGCGACTTCCCGCTCACCTCGCCCTCGACCGGCGCGGACGGCAGCGTGGTATTCGAACACGCCGGCTGGCTGCATCGCCTCGATGCCGGCGCCGCGCAGCCGGTGAAACTCTCGGTTCAAGCGGTCTCCGACCTCGCCGAGACACGTCCGCGCATCGCCAAGGGCGGCAAGTGGGTGCGCGGCGCAGCGCCCTCGCCCGATCTCAAGCGGGTGGCGCTGGAGTTCCGCGGCGAGATCGTCAGCGTGCCCGCGGACAAGGGCGACCCGCGCAATCTCAGCCAGACGCCCGGCGCGCACGACCGCAGCCCGGCCTGGTCGGCCGATGGCAAACAGGTGGCCTGGTTCTCCGATGCCGGCGGTGAATACGCCCTGCAGGTCGCCGATCAGGACGGTCGCGCGCAAGCAAAGCGTTATGCGCTCGACGGCGCCGGCTTCTACGACATGCTGGCCTTCTCGCCAGACGGCAAGCATGTTTCCTACCGCGACAACAGCCAGTCGCTGTGGATCCTGACGATGGCCAGCGGCAAGGCGACCAAGGTCGCCAGCGAGCCGGTCTACACCCCGCTCAACCCGATGCGCGCCAGCTGGTCGCCGGATTCGCGCTGGCTGGCCTACACGGTGCAGAACGCCGGCCTGATCCAGACCGTCTACGTGCACTCGCTGGAGAGCGGGCGCAGCACGGCCATCACCGACGGCCTGTCCGAAGCGATAGAACCGGTGTTCGACCCCAAGGGCGAGTTCCTCTATCTGCTGGCCTCCACCGACGCCGGCCCGGTCAAGGACTGGTTCTCGCAGATCAGCGCCGACATGGGCCAGACCTTCTCCTTGCACGCAGTGACCCTGCGCCGCGATGGTCCGCACCCGCTGCCGCCGCAGAGTGACGAGCCGGGCGCCAGCGAGAAGGACGAGAAGAAGCCGGACGACGGCAAGGACAAGGACGCCAAGGACAGCGGTGTCCAGGTGCGCATCGATTTCGAGCGCATCGCCGACCGCATCGTCGCCCTGCCGGTCGGCTCGGCCACCCGGCGCAACCTCGCCGTGGGTGCCAGCGGCGAGATCTACTTTATCGAGACCGTGGGCCTGCTCAGCTTCGCCAGCTTCGGCGGCCCCGGCGAGCTCAAGCGCTTCACCCTCGACAAACGCGAGGCCAAGACCCTGGCCGAGAACGTCGAGGCCTTTGCCCTGTCCAGTGACGGCAAGAAGGTCCTCTACCAGGTCAAGGACAACTGGTTCGCCACCGACGTCGCCGACAAGCTTGAGGGCGGCAAGGGCAAGCTGAATCTCGACGCGATCAGCGTGCGGGTCGAGCCGCGCGCGGAGTGGGCGCAGATCCTCGATGAAGCCTGGCGGATCAACCGCGACTATTTCTACGCCAGCAACTTCCACGGCGCCGACTGGCCGGCGGTGGGCGAGAAGTACCGCGCCCTGCTGCCGCATGCCGCCACCCGCTACGACGTTGACCGGCTGATCCAGATGATGCTCAGCGAGCTGTCGGTCGGTCACAGCTACCTGCGATCGGGCGAGTACATCGGCGCACCGGAGAAGATCGGCGTCGGCCTGCTTGGCGCCGACTACGCGATCAAAAATGACCGCTGGCAGTTCAGCCGCGTGTACGGCGGTCTGAACTGGGATCCGGACCTGCGCGCCCCGCTGCGTGCACCGGGCATCGACGTGCGCGAGGGCGAGTACCTGCTGGCAGTCGACGGTGAGCCGCTGGCCGCCAGCGACAACCTCTACGCGGCGTTCGAGAACCGGGTCGGCCGCCAGCTGCGCATCCGCGTCGGCCCGAACGCCGACGGCAGCGGATCGCGGGAACTGACCGTCGAGCCGGTCGATAGCGAGACCGGCCTGCGCTACCGCGCCTGGGTCGAGGACAATCTGCGCTACGTCAGCGAGAAAACCGGCGGCCGGGTGGCCTATGTGCACGTCCCCGACACCGGCGGCAGCGGCCATGCCAGCTTCAAACGCTACTTCTACCCGCAGTCCGAGCGCGAGGCGATCATCGTCGATGAACGCTACAACGGCGGCGGCCTGGTCGCCGACTACTACATCGACATCCTGCGCCGGCCCTTCGTCGCCCGCTGGGTGATGCGCTACGGCGCCCCGCACGTCACCCCGCGTGGCGCCATCTTCGGGCCCAAGGTCATGCTCGCCGATGAAACTGCCGGTTCAGGCGGCGACCTGCTGCCCTGGATGTTCCAGCGCTTCGAGCTCGGCCCGGTGATCGGCAAGCGCACCTGGGGCGGCCTGGTCGGCATCCTCGGCTTCCCGACCCTGATGGACGGCGGCTCGATCACCGCGCCCAACCTCGCCATCTGGACCGAGGACGGCTACGCCATCGAGAACGTCGGCGTGCCGCCGGACATCGAGGTCGAGCAGTGGCCGAAGGACCTAAACGCTGGACGCGACCCGCAGCTCGACCGCGCCATCGAGGAGATCATGAAGCAGCTGCCGTCTGCGCCGCCCAAGGCCCCCACACCGCCGCCCTTCCCGCGCCGCGCGCTGGGACCGGGGAACGGCTGATCCTCGCGCCCGCGCAGCCTTTCGCTGCGCGGGCGACTTGTCGAGAACTGTTCAGCCCGCGGCGAATCGTCCGTGGCGAAGAAAATACGCGGTCTGCCGGGCTGCCTCGGCCGAGAACATCAGCCCGGAATGGCTGTGCGGCAGACAGCGGTGATCGGCAAGCCCGGCGAGCCGGGTCTCCTCCACTGCCACGCTTCCGTCGTGCGCGCCATCGAAGCTGCCCAGCCAGCGCCCCGCGCCGATGGCGCGGGTCCCGGCCACCATCCCGACCTCGCGCCCTGCTGGAAGCGGAACTCCCTGTTCAAGCAGGGCGCGGCTACGCCCACCCAGCCACGGCAGGCCCAGCTCGCGCAAGCGCCGCGCGGCGGCGCTTCCGGCCAGCGGCGAGCCTAGACAGACCACGCGTCCAGGCGGCAGGTCGGAGTACGCCCCAAGCACCGCCAGCGCCATCACCCCGCCAAGGCTGTGCCCGACCAGATGCACCGGCCCGGCACCCGCCCCCCGCACGCAGTCAGCCAGCCGCGACAGCGAGCGCTCCGGCCGCGACCACAGCGTCGCGTAGGCAAACAGCCGCGGCGCAAAGCCCGTCTCACGCAGCCGCCGCGCCAGCAGCCACAGCGCCGGCCGACGCATCCACAGCCCATGCAGCAGGATCACCGGTGCCTTCATCGCGAGAACATTACGCGATACATCGCGGAAGACGGAGCCGGCGGCTGGCTGGATGCAGCGCATATTTGCCGTTCGCCCTGGCCGGCGAATGGGGCCCTTTTCTTGCAAGCAAGATCGACAGCGTTTCGATCTGCCCTGCGGGCAGCTCGAGTCACTTTCTCTTGTTTCGGCAAGAGAAAGTAACCAAAGAGAAGCCGACCCC
>CAYGMG010000079.1:0-17504 GCA_964350895.1 uncultured Lysobacter sp.
CGCCCGGTGCGCCCAAGGCGCACCCTATGGATGTCCGGTTTGCGCAGATTTGCCGCTCGTCGATGCCCATCCATCGCGCCGGCCTTCTGTGGGAGCGGATCGTATCCGCGACCGCGGAGCTTCGATCCAACCGCAGTCAGTGGCAAGCCTGTCGCGCTGCGGTCGCGGATACGATCCGCTCCCACAACAGATGGGCGCCCCAAGGTTCGATACGGGCGTTCGGACGGTACGCCCGGTGCGCCCAAGGCGCACCCTATGAATGTCCGGATTGCGCCCAAGTCGGTCCTCCACGAACGCGCACTCCCGGCACGGCCGTGCCCCTCTCGCCGGCTCCAACTTGGCTTCCTCGGTGAAGCCCTACCCCCGGACTCTGGTTGTTTCAAGCGCCTGCGGTCAATGCTCGCTGCTCGGAATTCTCTTTACCGCTGGTTGCCTGGGCGGGCGTTGCGCTGCGCATGGTGCGAGGCGCGCGGGTCTGATTACACTGGCCGCCACTCAACGCCGATCCGGGCCCTTTTTTGCGCCTTGTCCTTGCCTTCCTGCTGTCCTGCATAGCCTGCGCCCCGGCGCGGGGCGATGAGGTGCTGGTTGCGGTGGCTGCGAACTTCGCAGCGCCGATGGAACGGCTGGTTGAGGATTTCGAGCAGCGCAGCGGGCACGTGGTGCAGGTGTCGCTGGGAGCGACCGGCGCGCTGTATGCGCAGATCCGCCATGGCGCGCCGTATGCGCTGATGCTCTCCGCCGATCAAGCCATTCCGGCGCGATTGCTGGACGAGGGCCTGGCCGTACCGGGCAGCCGGTTCACCTACGCGCGCGGCCGGCTCGCCCTGTGGAGCGCCGATCCGCAGCGTATTGACGGCAGTGATCGCGCGCTGCGCGAGGGCGCTTACACCCGCCTCGCACTGGCCAACCCGCGACTGGCCCCGTATGGCGCGGCGGCGCAGCAGGTGCTCGCGCATCTGCAGGTACAAGTCGGTCCGGGCCAGCTCCTGGTGCAGGGCGAGAGCATCAGCCAGACCTACCAGTTCGTCGCCAGCGGCAATGCCGAGCTGGGCTTCGTTGCCCTGTCCCAAGTCTGGCGCGACGGCGCGCTGCTCGCCGGCTCGGCGTGGATCGTGCCCGAAGCGCTGCACGCGCCGCTGGACCAGGATGTGGTGTTGCTCACCTCCGGCGCCGAGCAGCCGGCGGCCCGCGCCTTGCTCGACTATCTGCGCAGCGCGCCGGCGCAGCGACTGATCGGCGCCTTCGGCTATCAGGTGCTGCCCTGATGCTCGACCACGGGAGCTGGCAGGCGATCAAGCTGACCCTGGAGCTGGCAACGGCCACCACGATCCTGCTCCTGCTGCTGTCGACGCCGCTCGCCTGGTGGCTGGCGCGCACGCGCTCAGCCTGGCGCAGCGCGGTGGCGGCCCTGGTCAGCCTGCCCCTGGTCCTGCCCCCTACCGTGCTCGGCTTTTACCTGCTGGTGGCGATGGGGCCGGACGGCTGGCTTGGCCAGTTCACCACGTCGATGGGCTGGGGCCTGCTGTCCTTCAGCTTTGGCGGACTGCTGCTCGGATCTTTGGTCTACTCCCTGCCCTTTGCCGTGCAGCCGCTGCAGCATGCCTTCGAAGCCATGGGCAGGCGGCCGATGGAGGTTGCCGCGACCCTGCGTCAGCCGCCGTGGCGGGCGTTCTTGCGGGTTGCCCTGCCGCTGGCCCGGCCGGGCTTTGTCACCGCGGCGATCCTGAGCTTTGCGCATACCGTTGGCGAGTTTGGCGTGGTGCTGATGATCGGCGGCAATATCCCCGGCCGCACCCAGGTCATCTCGACCCAGATCTTCGGCCACGTCGAGGCCCTGCAGTACCAGCAGGCGCACTGGTTGTCAGCCGGCATGCTGGCGTTCTCCTTCCTGGTCCTGCTCGGGCTTGCCCTGTTCAACCGCCGTCCGCTGCGGGTGCTGCCTTGAGCTTGGACATCACCCTGGCGCTGAGCCGCGGCAGCTTCATGTTGCGCTGCGCGCTGTCCCTGCCAACGGCGGCGGTGTGCGCCATTCACGGGCCGTCGGGCAGCGGCAAGACCAGCCTGCTGCGGGCCATTGCCGGACTTGAGCTTGGCGCGCGCGGCCGGATCGTGGTCGACGGCGAGAGCTGGCTCGACAGTGCTCGCGGCATCCAGCTGCCGGCCTGGCGGCGGGCAGTGGGCTACGTGTTCCAGGAGCCCAGCCTGCTGTCGCATTGCGACGTCGCCCAGAACATCCTGTTTGGTGCGGGCCGGGGCAGCGACCTGCGCAGTCCGGGGATCGCCGAGGTGATCCATTTGCTGGGTCTGCAGCCGCTTCTGGACAGGTCGCCGGACGCGCTATCCGGCGGCGAGCAGCAGCGCGTGGCGATCGCCCGCGCGCTGGCTGCGCGGCCGCGCCTGCTGCTGCTCGACGAGCCGCTGTCGGCGCTCGACCCGGCGCGCCGGCGCGAAGTGCTGCCCTGGCTGGCTACCCTGCGCCGCGAACTCAAGCTGCCCATGCTCTACGTCACCCACCAGACCAGTGAGGTGATGCAGCTGGCCGATCACCTGGTGCTGATCGAGAACGGCGAAGTGCGCGCCAGCGATCGACTGGAGGCCCTGCTGCCGGCACTGCAGCCGCGCGGCGGCGAGACCGATGCCGAAGCCTGCGCCCTGTTGCACGGCCAGGTGCTCGGACACGACCCCGACTGGAAGCTGACCGAGGTTGATTGCGATGGGCTACGGCTATGGCTATGCACCGAGACACCGGTGCCGCTGGGCCGCGCGCTGCGGCTGCGCATCGAAGCCCGCGATGTCAGCCTCAGCCTCGATCGCCCACTGAACACATCGATCCAGAATCTGATCGAATGCCATATCCAGGCCGTGGCCGCTGCAGCGCACCCGGCGCAGCGCTTGGTAAGCCTGCAGTGCGGCCGGCAGAGCCTGCTTGCGCGGGTTACCGCGCGCGCGGCGCACGAACTGGGCCTGGCCCAGGGCGGCAAGGTGTGGGCACAGGTCAAGGCGGTCGCGGTGCTCGACTGAGCAGGCCACAAGATCCGCTCGAAGGCGCCCTCAGTTCGCAGCGCCGCCCTGCAGCAGACGGTCAAGCTCGGCGCGCACCGCGTCGCCAAGCGCAGCATCGGCATCGATATCAGCCAGCATGGCCTGCAGCTCGGCCTCGCTGAGATAGCCGATAGCCCGTCGATGCTCGCAGCGCGCCTGCTGACCGGCGCGCCAGCGCAGGTCCATACCCTCGACATCGTGGGCGATCATTGGCGTCGCCTGCGGATTCGCTGCGCGGTAGGCGGCGTGGCGCTGCAGATGCAGGCTGACCAGGTCGACATACGAGGTGCCGGGCCTGAGGCTCTCGCACTGCACGCGCCCGCCCGGCTGAAAACGCCCGGGCTGCTGCAGTCGGGTCAGCAGATGGGTGCCGTCGTCGAAATGGCTGACGCACTCGACGTGCTCGGTCAGCTTCCAGCGCTTCTCGCGGAGCAGGCGAACGAAGGCCGCCAGACCCGGGAAAGGCGGGCGCCAGGCGTAGGCCGCGACGCCGACCTCACCGTCCTCGTCGGCGAAGAAGCGGGTCAGCACCGGCTGCCCGCGCAGCCCGCGCAGGCCCATCGCCTCGCCATCGCCGATGTATTCGATGTCGAGCGAGGCAAGCTCGCGCCCGACGCGCTCGATGAATCGACGCTGGTAGCCGGGGTAGCGGGTCGAATCCACCTCCTCGATGGCAGGCTGAGGCTCGCGAGCCTCGGCCAGGGCCAGCAGGGCGATGGCCGTTGCCGGGTCATCGCTGTGCAGATCGGCCACTTCCGTATCAGCCGCGTGGTGATCGGCCTCGTCAGGATCGACCTCGTCGCTGCTTGCCGCTTGCGGCGCGCTCTGCGCGGGATCGGCGCCGGCGGTGCTTCCGACTACCGAACGCTCGCTTTCAGCTGGCAGGGGTTCCGAGTTGGCGGACGCCGCTGTGACATCGACGTCAGCATCAGCGTCAGCGGCATCCCGCACTGCCGCTGCGCCGCCCTGCGCGCGGCCGGCTGCATCGCTGCGCGGCGCCCAGGATGGGACAGCAGCGGCCAGCTCATCGTCGGCTTCCGGATCCGCAGCGGGGGCGCTCGCTTGCGCCCTTCGCTGCGCCTCGCGCAGCGCGTCGACGGCCGGCTCGGTTGCGCTGAACACAGCGCGCGTCGACGCTGGCACTTCGCCGATTCCGTCGGCTTGCGGCGGCGGCGAGCTGGAGGATTCTGCTTGTTGTACCGAATTGGCCGACCCGCTCCCAGTCCCCGAAACGGCCTGTAGGGATTGGCTGGCGCGGCGTCGGCAGTCTTCGACCAGAATCCGTCCAGCGTCACTCTCGGGCAGGGCGGCCAGCGCTTCATCCAGGCGCGTGATGGCCTCCTCGGCGCGGCCAAGCTGCAGGAGCAGCTCGCCCATGCTGGCCGCATGCCGCGGATGTCCGTCCAGCGCGAAACAGCGCTCGTAGTCGGCGAGCGCATTCAACAGGCTGGGGCGATGCCAGAGCACGCCGTGTGCGTCCTCGATGCAGTCGATGTCGAGACCGGCTTGCGGCCCTTCACGCTGCGCCTGTGCGCGCAGGGCATTGGCGCGGGTTTCCAGCAGGTCGACGCGCGCCGGCGCCAACCTGATCGCCCGATCAAGCAGGGCGGCGGCCTCAGCGCGCGCGGCTTCGCTGCCCTCGCCCTCGTGATAGCGCAGCAGGCCGGAAAGCAGCTCCAGCGCCTCGACATTGTCAGGCTGCAGGCCGAGCGCGCGGCGCAGCGCCTGCTCGGGGGTCAGCGCACCCGCTGCCTCGTCGCCGTCAGGGCCCTCGCCATCGGCGGTGTAGCGCGCCCGCATCAGCAGGGCCGGAGCGTAGTCCGGCGCCTTGGCCAGCACCCGGTCCAGTTCGGCCCCGATCTCGTCAAAGCGGCCCAGTGCCTCCAGGCAGCGGGCGCGATGCCAGGCAACCTGCGGCGCGCCTGGCGCCAGCGCGTCCAACTCGTCGATCAGGCCCAGGGCCTCGTCGAAGCGGCCGCCCTGGAAGGCCTTGCCGAAGCGAACGAACAGGGGGTGATGCGCCATGCGGGGCGTCCAGAGTGGGTTGGCAAACCCTACACGCTATTCCATCGCTGGCAGCAATGCCAAGCCGTCGGGCAGGTAGCCAGTCGGGAGCGGCAAGCCCCGGCCGACCAGCGGCGCTGCCGGGCGGGCGCGTTGACTAGCGCGCAGCGTTCGCCAGCGCGAAGTCCAGCGCGGCGCAGACCGCGGCGGCCTGGGCGTCATTGCACTGCTGCGGCGTGGCCCGCGGGCTGTCCGGATAGACCTCGGTAGTGCTGGTGAAACGCGCCGTGGTCAGGCCCGCACACAGCCCCAGAGCCTTGAACGGATACAGGATCACTCCCGGGGTGACGACCTCGGAGCCGATGATCTGGCCCTTCGCATCGGCCGGCGCGATATGGGTTACCCGGGCCACGCCGTCGATGATCGCGCGCTGGAAGTCGAGCTGCGGGTTCTCGCTGTCGCCTACCGTGTAGAAGCCGTCAGGGATCTCACCCGGTTCGAAGGGCTTGCCGTCACGCGCCGCCAGCGCCGGGCGGAACTCGCTCTCGTCGCTGTCGGTGGTCTCGTGCAGGTCGATGTGCAGCAGGAAATCGGCGGCGAGCGGCGCTACCAGACGCATCAGCGCTGCCGACTCGGACGCCGCGCTGTCCGCGCGGAACGATCGGTTGGGGTCGACCGCGGCCGCGTTCCAGCGGTGGATGCGCTCATACGCCCAGGGGCTTACGCAGGGCACCACCAGCAGGTTGATCCGTCCGGCATAGCGCTCGGCGTCGTGCTCGAGGAACTGCAGGGCGCCGTACACGCCACTGGTCTCGTAGCCGTGCACGCCGCCGGTGACCAGGGCGCAGGGCAGCGCCGGATCCCAGCGCAGGCTGCGCAGGGCCATCAGCGGATAGCTGTCTGGCGGGTAGTCGAGCACGCCATAACATTCAGTATCGAAGCGTGCGCGCAGGCGGTCGACCTGCTGCAGCACGTCGTCGGCATAGCTGCGCTGAACCGTCTGCCCCGCAAGCCAGAGGGCGATCTCGGCCGCGCCCCAAGGCTGGCCGGGCGTACCGATCGGATACTGCGGAGTGCTGCTCATCTATCGTTTCCTGCCTGGACTCATCTGTCGCGCATGCTAACAAGCGGCTGCGGCGGCGGGCGTGGGGCCGGACCTCGACCCGGCAGGCAAGACGGCTCACCGAGCGCTGCGCTCGCTCTGCCGCGCCGGTCCTGGGGAGAGCCACCCGGGCGAAGATTCCGGCTACCCTGCGCCACGACCGCGACAGTGCGAAGCAGCCCGGAGTGAGCCCCGTGACCGACTCGTTGTTCATCCTCGCCGCCCTGGCAGCGATTGTCGCTGGCGCTGAATGGCTGACCCGATTCCCGGTCGCGCGCGCCGTCGGCGGCGCCCTGCTGGCCATCGTGCTGGGCGCGCTGGCTTCCAATCTCGGCCTGTTGCCCAACCCCTCGCAAGGGGTGCAGGCCTATTCGGCCACCATTACCCATGCCGCCTCGCTGTCGATCTTCCTGATGCTGCTGGAGGTGCGCCTGTCGGCACTGCGCCAAGCGGGCGCTGCGATGCTCGGCGCGTTTGCGCTGGGCGCGGCAGGCACCCTGATCGGGGTTGTCGGCGCCTATTTCGCAACGGGCATCGGCGCAAAGCTCGGCGCCACCGGCGCACCGCTGGCCGGCATGTACGTCGCGACCTATATCGGCGGCTCAGCCAACTTCAATGCACTTGCCCTGCACTACGACCTGCCCTCGCAGGCTGCGGTGTTTGCCGGCGCCAACGCCGTCGATAATGTGGTCACCACGCTGTGGATCATCGCCTTGCTGGCGATCCCGGTCTGGCTGCTGCGCCGTCGCGGCGAGCAGGACGGACGTACGGCCGCGTCCAGCCCGGCTGATGACGCGGCGCCGCCGGCGATCAGCCTGCACTCGCTGGCCGCCCTGCTCGCGCTGGCGCTTGGCGGACACTGGCTCGCACTACAGCTGGCCGGTCTTGCAGCAGGCGCCGGCATGCCAGTTCCTTCGGTACTGATTCTGACTACGCTCGCCTTGCTGGCGGCCCAGCTGCCGCCCGTGCAACGCCTGCGCGGCGCGCAGATGCTTGGCACCTATGGGGCCTATCTGTTCCTTGCAGTGATCGGCGTGTACTGCGACTTCGGAGCGCTGGCCGGGATGGGCTGGCTTGGCCTGCACCTGCTGCTCTTCGTTGGCCTCGCGGTCGGCGTGCATGGCCTGGTGGTATTCGGCATAGGCAGCTTGCTGCGGATCGATCCGGCGGTGCTGGCGCTGGCCTCCAGCGCCAACGTCGGCGGCGCGACGACGGCCCTGCCGATCGCCCGCGGACTCAATCGGATGGATCTGCTCCTGCCGGGCATCCTCGCCGGCACCCTGGGCACCGGCCTTGGCACCTATGCCGGCTTCGCCACGGTCTGGTGGCTGAGCTGAGCGACCTTCGCCGAGGCGGCGCTCAGCCACGCCAGTTGGCGTGCGCGCGCCAGAACTCCACGCTGCGCCGATAGGCCTCGCGGTCGATGGCAACGCCGGAACCGCCCTCCTCCACGCCCAGCGCATTGCGCAGCAGGGTGATCGGCGCCATCGGCAGCTCGACCGGCTCGGCCGTGTACAGGCAGCCCACCACACCCCAGTCCGCGGTGATCGGCGTGCCTTCCCGGGCCAGCTGCTCGCGGCTGTAGAGGATCACGATCAGGTAGTCGGCAACCGGCGGCTCGACACCTTCGAACCAGCGCACCAGAACAGGCAGTTCCTCCGAGCTGCGGGCCTCGTAGTCCGAGCGCAGCAGGTGCCGGTTGGCCTCACTGATCGGCAGGGCGATGCAGCGGGTCGAGGTCCAGTTGCGATGCACATGCAGCTTGCAGAACGGCGCGTAGCCGTCGAGCACCTTGAACGGCGTCTCGCGATTGAGATGCGCCTCGAACTCCGCCGCCGTGCAGTCCTGGATGGTGTTGCGCCGCGGGGTGCGCGGAAACAGCCGGGTCAGCGCGAACGGCGTCATGACGATCGACATGGCAGGTCCTTGGCTATGCGTGACGGTGTATCGGCAGCGCGGCGCTCAGTCTTCGTCGGCGTCATGCTCCAGGCGCGACTGGGTTGACGCCGATTCCATGGCCTGCAGCTGCAGCATGCGCGCCGAGACCTCGTTCTCGTCCAGCGCGCCCTGCACCTGCAGCCAGCGAATCCGATGCCGCTGCTGCTCGGGATGTTCGGCAGCGCTGAGATAGTCGTAGCGCGCGCGCAGCTGGACGCCGCGACGGCGCTCCAGCTCTTCGACGATCTCCTGGGCGCGAGCGTCGTCGATGATCAGCACGTTGCAGCGCTCGGCGGGGATGATCCGGTAGCGGATCACCTTGAAGTGGTAGACCGCGTAGCAGGCCGCGCCCAGCCACAGCCAGATCGGCAGGCGCAGGGTCTGGCTTTCGGCATAGGCGGCGACCGCGAGGATCGCGCCCAGCGCCATCCAGATCACCCCCACATTGCGCCACCAGCTGCTGCGCTCGACCAGGGTTTCGCGGTCGCGGCTGAGGTCGGCGTACTCGAGCCGGTAGCTGCGCGTGCTGCCGTCGGCGTGCAGGGTATAGCCGAACTCATCGCGCCCGAACTCGAAACGGGTGCGGCTGGAGAAACGCTTCTGCTCGATCACCCGATCCTGGTCATCTGCTGCGTCTAACGGTTCGCGGTCTGGCCGGCTGGACGGCAGCTTCATGTCGGCGGCGTTCTCGATGCGGAAAGCGCGAATGATAGACGCTAAGGCTGCGCAGACCAGCGCCGCCCGTTGAAGTGCAGGGATCTCGGCCCGGAGGAAATCGCCGGGATGCCCACGGTGGCGGCGTTTGCGGAGTCTGTCTCGGGCGCAAAGCAGACGTTTTTCGAGGCCCGTCGATTGCGCCGGCTTTGTGTGGGAGCGGATCGTATCCGCGACCGCAGCGCTCCGCTCTGGCCTCGGTCTGTTGTGAACCCGCGACGCCGCGGCCGCGCCCAAGGGCGCTCCCACAAGGGAAACGCGCTCATCCCTGTGATCACCCCTGCGAGCCTCGCTCTCCGCCCGCCCGCCAACAGACAGTGCCTGCCCCGGACTTGATCCGGGGGCCCCTTGGTCAGTCTTCCTGGCCGAACAGCGGCTGAGCCTGCGGCACCCGGACAACGAAGCTTGGCTTGATGTGGGAGCGGATCGTATCCGCGACCGCAGCGCTACAGGCTTGCCACTGACTGCGGTCAGTATCGAGGCTCCGCGGTCGCGGATACGATCCGCTCCCACAACAGCTCGCCGGCCTGCGCTGCGAAAGGCGACTATGCGCGCTGGAGAGTCGGTCGACTGAGCTGGTCGGCTGGAGGCCCGGTGACTCGTCTTGTCGAGCTGCGGTGGGCTGGCGCTGCAAACGCTCGCGGCGACGCAGAACGATCAATCCTCGTCCTGCGCCTCGCGCCCCTGCTGGCGGATCAGAGCGACTTCGCGGGCGTCGTTGATCGCCTCGCGGACGCTGTCGAGGTCGACGGCGCGCTCGTCCGGGCGCCAGTCGCCCTTGAGCACGCTGTCCGGGCGCAGCGCGCCGCGTTCGAACAGCTCCCAGATTTCCTCGGCGTACCAGGTGTCGAGCAGGTCGGGCGCTTCCCTGCCCAAGAACGCGGTCAGCGCATTGACGTCGCGCAGCAGCATGTTGCGTGCGGCATTGTTGCCGGCGGCGCTGACCACCTGCGGGAAGTCAATGATCACCGGGCCGTCCGGACCGACCAGCACGTTGTACGGCGACAGGTCGCCGTGGATCAGCCCGCAGCAGAGCATGCCGATCACCTCGCGCAGCAGGATCTGGTGGAACTCGCGGGCCTGCACGGCATCGAGTTCCACCTCACCCAGGCGCGGTGCGCTGAAGCCTTCGGCATCGGTGACCAGCTCCATCACCAGCACGCCATGGAAGTAGCCATGCGGCTGCGGCACGCGCAAGCCGGCGTCGCGCAGCTGGTAGAGCGCGTCGACCTCGGTGTTCTTCCAGGCTGCTTCCTGCTGCCGACGGCCGTATTTGCTGGCCCGGCCGACCGCACGCGACTCGCGGCTGCCGCGCAGCTTGCGGCCTTCCTCGTACTGCACGCGCTGTTTGAAGCTGCGCTGGGCCATGTCCTTGTAGACCTTGGCGCAGCGCACCTCGTCGCCGGCGCGGACCACGTAGACCGAGGCTTCCTTGCCGCTCTTGAGCGGACGCACTACTTCGTCGATCAGGCCATCTTCGATCAGGGCCTGCAGGGCTTCGGGGGTCTTCACGCCATACCGGTTCAGGCGCGACCGAGCGCGCGGGGCGCGTAGTGTGCCAGCAATCGGCGGCGCGGCAAGTGCAGACGGCCGGCTACACTGGCAGGCCCTTGCCGGCGGCCGATACCGATGTCCGAACCGATTCGCCTTGCCCGCCGCGTTGCCGAGCTGGTCGGCTGCAGCCGTGCAGAGGCCGAGCAGTACATCCGCAACGGCTGGGTCAGCGTCGACGGCATGGTGGTCGAGCTGCCGCAGCAGCGGATCGGCGACGAGCAGGTCAGCCTGCTGCCCGGTGCGCGTCTTGAGGCCGTCGAGCCGGCGACCCTGATCCTGCACAAGCCCGAGGGCGTCAGCTGCGACGGGCCCGGAGCCGGGATGGATCAGCTGCTCGTGGCGCGGACGCGCTGGGCCGACGACAGCTCCGGCCTGCGCGTCCTGCAGCGGCACTTCCAGCATCTGGCCCTGCTGACCCCGCTGGAAGCCGAGGCCAGCGGGCTGGTGGTGCTGAGCCAGGATCGGCGCATCCAGCGCCGCCTGCTTGAGGACGCCGCGCAGATCGAGCACGAGTACGTGGTCGAGGTCAGCGGCCACATCGCCGCCGGTGGCCTGGACCGGCTGGCCCACGGGCTGAGCTGGCGCGGCCGTCCACTGCCTCCTTGCAAGGTCAGCTGGCAGAGCGAGCAACGGCTGCGCTTTGCGATCAAGGGCGCCCTGCCCGGCCAGCTCGCCGCGATGTGCGCCGAAGTCGGCCTTGCCGCCGGCGCCATGCGCCGGCTGCGGATCGGCCGGATCGCCCTCGGCAAGGGACCGGAGGGCGCCATGCCGGCAGGCTGCTGGCGCTACCTGCCGGTGGGCGAGCGTTTCTGAACACAGGCTTTGGGCCGTCGATGGAACTTCCGCGCGCACATCGCCTTTGGCTCTCAAGCGGCCCGATCCCTTTTCTGTCCTGATTGCCTGCAAGCCTCAGCCAGTCCTGCGAGCCGAAGCGCCATGGCCGAAGAGTGCCCACGAACGTAGGAGGAAGCTTGCTGGCGAAAGACGCAGCGTACAAAGCGATCGCCAGCAAGCTGGTTCCTACACGCGAGACCGGCACGCAGGGTGGACGCTACCTGGGTTTCCCTTGTCGGCCCTGGTGTCCGCGATCAGTGCCTTGACTGTGGCCCTGTCACAGCTTGGCACTCCACAGATCAGGTCGCTTCGCTGTCAGCGATGGCTGCTTTTCGGGGCAGCACCCGCCCTGCTTGGCGCCACAGCTCTCGCGTACGCCGCTTTCGCCGCGACCCGCTAGCCAATCGTTTGCGCGCGCATGCTGGACACTCGACTCCGGCCAGCACCTGCTCGTGGGCAGCGCGCGGGCAGGTCAGGCCGGGCGGCCCGGCCTGCTCAGCCTGCCGGGCTCCGAAGCAGCGCCACCTGCAGTTCCACCCGCTTGATCTCGCGCAGCATGCGGTTGGCTTCCATATGACTGCCGAGGAATAGCTTCATGATCACCGTGCCCTGGAAGAACAGCAGGGCGAGCACGCCCCAGCGGATCGCGGCCAGCGGGTCCTGGACTTGCCAGAGCTGCCACAGCGCATACATCGAAACAGCGAACGCCGCCACGCCGACCAGATAGGTAAACCAGATCACCCAGCCCAGCCGGCCGCGGAACATGCCGGTGGCCTGGGCGAAATAGCCGGGCTCGGCGTGGGAGGCCAGCAGCTCGCGGTCCTCGGCGGCCAGCGCCGCGCTGATCAGTTCGTCATTCTTGCCCATGATGTTCTCCTTCAAGGTGCGCGCGCAGCTTGCGCCGCGCATGCATGAGCCGGGTCTTCACCGTTCCCGGCGGAACGTCCAGTGCAATGGCGATCTCCGCCACGCTCAGCTGTTCGAGATGAAACAGGGCCAGGGCCGCACGCTGGCCGGACGGCAAGCAGCGCATCGCGGCCAGCACGTCGCCGACTTCGACGGCAAATTCGGCCGAGTCCTGCTCGGCCGTCGGCACATCCGGCAGCTCGTCGAGCGCCTCTTCGGCGCGCTTGGCGGATTCAGACCAGCCGTGCTGGCAGCGCCGGGTGACGATGCGCAGCGCCCAGGCCGGGAAGGCGACGACATCCTCCAGCCGATGCAGGCCGCGGACGATCTCCAGCCAGGCTTCCTGCACGCGGTCGCGGGCCTGCTCGGCATCGCCGCTCAGCCGCGCTGCGTGACGCAACAGACGTGGCTGCCAGCGCTGCACCAGCCGCGTCCAGGCCACCGCATCGCCCGCTCGCGCAGCCGCTGCCAGATACTCGTCGTAGATCCGTTCCGCGTTGCGCTGCACGCTGCCCTCCGGGATTGGCCCGTTCACAGTACAGGTGGCGGAAAGGCGCTGGCCGGTTCAATCGGCCGAACCATCGACTTCGATGCGGCGCTACAAGTGCCGCCCGGGATCGCCGGCGTGGTCATCCAGCTCGCGCTGCCCGGGCAGGGCCGAGGGCAGCCGGGTGGTCTGCCGCTCGATCATCCGCCGCACCCGCGGAGGCCCTTCGCCGCGGTGCAGGGCGCGCAGGCGTTCGGGCACCTGGGCATCGTCGCGGGTCAGCCGGTTGGCGTGGCGCAGATAGTCCATCCAGGTCGCGGTCTTGAAACGCTCGATCCACAGCCGCGGATCATTGAGATCGCGCAGCAGGGCCCACTGGTGGGCACCGTCACGGCGACGGATGCGGCGGCGCTCGGACATGGCGTGCAGGAAGGGAATGATGTCGGCCTCCTCGATGATCCACTCCACCGTCACCACCACCGGGCCGGTGCGCGAATCGACCGGCACAAGGGTGTCAGGCTCATTGAACTGACGCAGCGGATCGAGATCGCGCTGGCCGCTCTGCTCCAGCCGCAGCCAGCCACCCAGCAGAACGCTGACCAGCAAGGTCGCCGCGGCGCCGTACAGCGCTGCCGGCAGGCCAAGGCGTTCGCCTACCCCGCCCCACAGCGCGCTGCCCACGGCCAGTCCGCCGAAAGCGGCCATCTGATACAGGGAGAGTGAGCGAGCAACCACCCAGCGCGGTGCGGCCAGCTGCACCGCGACATTGAAGGTCGACAGCGCCAGCACCCAGCCGGCGCCAGCCACCAGCATGGCCAGCGCGGTCAGCGCAAAATTTCCGCTGGAAGCCGCAAGCACCAGGGCCAGGGCAAAGCCGACGCTGGCCACGCGGACCATGGACTCGGTCGACAAACGCTCGCGCAGCTCCGCACTGGCCAGAGCAGCCAGCACCGCGCCGACGCCGAAAGCGCCAAGCAGCAGGCCATAGTCCAGCGCACCACCGCCAACCAGGCGTGCGGCGATCAGCGGCAGCAAGGCAAGCACGGCACCTGCGCCAAGGCCGAACGCCGCGCTGCGCAGCAGCACGCTGCGAATTGCCGGCGACAGCGTCACGTAGCGCACGCCGGCGGCCATCGCGCTGGGCAGCGGCTCACGCGGCAGCAGGCGCGGCGCCACCACCGGCCGCCAGCGCCATAGCACCGCGATCAGGGCCAGATAGCTCAGCGCGTTGACCGCGAACGCCGCGGCAGCGCCGGCCGCGGCGACCACCGCGCCACCCAGCGCCGGCCCGGTGCTGCGCGCCAGGTTGAAGCCCATGCTGTTCAGCGCCACCGCTGAGGGCAGCTGATCGCGTGGCACCATGTCCTGCACCGAGGCCTGCCAGGCCGGCGCATTGAAGGCGCCGCCGCAGCCGATCAAGAAGGTGAAACCGAGCAACAGCCAGGGCGTCAGCACGCCCTGCCACGCGCACAGGGCCAGCGCCACCGACGCCGCCAGCATGAAGCCCTGAGCCGCCAGCAGCACCCGCCGCCGATCAAGGTTGTCGGCGATCGCCCCGCCGAGCAGGGCGAACAGCACCACCGGCAGCGCCGTCGACACCTGGACCATGGCCACCATATCGGCCTGCCGGGTCATCTCCAGCATCAGCCACGCCGCGCCCACCGACTGGATCAGCGCGCCGAAGTTCGAGCACAGGCTGGCCAGCCAGATGTTGCGGAACACTGGCAGACGGAACGGACCAAGAGCGGAAGCAGACGACGACATGTCGGGGATTGTAGGCGTCTTGGACCCGCCGGATGGGCGCCCCAACGTTCGATACGGGCGTTCGGACGGTATGCCCGGTGCGCCCAAGGCGCACCCTGTGGATGTCCGGCTTGCGTCCGCGGATCGCAGGAATTGGCGCAACTTTGCCGTTCGTCGAGGTTCGTCGATTGCGCCGGCTTTCTGTGGGAGCGGATCGTATCCGCGACCGCAGCGCTAGAGGCTTGCCACTGACTGCGGCCAGACCGAGGCTCCGCGGTCGCGGATACGATCCGCTCCCACAACAGCTCGCCGGATTGCCCTGCGAACGGCAGCTATGCGCCCGGAACTGCCGATGCGACACGCTCACTACAGGTGCGGCGCTGCCGGTCAACGGAACGCTGCAAGCAGCAGTCGGTTCGCTGGCTTTACCCGCTTCGACGGCGCGGCGGGTTATCCGGGAGGGCAAGCGATCGGCAAGCATGGGTCACTACCCGGAAGCTACGGCGACCTGCCAGGAAGCTCAGCGCTCAGTCTGCATCCGACGACTCCGCTACGTGGAGGTCATCAGCGTCGAAGGCGTAGTCAAGCAGGTCGCCCGGCGTGCACTCCAGCACAGCACACAGTTTCGCCAGGGTGCGGAAGCGGATGCCGCGGACCTTTCCGCTGCGGAACAGGGAGAGCTGGGTCTCGGACAGTCCGACGGTGGCCGCCAGCTCGCGTGCGGTCATGCCGCGGCGGCTGAGCATGCTGTCCAGGGTCACCCGGATCGGCATCAGAGGATCTCGTCCAGCTCGGCCTGCACCGCCCTTGCCTGGTCGATGAGGTGAGCAAGCAGGATCAGCGCCGCGCCAACCACACCCAGCACGATGGCCGACAGGTCGAAGTACAGATAGCTGCCGCGGCCACCGGTGATCCAGCGTGCGAGGTTGATGACCGCGAACACGTTGAGCAAGGCGCCCGCGAGCACGCCGGCGCCCATGTGCCGCATCGCCCGCGCAACGGTGTCCTGGAACAGCCGGCCGGCAGCCAGCTCGCCCAGTGCCTGCTGCACTGCCCAGAGCGCCCAGAGGTAGCCCAGAGCCGGCAGCGCCGCTACCAGAATCAGCGCATGGCGGGTCGCATCATCCGCAGCGATCCTGGTCTGAAACAGCCACGGCGCGCCAATCGCGCCAAAGGCGAGCAGCAGGGAAAGACCGAGCAGGACCACCACGGTGGCAATGCGCAGCAGCCGGCACTGGGCACGGAATCGAAGGGCAAGGGTCATGGCTTGGTCCGCTGGTCGGTCAGCCGATATTTTAAGCTTGACTTAAAACTTCTTGCCAGCATAGTTTTATATCGCAGTTAAAGTTCACTCTCGGAGAGCGGGATGTCGCTGGCCATCGAAACCGAAAACCTGACCCGCCGCTTCGGCGCCCGCACCGCCGTCGACGCGGTGTCACTGCAGGTCCCCGAACGCAGCGTCTACGGCTTTCTCGGCCGCAATGGCGCGGGCAAGACCACCACCCTCAAGCTGCTGCTTGGCCTGCTGCGCGCTGACCAGGGCAGGGCCAGGATCTGCGGCATCGATGTGGCGACCGGGCGCCTGAGCACCGCGCGCAAGGTCGGCGTCCTGCTTGAAGCCCATGGCCTGTATGGCCACCTCAGCGGGCGCGAGAACCTCGACCTTTGCCGTCGCCTGCTTGGGCTTGCGGCGAGCGAGATCGACCGGGTGCTGGAACTGGCCGGCATCGCGGAGCACGCGCAGCGGCGGGTGGCGGACTATTCGCTGGGCATGGGTCAACGGCTGGGCCTTGCCCGGGCCCTGCTCGGTGCGCCTCCGGTGCTGATTCTCGACGAGCCCAGCAACGGTCTCGACCCGGAAGGCATGGCCGACATGCGGGCGTTTCTGCGCAGCCTCCCCGAGCGCAGCGGCGCCACCGTGCTGATCTCCAGCCACCTGCTCGGCGAGATCGAGCAGATCGCCACCCACGTCGGCGTACTCAGCGAGGGTCGGCTGATGCTGCAGGGCGCCCTGCCCGAACTGAAGGCCGGCCTGTCCTGCGAGATCGAGGTCGGCACCGAGAGCCCGGAGCGCGCCGCGCGGATCGCCCGCGAGCACGGCTTCGCGGCGCGCTGCGAGCCGGGCGCGCTGATCGTGCAGCTGGGTTCAGGGACGGACCTGCTACCGGCCAGCGCCGCGCTGAACCGGGTGCTCTGCGTCGCCGGAATCCGCGTGCACGCTCTCGCCCCGCGCCAGCGCAGCCTGGCGAGCCTGTATCGCGAGGCAGGAAGTCCGCCCTCTTGCGCGACTGACACTTCAACCGAAGGTCGCCATCCGGTGGCCGCTTGAGGACCCTGAACATGCCGATGCGCTTTCATCCGCCACGCTTTCTGTCCGCCGTGCAGGTCGAGGCCCTCAAGCTGCGCCGCTCGCTGGCCCTGCTGCTGGTACTCGCCGCGCCGACCCTGATCGCGGTTTTCATCTTCTTCAACCTGCTGCGGCTGGAGCAGCCGGCGCCGTTCCAGATGGCGCTGAGCGGGTCGGCGGCGATCTGGGCCTTCTTCATGCTGCCGATGAGCGTTACCGCCCTGACCGCCCTGGTCGCCCATGCCGAGCACGGGCCGCGCAGCTGGGAGTACCTGCGCGCCCTGCCGATTCCCGACTGGCACCTGTATGCGGCCAAGCTCGTTGCCGTGCTCGTCCTGGTGGCGCTGATGAGCTTGCTGCTGTTCGTGCTGGCCCCGCTGGCCCTGCTCGCTGCCGGCCAGCTCAATCCCGCGGCCGCGGCCAGCGGCCCGCTCGACCTGCTCGTCTTTCTCACCCTGCTCGGCCGCATCTATCTTGCCGCCTGGCTACTGGTGGCCGTTCAGCTTTGGATCGCGCTGCGCTACGCCAGCTTCGTCCCGGCCCTTGCCACCGGCATCGGCGGCACCTTCTTCGCTGTGGTCGCCACCTCGGCCAAAGTGGGTGTTGTGCTGCCCTGGCAGATCCCGATCAACCAGCTGGCATCCGACCCATCGCGGGCTGAGCTGGCACTGGCGGTGGGCTTTGTCGGCGGCTGCCTGATGTTCGCGCTGATGCTCTGGCACCTGGGCCGGCGCGAGACCCTCTAGTGGACTGTAACGGACAAATCGAAAGTAGCTCGCTCGGTCTGCGCCGTCGATGCTGCGTTGCTCGTCGTCGCCATAGCGCTGCTA
>CAYGMG010000080.1:0-17439 GCA_964350895.1 uncultured Lysobacter sp.
GCTTCGCACTGCAGGCTGTGCGGCTAGCGAGCCTGCTGCCCTTCGACCACGAAGCTCGGCTTGATGTGGGAGCGGATCGTATCCGCGACCGCGGGGCCTCGATCTGGCCGCAGTCCGTGGCAAGCCTGTAGCGCTGCGGTCGCGGATACGATCCGCTCCCACAACAGCTCGATGAACAGCACCGCGAACGTCCGGTTTGCGCCCAAACCACGCCCATCGCGGGACGCTCAATCCTCGACGAAGCGCACCCGGCGGGTGATGCCGCAGGTCAGCTCGTAGCTGATCGTTCCGGCGGCGTGTGCGATGGTTTCGACTGGCAGGTCGGGGCCCCAGAGGGTCACCGGGTCGCCAACTGCGACCTGGGGCAGGCTGCTGACGTCCACCGCCAGCAGATCCATCGACACGCGGCCGACGGTGGGTACGGTTGTGCCATTGACCAGGACCGGGGTGCCGCTGGGGGCGCTGCGCGGGTAGCCGTCGCCGTAGCCGATGGCGGCGATGCCGACGCGCAGCGGGCCGGGGGCGACGAAGCTGCCCCCATAGCCGATCGATTCGCCGGCGGCGACCTCGTTGATCGCCATCAGCCGGGTCGACAGGGTCATCGCCGGGCGCAGGCCGAAGTCGGCGCCGCAGCGGCCTTCGACCACCGATAGCCCGTACAGCGCGCCGCCGGCGCGTATCCAGTCGCGGTGCATGGCCGGCCAGCCGAGCACGGCGGCGGAGTTGCTGAGCGAGCGCGGCCCGTCCTGCGCAGCGAGCGCTGCGTCGAAACGCGCGGCCTGCTCGGCGGTGGCCGGGTGATCGAACTCATCGGATCGGGCGAAGTGGCTCATCCACACCGGCGGCTCGACGCACTGCGGCAGGGCGCGGATCCGCGCGGCCACGGTATCCAGGGCTGCCGGCGCGAAGCCCAGACGATGCATGCCGCTGTCGAACTTCAGCCACAGACGGATCGGCGTCGGGTCGGCATCGGCCTCGAGCATCGCCAGCTGGCTCTCGTGGTGGATCACGGTGTCCAGCTGCAGGCGACGGATCTGGCCCAGGTCGGAGACCTCGAAGAAGCCGGAGAGCAGCACGATGCGCTTGGACGAGCCCGCCGCGCGCAGTCGCTCGGCGTCGGCAATCGAGGCCACGCCAAACGCATCGGCGCCGGCCAGCGCCTGGGCCACGCGCTCCAGGCCATGGCCATAGCCATCGGCCTTAACCACGGCCATCACCTGGCTATGCGGCGCGCGCCGGCGCAGCTCGGCAAGATTGTGCTGCAGGGCGTCGGTATGGATGGTGGCGCGGGCAGGACGGCTCATCGGCGGTTTGCTGGTTGGTGGTGGGCCAAGACTGGGCGGCGATTATGGCCTTTCGCGGGCGGCCTTCGGATGCTGCATGGCAAATCGGCGCGCCGGTCGGTGCACAGAGGCCGCGGCGGCACGGCGCGATCTGCGAACCAGAAACGGGCTTCAGTCGTCGGCGTGCGCGCCCGACGCAAGCTCACCGAGCACCCGACGGCGGGCGGTGGCAATCTGCCGCTGCTTGTAGGCGCCGTGGCTTGCCGGGCCGGCGCGGGTCGCTTCGAAACTGGCGGCGTCCATCAGCTGGATCTCGTAGTTGAAGTAGAAGCTGGCCGGCGGCCGGGCGGTCAGGTGCGGGCTGGCTGCGGCGCTGTGGCCGGCGTCGTCCGTGGCGTCGAGGTGGATCAGCTTGCGCACGGTGAGCTGGACGCTGCGGAAGCCGGCGCCGCTGTGCGGGTTGTGCGCGGATTGGGTGGATGACTCGGCAGCCGCCAGCGCCTGGTCCATCTCGGCGAGCAGAAAGTCCGGATAGCCCTCGGCGGCTGCAAGGCGCTCGCGGTAGGCGAAGAAGACTTCATGCGCGGCTTCCAGATCGAGCAAGGTGTTGCGCACCCGATGCGATTCGATATTGATCGCCGACAGCAATTGCGCACGCTGCAGCACGCGCAGGGCGAGCAGGCATTCGATCCGGGTGTCCAGCACCAGGCGCACGCCGAGATGGTCCTGGATGTCTTCGGCTACGTAGGCGGGCTTCTGCAGCAGCTTGAGCAGGATGCTCTGGCGGTCCTTGGCGCTCTTGCGCTCGAAGCGGCGCAGCGGCAGGGCGATCTCGCCGTCGCTGAGCAGGAAGCCGTCGCCAGCCTCGACGATGACCGCGTCGAGTGCGGCGAAGATCTGCGCGCGGATGGTATCGAAGTGGCGCAGCTTGAGGTTGCTGTCGATGTAGAACAGCGCGTGCATCACCTTGAGCACGGCGCAGGACCAGAGCCGTCGCTGGCTGCGCGAGCGCGAGTAGCGCGAGGCGTAGACCAGCAGGTCGAGCACGTCGGCGGGCGCGCTGACTTCGGCGGGGATCTGCTCGAACTCGACCTCGTCGAGCAGGCGCTCGCGGAGGAAATCGACGGCCTCGCGGTGCACCCGGCGCATCCAGGCAAGATGCGCAGGAAGCGCCGGGTCGAGGCCGTACTCGCAGGCAAAGCGCACGGCGTCCTCATGGTGGCGCAGCGCCATACCCTTGAGATCGATGGCCGACTCGCCACGGGCGATGGCACGCAGGTACTGCCAGTTGAGGGTCAGCGGAGTCTCGCCCAGCGTCGGCTGCAGGCCGTTGAGGGGCAGACGCGGCTCAGGGTTTGCGGACATGCACGCCGCCGTCTTCGATCTTGGCTTCAAAGCGGGCTACCGGCGAGTAAGCCGGCGCACACAGCGCGCGACCATCGCGGATGTCGAAGCGGGCGCCGTGCAGCAGGCACTCGACGCTGGCCTCGTCGGCGTCGAACTCGCCATCGGACAGCGGATAGTCCTCGTGGCTGCACTGGTCGTGCAGGGCGTGGACCTGGCCATCGAGATTGAACAGCGCTACCGGCGTCTCGCCGAGCCAGACGCTGCGCGTCTCACCGGGCAGCAGCTCGGCGCTGTCGCAGACGCGAACCCAGTCGCCGCTCACAGCGCTTTCTCCAGCACTTCGAAGCGCAGGTCATCGCGGCGCGGCAGGCCGAAACGCTCGTCGGTGGCGGGAAACGGCTTGCGGATCCCGGTGCGCCGGTAGCCACGCCGCACGTACCAGTCGATCAGCTCGACGCGCAGGTCGATCACGGTCATGCGCATGATCGGCAGCTGCCAGTCCTCGCGGGCGACGCGTTCGGCCTCGGACAGCACGGCGCGGCCGATGCCGGCCGCCTGCATAGCCGGTCGCACAGCGAACATGCCGAAGTAGCCGATGCCGTCCTCGTCGCAGACATGGGCGCAGGCCACCATCGCCCCGCCCTGCTCGGCGATCAGAATCCGCGAGCGCGGGCGGCCCAGGTCGGCCAGCAGCACTTCGGGGACGATCCGGTTGCCGTCGAGGATGTCAGCTTCGGTAGTCCAGCCGCGGCGGCTTTCCTCGCCGCGGTAGGCGCTGGTGACCAGCGGAACGAGCGCGGGAATATCGGCTTCGGTCGCGGCGCGGAAATGCAAGGACACGCGATTGATTCCTCTACCCTGACCGTTGGTGATGGGCAGTGTACTCAGGCTGACGGCCCCCGGCATGGCGGCTCAGGCCAGCAGCTTGCGCACCTTGGCGATTCCGGCGACCAGGGCATCGACCTCGGCTTCGCTGTTCCAGAACGCCAGCGAGGCGCGACAGGTCGCCGGCACGCCGTAGAACTGCATCAGCGGATGGGCACAGTGATGGCCCGAGCGCATCGCGATGCCTTCCAGGTCGAGCAGGGTCGCCAGGTCATGCGCATGCGCGCCCTCGACCAGGAAACTGAGGATCGCCGCCTTGTCCGACGCGGTGCCGAACAGCTTCAGGCCCGGCACCTCGGAAAGCCGCTCGGTGGCGTAACGCAGCAGGGCTGCCTCGCGCTCGGCGATCTGCTGCATGCCGATGCCCTGCAGGTAGTCGACCGCGGCGCCGAGGCCGATGAAGCCGGCGATGTTCGGCGTGCCGGCTTCGAACTTGTGCGGCGGGTCATTGAACACGGTGTCCTCGAAACGCACTTCGCGGATCATCTCGCCGCCGCCAAGGAAGGGCGGCATCGACTGCCAGTGCTCGCGCCGCGCCCACAGCGCGCCGGTGCCGGTCGGCCCGCACAGCTTGTGCCCGGTGAAGGCGTAAAAGTCGCAGCCGATGGCGGCAATGTCGACCGGCTGATGCGGGACCGCCTGTGAGCCGTCGACCACGGTAGTCACGCCATGCCGGCGGGCGCGGGCACAGATCTCGCGGACCGGGTTGATCGTCCCCAGCACGTTGGACACATGGGTGATCGCCAGCAGTTTGGCGCCGCCGGCCAGCTGGCGATCCAGCGCATCGATGTCGATCACGCCTTCCGCGCTGATCTCGACCACCTCGATGCGTGCGCCCGTGCGCTCGGCTATGAGCTGCCAGGGCACGATATTGGCGTGGTGCTCCATCCGGCTGACCAGGATCACATCGCCCTTGCCCAGCCGCGGCAGGGCGAAGCTGTAGGCAACCAGATTGATCGCGAAAGTCGTGCCGCTGCACAGGACCAGATCATCGACCTGCACGTTGAGGAAGCTGGCCAGCTTGCGCCGCGCGCCTTCGTAGGCGTCGGTGGCTTCGGTGCCCAGGGCATGCACCGCGCGGCTGACGTTGGCGTTGTGCCGACGATAGAAGTCGTCGACTGCCTCGATCACGGCCGCCGGCTTCTGCGCGGTGTTCGCCGAGTCGAGATAGACCAGGGGCTTGCCGTGCACCTGGCGGCCAAGCAGCGGGAAATCGGCGCGCAGCGCCTGCCAGTCGATCTTGCTCATCAACCCTCCTTGGTCAGCGCCGCACGTACTGCCTCGGCGGCGCGTTCGCGCAGCGTCGGCTCGGGCAGCGAAGTGGCCAGCTCGACGCAGAAGGCTTCGGTCAGCAGCGACCGCGCCGAGGCCCGCGGCAGGCCGCGGCTTTGCAGATAGAACAGAGCGGTCGGATCGAGCCGACCAACCGTCGCGCCGTGGGCGGCCTTGACCTCATCGGCGTGGATCTCAAGCACCGGCTGGCTGTCGATCTCCGCGCTGTCAGACAGCAGCAGGTTCTTGTTCGAGAGCATGGCCTCGGAATCATCGGCGCCGGCGCGGATCAGGATGCCGCCATGGAAGGCGACCCGCGAGCTGTCGCGGCCAAGTCCGCGCCAGGTCATCGCCGATCGCGTGCCGCCGACCGCGTGGTCGATGCCAAGCCGGGTGTCGATGTGGCCTTGCCCATCGCCGAGCAGCACCCCGTCCGCGTGCAGGCGGGCGCCCTGCCCTTGCAGCGATACCTTCAGTTCATGCCGGGACAGTCCCTGGCCAAGCTCAAGGTCGAGCCGTCGATATGCGGCACCGGCGGCGACCGCGCCCTCGGTGCGGCGGAACAGCGCATGGTCGGCGGCCTGCTGCTGGATGCTCAGATGATCGAGCCTGGCGCCCTGCTTGAGATGCGCATGCAGAACGCTGGTGCCGAGCTGGCGCGCGCCGGCCTTGCCGATGAAGTGTTCGCAGAGCAGCAGTCTGGCGTCCTCGCGCAGCTCGACCAGGGAACGCAGATGCCAGGCGGCGTCCTGCTCGCCGGCCACCGAAACGTGGACCACATTAACCGGCAGTTCAACCGTAACACCGGGCTCCAGCTGCAGCCAGCAGCCATCCTCGACCAGGGCCGAGTTGGCCCGCGCGAAGAATGCGTCATCGCCCTCGAAGCGGCGAGCCAGCGCGGCAAGATCACGGCTCTCGCCCTCATCCAGCACCGCTGACAGGGGCCGCAGCCGGGCGCCTGCCGGAAGCCCGGCAAGATCCGACAGCCCGGCGTCGAAGCGGCCATTTATCAGCACCATCCGCGGCGCTGGAACGGCAAGCAGCTCCTGGCGGGTCTCGGCATCCACCTCGGCCGCCTGGGCGCGGACATAGCTGCGCTGGCCCAATGCCCGCAGCGGGGTGTACTTCCAGGCCTCGGCGCGCGGACCGGGCAGGCCATCGCGTTGCAGGGCCGACAACGCCGCGCTGCGCGCCGCCGAAGCGCGCAGCGCGGCAGGCAGTTCGGCGTGCTGGGCGGCCAGCGAATCGATCAGTCCGGGCATGGCTCAGGCACCTGCCGGCGCGACGCGGTCGCGGACCCAGGCATAGCCGTGCTCTTCCAGCTGCAGGGCCAGCTCCGGGCCGCCGCTCTCGACGATCCGGCCCTCGGCCAGCACATGCACTACGTCCGGCTTGATGTAGTCGAGCAGGCGCTGGTAGTGGGTGATCACGATGAAGGCACGATCCGGCGAACGCAGCGCGTTGACGCCGTCGGCCACCGCCTTGAGCGCATCGATATCGAGCCCGGAATCGGTCTCGTCGAGGATCGCCAGCTTGGGTTCGAGCACGGCCAGCTGGAAGATCTCGTTGCGCTTCTTCTCGCCGCCGGAGAAGCCCTCGTTGACCGCTCGGTGCAGCAGCTCGTCCTTCAGGTGCAGCACGGACAGCCGCTCGCGCACCCGCTTCAGGAACTGCATCGAATCCAGCTCCGGCTCGCCGCGCGCCTTGCGCTGTGCGTTGTAGGCCGCGCGCAGGAAGTAGGTGTTATTGACCCCGGGAATCTCGACCGGGTACTGGAAGGCCAGGAACACGCCTTTGGCCGCGCGCTCTTCCGGCTCCAGAGCCAGCAGATCCTCGCCTTCGAAGGTCACCTCACCCGTCTGCGCCTCATAGCCCTCGCGTCCGGCCAGGACATAGCCCAGCGTCGACTTGCCGGCGCCATTGGGACCCATGATGGCGTGCACTTCGCCGGGCTTCACCTCGAGGTCGAGGCCGGTGAGGATGTCCTTGTCGCCGAGGCGCACATGGAGGTTCTTGATGCTTAGCATGGGATTTGCCTTTCAGAACTTTCTGTTTTCGCGAGCGGGGATCGATCCCGCCGTTCGGATTCAAATCTCGATCTGTAGGAGCCAGCTTGCTGGCGACCGTTCCATGGGTGCGCCGATCGCCAGCAAGCTGGCTCCTACATGGGCCGCTAGGCCGTGCCCGGCGCCCGGCGCTGCCGCGCAAGCTCGATCAGGCCGAAGATCGCCACGCCCGCCCACACCGCCTCGAGCACGACGAAGGGCAGTATCCCGCCCATCCAGGCGGCGATGCCGGCAATGCCGGCGCCAAACAGGTTGAGCAGCAGGTAGGCCAGCGAGCGCTCGGACAGCAGCGCGCGCTGATTGGCGAAGAAGGCGATCAGCAGCAGGGTGACGCCCACCGTGGCGACCCAGTCGGTAGCGCTCATCCGACGGCCCCTTCAAGCGAGACTTCGAGCAAGGCCTTGGCTTCGACCGCGAACTCCATCGGCAGCTCGCGGAACACCTGCTTGCAGAAGCCGTCGACGATCATCGACACGGCATCCTCTTCGCCGATGCCGCGGGCGCGACAGTAGAACAGCTGGTCCTCGCTGATCTTCGAGGTAGTCGCCTCATGTTCGACGTTGGCGCTGGGGTTGCGCACCTCGATGTAGGGAAAGGTGTGCGCGCCGCAGCGCTTGCCGATCAGCAGGGAATCGCACTGGGTGTAGTTGCGTGCGTTCTCGGCGCCCTTGTCTACCCTCACCAGGCCGCGATAGGTGTTCTGCCCACCGCCGGCACTGATGCCCTTGCTGATGATCTTGCTCTTGGTGTTGCGGCCGATGTGGACCATCTTGGTGCCGGTATCGGCCTGCTGGCAGTGATGGGTCAGGGCGACCGAATAGAACTCGCCGACGCTGTCGTCGCCGAGCAGCACGCAGCTGGGGTACTTCCAGGTGATCGCCGAGCCGGTCTCGACCTGGGTCCAGCTGATCTTGCTCTTGGCGCCGCGGCACTCGCCGCGCTTGGTGACGAAGTTGAAGATCCCGCCCACGCCGTTCTCATCGCCCGGGTACCAGTTCTGCACTGTGCTGTACTTGATCTCGGCGCGCTCCAGAGCCACCAGTTCCACCACCGCCGCGTGCAGCTGGTTCTCGTCACGCATCGGCGCGGTGCAGCCCTCGAGGTAGGAGACGTGGCTGCCCTCCTCGGCGATGATCAAAGTGCGCTCGAACTGGCCGGTCTCGGCGGCATTGATGCGGAAATAGGTCGACAGCTCCATCGGGCAGCGCACGCCCTTGGGGATGAACACGAAGCTGCCGTCGGAGAACACCGCCGAATTGAGCGCGGCGAAGTAGTTGTCCGCGGCCGGCACCACGCTGCCGAGATACTGCTTGACCAGCTCGGGATGCTCTTTCACCGCCTCGGAAAAGCTGCAGAAGATCACTCCGGCTTCGGCCAGCTCCTTCTTGAAGGTGGTGCCGACCGAGACCGAATCGAACACCGCGTCGACCGCGACGCCGGCAAGCTTGGCCCGCTCATGCAGCGGCACGCCGAGCTTCTCGTAGGTTTCCAGCAGCTTGGGGTCGACTTCGTCCAGCGAGGCGTACTTCTTCTTCGGCGCGGCGAAGTAGCTGATCGCCTGGTAGTCGATCGGGTTCAGCTTGAGCTTGGCCCAGTCCGGCGGGGTCATCTTCAGCCAGCGCCGGTAGGCCTTGAGCCGCCACTCGGTCAGCCACTCGGGCTCTTCCTTGCGCGCCGAGATCCAGCGCACCACGTCCTCGTTGAGGCCGGGCGGCAGGTAGTCGGATTCAATGTCGGTGATGAAGCCGGCGCTGTAGCGGCGCGAGAGGGCGACTTCGATTTCGGCGTTTTCGGTGGCCATGTCAATGAGCTGCCAGTTGCGAGGGGATGACCCGCCGCGCAGGGGCGGGGTCGAGCATGTCGGCCAGGGTGACCGCGCGCAGGGCGGTGTCGACGGCGAGACTGATCCGCCGCCAGTTGCCGCGCACGCCGCAGTGGGTTTCGTGATCACACAGCCCGTCATGCAGCGAGCATTCGGTCACTGCGATCGGGCCCTCCATGGCGATCACGATATCGGCGACGCTGATCTCTTCGGCCGCGCGGGCCAGTCGGTAGCCGCCATTGGCGCCGCGGAAGGACTCGACCAGACCGGCCTGGCCCAGCTGCTTGAGCAGCTTGCTCACCGTCGGCGACTCCAGCTTGGCGCGGACGGCCAGGTCACTGGCGCTGTGCACCGCATCGCCGCGCTCGGCGAGCAGGGTCAGTACCACGGTGGCGTAGTCGGTGAGTTTGCTGATCCGGAACATGGCTGGCAGGAGGGCTGCGGGCTAATGTGGACCAATATTGTACTAATTGACCGTGAATGGGTCGAGAGCGACGGTTCAGGCACTCACCGCGGCCAGCGCGCGGCGCGTCAGCAGCGGGCCGACCAGCTCGAACACCACCACCGCGGCGGTCACCACGCCGAGCAGCTCGGCGCCTTGCTCGGGAAAGCGCTGCGCGGCAACCAGGGCCACACCGATCGCCACGCCGGCCTGCGGCAGCAGGCTGGCCCCCAGCCACGGCCGATGCGCCAATGGCAGCTGGGGATCAGCCACGCAGGCAAGTCCGCCGGCAATCCGCCCGAGCACGCGGGCCAGCAGGTAGGCCGCGCCCACCCAGCCCAGCTGGATCAGGCTGACGGGGTCGAGGCTGGCCCCGACCATGATGAAGAACATCAGCAGCACCGGCCATTCGAGATGACTGATCTCGTGGAAGGGCTGGCGCGGGCGGCGCCCGATCCGCGCAACCACGAAGCCGGTCACCATCGCTGCCAGGATGAAGGAGACCCCAAGCCACAGGCTCAGTCCGCAGCACAGGAAGACAATCGCCAGCGCCTCGACCGTGGTCGCTTCGCCGCGGCGTACCCGGCCGCTGGCCCAGCTAAGCGGCACGCCCAGCGCCAGGCCGAGCAGCAGCGCGCCGCCAATCTCCCAGGCCGCGTGCCCCAGCGCCGAGATCCCGTTACCGTTGCCGCTCCACACATCCAGACCCGCCAGCAGCAGGGAGAACAGCAGCAGGGCCCAGGCATCGTCGAGCGCCACGATGCCCAGCAGCAGGCCGGCGAAGTAGCTCTTCTCGGCCTTGGCGGCGGCCACTTCGAAGGTCGCCGCCGGATCAGTGGCCAGGGCCACGCCGGCGAGCAGTAGCGCGAGCAGAACCGGTACTCCGAGCAGCCAGAGCAGCGCACCCGCGACCACGAAGGTGACCACGGTAATGACCAGGGAGTGGCGCAGCACCCGTCGCGCCGCGCCCTGCTGGACCAGGCTGGCCAGCTTGCCGCCGAGCAGAAAGCCGACCATGGTCAGGGCCAAGGACGAGAGCCAGCCGAAGTGCGGCAGCCAGTGCGGCGGAATCAGCCCGAGACCCGCCGGCCCCACCAGCATGCCGAGCAGCAAGAGCATGGTGATCCTCGGCATCCGGGTGTAGCGGCCGAGTGCCTCGACCAGCAGGCCGAGGGCGAACAGCGCCCCGAGCACCAGCAGTGTGTGCGTAGTCATCCCTGCATCGTTCCGGAAGCGCGCCGCCCAAGGCAAGCGCTGCGGCGCTGCTGGCGCACCGGAAGCGCTTGACTTAACGTGAGGGTTCCGGAGTGCAAGGGGACTGGCAATGGGGAATCGCGCGCTGAACCTGCTCGACGCGTCGTGGCTGCTGGTGGAATCGCGTGAGACGCCGATGCATGTGGGTGCGCTGATGCCATTTTCGCTGCCGCCCGGCGCCGGTGAGGATTTCGTCCGCGGGATCATGGCTACCTTCCGCGATGCAGAGCAGGTGTCCGCGCCCTGGAACCGGCGGCTGAAATCGCCGAAGTTCAAGGGCCTGGTACCGGTGTGGGAGGAGGTCGAGGAGGTTGATCTCGAACATCACGTCCACCATTCCGCCCTGCCCCAGCCAGGCGGCGAACGCGAACTTGGTCAGCTGATCGCCCGCCTGCACAGCCAGCCGCTCGACCTGACCCGTCCGCCCTGGGAGGTCGAGCTGATCGAAGGCCTGGCCGGCGGTCGCTTCGCGCTCTACACCAAGGTTCACCACTCGCTGATGGACGGCATCGGCGGGGTCAAGCTGCTGGTCCGGGCGATGAGCTCCGACGCCAAAAGCAGCCAGAAGATTCGCCCGTTCTGGGCGATCCAGCCCGAGCACAAGCCCGGCAGGAAGCGGCGTCCTGCCGCAGATGCCCCCGTCGCCACGGCAGCCCAGATCGCTGCCGACCTGGTCGAGAAGGTGCGCTTCCAGGCCGGCAACGTGCCCGACATCGCACGCGCCTTTGGGGCCATGGTTGGCGCGGTGCGCAACAAGCAGGACGTACTGAAGATCCCCTTCGATACGCCGGTCTCGATCCTCAACGGGCGTATCCACGGACCGCGCCGCTTCGCCACCCAGCGCTTTGCCGTCGACCGGCTGAAGGCGCTGGCCAAGGCGGCCGACGCGACCCTCAACGACATCGTCCTCGCCTTGTGCGGCGGTGCCCTGCGCCGCTTCCTCGACGAGCTAGGCGAGCTGCCGGAGAAGTCGCTGACCGCGGGCATTCCGGTCTCGGTGCGGCCCAAGGACGATGTCGAATCAGGCAATGCGATCACCTTCATCATCAGCACCCTGGGCACCGACATCGAGGACCCGCTGGAGCGCCTGGAAGCGATCCGCGCCAGCACCCGGCGGGCCAAGGAGCATGTCCAGAACCTGCCGCGCGAGGCGATGCTGCAGTACACTCTGCTGCTGATGGCGCCCTATATGGGCTCCCTGCTGACCGGCATCGGCGGGCGCACCCGGCCGATGTTCAACATCACCATCTCCAACGTGCCCGGACCGGAGCAGGCGCTGTACTTCCGCGGCGCGCGGCTGGAGGCCTCGTATCCGGTGTCCCTGGTCACCCATGGCCAGGCGCTCAACATCACCTGCCAGAGCTACGACGGCCACCTCAACTTCGGCTTCACCGGCTGCCGCGACAGCCTGCCGCACATGCAGCGGGTGGCAACCTACACTGGCGAGGCGCTGGCCGAGCTGGAAGCCTTGCTGCTGGCGCCAGCGCCAGCGCGCAAGGAGCCCCCGTCGAAGGTGAAGGCGAGCCGCACGCCCGGGCCATCGGCGAAGGCCAGGACAGAGAAGAAGGCCAAGGCCAAGCGGGCCGCCAAGGCCGTCGCCAAGCCCAAGCCTGCGGCGAAGCCCAGCGCGAAGCGCGCAGTAGCCAGCCCGACGGCGAAGAAAGCAGCAGCGTCCGCCAGCACGCGCAAGGCCCGACCGGCCAAGCGCCCGAGGCTGCTGGACGCCACGGATGTCGAGCCCCGGGCAACGGCCAAGCCCAAGCCCGCAAGCCGGGGCAAGCCAGCGCTCGGCAAGGCCAAGACACGGGCCGCCGCCAGTGCGGGCCAGCGGTCCAAGGCCGGCGCGAGCGGCAAGCCGGCGCGCAAGGTCAAATCCAAGGCCAAGGCCGCCCGCAAGCCAAAGGCCGGCTGAGCAAGCGACCGGCGTCCACGCGCGCCAGTCCGGCTTGCCGGGGCGCAGCGCGGTGAGTCTTCCGGCCGCGCCCGCGAAGCCGGCGATTGTCCTGTGTGCCCACATGCGGCAAGCTTCGGCGCTGCTCTCCTGAAGCCCTGCCGTGCCCTGCCCAGCCCGTCTTACGATCGCGATTTGCCTTGGCCTGCTCCACGCTGCCCCGCTCGCAGCGCAGCCGCTGTCCGCCGACGACCCGACCTGGCGCCTGTGTGGCGGCAACCCGGCGTTCGCCTGGCAGGCCCCGCTGCGGCCGCTGGATGACGCCGACCAGGCCCTGCTGCTGGAGGCCGGCAAGGTCAATGTCAGCGGGCGCGAGCTGTATCGCTTCGACGGCGGCGCGACGATCAGCCAGCCGGGCCGGCGGATCGCCGCCGAGCGCATCGACTACACACATGGTTCAGGCGACTATCAGGCAAGCGGCGGCGTCCGCTACCAGGACACCCAGCTTGCCCTGCAGGCCGACCGCGCCGAGGGCAACCTGGCCCGCCGCGAGAGCCGCCTCTTCGCTCTCGATTACCGGCTGATCGCCGCGCGCGGCAACGGCAGCGCCGATAGCGCAGCCCTGCAAGGCGATGTCGCCACCCTGCTCGGCCTCGACTACTCGACCTGCGACCCCGATAACCGCAACTGGGCCCTGCACGCACGCGAGCTGGAGCTGGACCGCGAACAGGGCTTTGGCGTCGCCCGCGGCGCGGCCCTGCACATCGGCGAGGTGCCGGTGCTCTGGCTGCCCTACCTGAGCTTCCCGATCGACGAGCGGCGGCGCAGCGGCCTGCTGTTCCCGAGCCTTGGCTACGCCGACGAGACCGGCATCGACGTGCGCGTCCCCTGGTACCTCAACCTCGCACCGAACATCGACGCGACACTGACTCCGCGCATCCTGGGCCGGCGTGGCGTGATGCTGGGCGCCGAGCTGCGCTATCTGGGCGAATCCCAGAGCGGAACTCTCGAAGGCAACTGGCTGCCCGACGACGACCTCAACGGCCGCGACCGCGGCTCGTTGCGCTTTCGCCACAGCGGCGCGCTCAGCCAGTTCTGGCGCGTCGATGCCGACCTGAATCATGTCAGCGACGACCGCTACTTCGAGGACTTCGGCGATTCGCTGAGCGCCCGCTCGACCAGCCTGCTGGAAAGCCGCGGCGGATTCTACGGACGCGGCCCCGGCTGGACCGCCAGCCTGCTCGCCCGCGATTTCCAGATCACCGATCCGCTGGTCCCGGACAGCGCCGAGCCGTACCGCCAGTTGCCGCGGGCGCGCGTTGCCATCGACCGCGAACTCGGCCCGATGCTCCGCTACGGCCTCGATGCCGAGGCCGTGCACTTCGACCATGACGAAGCCGGCGCTCCCAGCGCCTACCAGCGCGGCGCCGCCGAGCGCTACGATTTCGCCCCCTGGGTCGAGCTGAACCTCGAGCGCGCGGCCGGCTACCTGCGCCCGCGGCTGGGCTATCGGCATACCACCTACCAGCTCAGCGACGACTGGCTGCGCAGCCTGTCCGACTGCCAGCGCAGCGACTGCGCCGGACTGGCCCCGCGGCTTTGGCCGGATCGCTCGCCCAGCCGCTCGCTGCCGATTGCCAGCGTCGATGCGGCGCTCAACTTCGAACGCCCGAGCATGCTGTTCGGCGAGTCGATGCTGCAGACCCTGCAGCCGCGCCTGTACTACCTGAACGTGCCGTTCGAGGCGCAGGACGACCTGCCGCTGTTCGATACTCAGGAGCTGACCTTCGGCTTCGACCAGCTGTTCCGCAGCAACCGCTTTTCTGGCGCTGACCGCCAGTCCGACGCTGACCAGCTCACCCTCGCCCTGTCCAGCCGCTGGTTCGAGAACGCCAGCGGCCGCGAGCGCCTTGGACTTGCGATTGGCCAGATCCGCTATTTCGACAGCCCGCGCGTCGCGCTCGATGGCAGCCTGCCGGCGCGCCGCGACGCCTCGGCCTGGGTGGCAGCGGTGGATATCGCACTGAGCCGATCGCTCAGCCTCGGCGCCAGCCAGCAGTGGGACCCCGAGATCGACCGCACCACGGTCAGCGGCGCCCGCCTGCAGTGGCGCGGCGAGCGCGGGGCGCTTGGCAACCTCGGCTACCGCTACCGGCGCGCCGAGCTGGAGCAGGTCGACGCCTCGTTCGCCCTGCCGATGGGCGAGGCCTGGCGCTGGATCGGCCGCTGGAACTACTCGCTGCGCGACGAAGGCACGCTGGAAGCCTTCGCCGGAATCGAGTGGCAAAGCTGCTGCGTGGCCATCCGCGTCCTGGGCCGCCACTACGTCCGCAATCGCGAGGCGGAGAAGAACAACGCCCTGTTCGTCGAGCTGGAGCTCAAGGGCCTGGCCAGTTTCGGCCGCGACACGGGCGACTTCCTTGAGCGTGCTATTCTCGGTTACTCACGCTGAGCGGCTCCGCTCAGCTGGCAGCCAGCCTCCACGTGCTTGGATGCGAACGCTGCCCTCCCCCCTACTTTCATCGCGTGCCCATGAATCGACTGATCCTGATCCTCGCCCTTGTCTTCACCGGCCTTGGCGCGGCCCCCGCAGTCTGGTCGCAGTCCGCGTCCGGGCAGGACCTTGACCACATCGTCGCGGTGGTCGAGGAAGACGTCATCCTGCGCAGCGAGCTGGACCTGGCGATCAACAGCATCCTCGCCCAGTACGCTGACCGCCCCAACCAGCTGCCGCCGCGCGATGTGCTCGAGCGTCAGGTGCTGGAGCGCCTGGTACTGCTGCGCCTGCAGCTGCAGCGCGCCGAAAGCGGCGGGATCCGGGTCGGCGACAGCGAAGTCGAGCAGGCGATCTTCCGCATCGCCGAGCAGAACCGGATCAGCGTCGAGGGCATGCGCGACCAGCTGGCCCGCGACGGCATGGAGTTCAGCGAGTTCCGCCGCACCCTGCGCGACGAGATGATCGCCCAGCGCTTGCGCCAGAACATCATCCAGAGCCGGGTCAACATCAGCGACACCGAGATCGACATCCTGATCGCCAGCGACAGCCTGCAGCGCGGGCAGATCAATGTGGCGATGATCCTGGTTGGCCTGCCGGACGGCGCCAGCCAGGCGCAGATCGACACCGCGCGGACCAAGATCGAGGGCGTGCGCGACCTGCTGCAAAAGAACGAGATGGAGTTCAGCGCCGCTGCCATCCGCTACTCGGACGCGCCCAACGCGCTGGAGGGCGGTGACCTCGGCTGGCGCAGCTACGACGAGATTCCGCCGCTGTTCGCCAACGTCCTGCAGGGCATGCAGCCCGGCGAAGTGACCCAGCCGATCCGCACCCAGAACGGCTTCCACCTGCTCAAGC
This sequence comes from uncultured Lysobacter sp., assembly GCA_964350895.1. Taxonomy (GTDB): domain Bacteria; phylum Pseudomonadota; class Gammaproteobacteria; order Xanthomonadales; family Xanthomonadaceae; genus Pseudomarimonas. The sequence goes on from CAYGMG010000080.1 coordinate 15,615, forward strand.
TGGTCGACCGGCGCAGCGAGGCGCAGGAGTCGGTCACCGAGTACAAGGCGCGTGACATCCTGATCCGCAAGAACGAGCTCGTCGACAGCGCCGAGGCGCGCCGGCAGATCGAGGAACTGCGCGCGCGGATCGTTGCCGGCGAGGACTTCGCCAAGCTGGCCCGCGAGTATTCCGACGACGACATGACCGCCAGCAACGGCGGCGACATGGGCTGGTTCCAGGTCTACGCCTGGGGCAATGCAGTCGGCGAGAACCTGCTGCGGCTCAAGGACGGCGAGCTCTCGCAGCCCTTCGAGAGCGACGTCGGCTGGCACCTGGTCGAGCGCATCGGCACCCGCGAACAGGACGTCACCGAGCAGGTACTTCGCGACCGCGCGCGCGAAACCATCGGCCGGCGCAAGGCCGAGGAAGAGTATCAGCGCTTCCTGCGCCAGCTGCGCGAAGAGTCCTACATCGACCTTCGACTGAGCTAGCCCCATGCGGCCGACGCGTCGGCCCCGCCTGGCCCTGGTCCCCGGGGAGCCCGCCGGTATCGGCCCTGAACTGGCCGTCCGGCTGGCCCAAGGCAAGACCGCTGGCAATCTGCTTGCCTTCGCCGATCCGGCCACCCTGCGCGCTGCCGCGCAGGCGCTCGGCCTGTCCCTGGAGCTGGTCGACGACGAGCAGGACTCGGCGCCCGGCGTGCTGCCGGTAAGGACGGTAACCCAGGCCGAGCCGAGCCGCTTCGGCCATCCCTCTCCGGCCAATGCCGCCAGTACCATCGGCGCCCTGCGCCAGGCCGCCGACGCCTGCCAGCGCGGCGAGCTGGATGGATTGGTCACCGGGCCGATCCACAAGGCGGCGATCAATGCCGGCGGTATCCCCTACACCGGAACCACCGAACTGCTGGCCGAGTGGGCCGGCTGCGAGGTGGTGATGATGCTCGCCAACCAGAGCCTGCGGGTTGCCCTGGCCACAACCCACCTGCCGCTGTCCGCGGTGCCCACCGCGATCACCCGCGATGGGCTGATCAACACACTGCGGATCCTTGACCAGTCACTGCGCCAGCGCTTTGCGATAGCCGCCCCGCGGATCATCGTTCTCGGCCTCAATCCGCACGCCGGCGAAGACGGCCTGCTCGGTCGCGAGGAGATCGAGACCATCAGCCCGGCGCTGGAGCAGCTGCGCGCCGAAGGCATCAACCTCGAAGGCCCGCTGCCTGCCGACACCGCCTTCCTACCGCATCGACTTCAGCACGCCGATGCCGTGCTCGCCATGTACCACGACCAGGGCCTGCCGGTGCTCAAGTTCGCCGGCTTCGAGCAGGGCGTGAACATCACCCTGGGCCTGCCCTACCCGCGCGTCGCCGTCGATCACGGCACCGCGCTGGAACTGGCCGGCAAGGGCAGCGCCCTGCCCGACAGCCTGATCGCGGCCGAAGCGCTCTGCGCGCAGCTTGCCGCCTCCACGCGCTAGCGCCGCTAGCACGCCACAGACAGCGGGCGACCCAGACCAAAAAAACGTCGCGACCGCAGTGCCGCCGCCACAGCGCTGCGCCATCTGGTTGCAGTGAACGCTCGGTTCAGAGCGGCGGATACCGATCCTGATTGGGCTGGCCACCTCCGATACGAAGGGTCGATCAGCCGCTTCTGAAAGCGGATTGCCGACCCGAAGAAGAACCTCCTCGACGGACCGACCGCCGACAAATCGAACGTCAGCTATCGGCCAGAGGTGAGCGTTACCGATTGCCAAGTTTGGGCGCATAGCTGCCGTTCGCAGGGCAATCCGGCAAGCTGTTGTGGGAGCGGATCGTATCCGCGACCGCGGAGCTTCGATCTAACCGCAG
>CAYGMG010000081.1:0-17405 GCA_964350895.1 uncultured Lysobacter sp.
ATCGGCGGCGCAGACCGAGCGAATTCTGCGATGTACTTCCGGGACAGGACACTAGAGGCCGCCAGCACCGAAGCCGTCATTCCCGCGTAGGCGCATTGCTGTCCGCTGAAAGGTGCGAGGACTCGCTTTGGGCCCGCACATCATGCAACGTTTCGAGGTCATCCCCGCGAAGGCGGGGATCCAGCTGTTTGAAGGCTTGTCAAAGACTTGCAGAGCAGGAACTGGACCCCCGCCTGCGCGGGGGTGACGAGGCTGCGAGGGTTTTGACTTCCCCCGGACAGCAGTGCGCCTATGCGGGGCTGAGGGGATCCAAGAAGTGCGGGTTTCCCCGAACACCAATGCGCAATGGCGGAGACCCGGACTTCCGTGTTGCATGCGCCGTCTCGAACAACCCGAGCCGGACACCCGCCTTCGCGGGGGTGATGGCATCTGGACACTTCGCACATCGCCCTCGCAGCGGCGCGCCCTCGTTCGGCGGATGCGAGCCCGGGGTCAGTGGGTGAGCGCGCCCCAGCGCCTGCCGCCGCTGCATGTAGTGCTGATCGGCATCATCTGCCTCGGCTGGGGCGGCAATTTCCTGGCCTCGGCGGCGGCGTTGACCGAACTTCCGGCCCTGCTGTTCACCGCCCTGCGCCTGTCCCTGGTCGGCCTGCTGATGCTGCCCTGGCTGCGCCGTCCGCCGCGTGGCCAGTGGGGCACCCTCTTCGCGGTCGCGCTGTGCAACGGCGCCCTGCACTTCGGGCTGAGTTTCTGGGCCCTGCGCATGGCCGGCGATATCTCCTCACCGGCGATCGTCATGCAGACCTACGTCCCGTTGACCGTCCTGCTCTCGGTGCTGTTCCTCGGCGAGCGCATTCGCTGGAAACGGGCCAGCGCGATTGCGGTGAGCTTTGCCGGGGTCCTGGTGCTGGGCTTCGATCCGGTCGTGCTGGACGCTCCGGCGGCCCTGCTGCTGATGCTGATATCGGCGCTGTTCCTGGCCGTCGGCACGGTGATGATGAGCCGGCTTGCCGGGCTGCATCCGTTCTCGCTGCAGGCCTGGGGCGCCGTGCTCGGAGTTCCGGTGCTTGCCGCAGCCAGCCTGCTGCTGGAAGGCAATCCCGCGCAGCACCTCGCCGCCACCGGCTGGAAGGGCTGGGGCGGCGTGGTCTACTCGGCCCTGATTGCCTCGGTGCTCTGCCACAGCCTGTTCTTCATCCTGATCCAGCGCCATCCGGTATCGCAGATCACGCCCTACCTGCTGATCGCCCCGCTGATCGCCATCGTGCTCGGCGTACTGGTCTGGGGGGACATCCTCGGCCCACGCCTGATCCTCGGCGGCGCCATGGTGCTAGGCGGCGTCCTGGTCATCGCCCTGCGCAACGCCGCAACCTCACGAAAACCGTAGGGTGCGCCTTGGTCGCACCGATCGCGATGCCCCATGCCGTAGGGTGCGCCTTGGGCGCACCGATTACGCTGCCCCAACTGCGCCGGAGAGGCGCACGCAACGCAAATCCCGGCGCGTCGAGGCGACTCGAAGGGTCGCCGGCGGTGCGCCCAAGGCGCACCCTACGACGCCAGCGCATCTTCTGTAGGAGCCAGCTTGCTGGCGATCGCATCAAGCCGCAGCGGAACGCCTGGCTCAGTGGATCTTGCAACCGGTTTTCTGCTCCAGCTCCTCGCGGCTGACGCCCGGTGCCAGCTCGACCAGCTTGAGGCCGTCACTGGTGACGTCGAGGACGGCGAGCTCGCTGATGATGCGATCGACCACGCCGACGCCGGTCAGCGGCAGCGAGCACTCGGGCAGGATCTTGTGGTCGCCGTTCTTGGCGGTGTGCTCCATCAGCACCACTACCCGCTTCACCCCGGCGACCAGGTCCATCGCGCCGCCCATGCCCTTGACCATCTTGCCCGGGATCATCCAGTTGGCCAGATCACCCTTTTCGGTCACCTGCATGGCGCCGAGAATGGCAAGGTCAATATGCCCGCCGCGGATCATCGCAAAGCTGTCATGGCTGCCGAAATAGCTGGCGCCGGCGCGCGCGGTGACGGTCTGCTTCCCGGCATTGATCAGGTCGGCATCGACTTCGGACTCGGTCGGAAACGGGCCGATACCGAGCAGACCGTTCTCCGACTGCAGCCATACGTCCATCCCCTCGGGGATGAAGTTTGCGACCAGGGTCGGCAGGCCGATGCCGAGGTTCACGTAGGCGCCGTCGGTGAGTTCCTGCGCGGCGCGCTGGGCCATTTCGTCGCGATTCCAGGGCATCGTCTTGGTTCCTGTCTTGTCTGTGTGCCGGGCCGCAGCGCCGCAACGCCGCGCCCCTCGATGTCGTCATTCCCGCGCAGGCGGGAATCCAGCTGTTGCGACCCGCGCCTACTTCCGTAGGCCCTCCGCTTCGCGAGGATGACCTCAGCGGAACGGGTCAACGGCGGTGCGTCCGAGACGCACCCTACGCCGCGCGTACCGTGCGTTGCTCGATGCGCTTCTCTGGCGTCGCATTGAGCACGATGCGGTCGACGTAGATGCCCGGCAGATGCACGTGATCGGGATCAAAGCTGCCGACCTCGACGATCTCCTCGACCTCGGCCACGCAGGTCTTGCCGGCCATGGCGCAGGCTGGATTGAAGTTGCGCGCGGTCTTGCGGAACACGAGGTTGCCGGCCTTGTCCGCCTTCCACGCCTTGACCAGCGAAACGTCGGCGGTGAGCGCGGTTTCCATCACGTAGTGGTGCTCGCCGAACTGGCGGGTCTCCTTGCCCTCGGCGACGATGGTGCCGTAGCCGGTGCGGGTGAAGAAGGCCGGGATGCCAGCGCCGCCGGCGCGCAGGCGCTCGGCCAGCGTGCCCTGCGGGTTGAACTCCAGCTCCAGCTCGCCAGCCAGGAACTGGCGCTCGAACTCCTTGTTCTCGCCGACGTAGGAAGAAATCATCTTCTTGATCTGCCGCGTGCTGAGCAGCTGGCCAAGCCCAAAGCCATCGACGCCGGCATTGTTGGAGATCACCGTCAGCGCCTTGGCGCCAGAGTCGCGCAGCGCGGCGATCAGCGCCTCGGGAATCCCGCAGAGGCCAAATCCGCCCACCGCCAGGGTCTGCCCGTCGGCCAGCAGACCGTCCAGCGCGGCCTTGGCCGACGCGAATACCTTGTCCTTGCCGCCGGATGCGGCCGTCGCAGTGCCCATGTATCGCTCTCCTGGAACGCAGGTCGCGAAGTGTAACGTTTGTGCACTGCAGCGACAGTGTCCGAAGGGGCAGGTCCGGGCACCTTCGGCACGCGCACTGCCGGCACCGGCGGGGCGGCGGCCGCGGCGCGGCATGCGTGCTCCGCGCTTCCGCTTCAGGATGACAGGCCTCGGTCGCCCCCCGGCGGCGCGGCCAAATCCGGCCCAGCGCTCAGTAGCCATCGCGCTCGAGCAAAACCCCCATCGGTTACCCTACGCGCCGCTCCATCGACCGGACTTCTCGCATGACCCTGCCCTGCTTCAAGGCCTACGACATCCGCGGCCGGGTGCCGGACGAACTGGACGAGGATCTGGCCCGGCGCATCGGCGCGGCGCTCTCGACGCAGCTGGGTCCTGGCCCGGTAGTGCTAGGCCGCGATGTCCGCCTGACCAGCCCATCGCTGCAGGCGGCGCTCGCCGAAGGCCTGATTCAGCAGGGCCGCGAGGTCATCGACATAGGGCTGGGCGGCACCGAGGAGGTCTACTTCCAGACCTTCCACCGCGGCGCCGCAGGCGGAGTGATGGTGACCGCCAGCCACAACCCGATGGACTACAACGGCATGAAGCTGGTCCGCGAGGAGAGCCGACCGATCTCCGGTGATTCCGGACTGTTCGCGATCCGCGATGCCGCAGCCGACGGCATGCCGACGCCCGCTGCGCAGCGCGGCAGCCAGCGGATCGACCAGGACAAGTCGGCCTACATCGCCCACCTGCTCGGCTACGTCGACCGCGCTGCGCTCAAGCCGCTGAAGATCGTCAGCAATCCCGGCAACGGCGGCGCGGGTCTGATCATCGATCAACTCGCGCCGCATCTGCCGATCGAATTCATCCGCATCCAGCACGAGCCCGACGGCAGCTTCCCGAACGGCATCCCCAACCCGCTCTTGCCCGAGTGCCGCGACGCCACCCGCGACGCCGTGCTGGCCAGCGGCGCCGACTTCGGCATCGCCTGGGACGGCGACTTCGACCGCTGCTTCTTCTTCGACCACACCGGCCGTTTCATCGAAGGCTACTACCTGGTCGGACTACTTGCCGAAGCCCTGCTGGCCCGCAATCCCGGCGCAAAGATCATCCACGACCCGCGACTGACCTGGAACACCATCGAGCAGGTCACCGCCGCCGGCGGCATCCCGGTGCAGAGCAAGACCGGCCACGCCTTCATCAAGGAGCGCATGCGTGCCGAGGACGCCGTCTACGGAGGCGAGATGAGCGCCCACCACTACTTTCGCGACTTCGCCTACTGCGACTCCGGGATGATCCCCTGGCTGCTGATCGCCGACCTGATCTCGCGCAGCGGTCGCACACTCGCCGACCTGGTCGAAGCCCGCATGGCCGCCTTCCCCTGCAGCGGCGAGATCAACTTCAAAGTCGCCGACGTCAAGGCCAGCATCGCCGCCATCGAAGCCGAGTACGCTCCGAAAGCCGTGACCATCGACCACACCGATGGCCTGTCGCTGGAGTTCGAAGACTGGCGCTTCAGCCTGCGCGGCTCGAACACCGAGCCGGTGCTGCGGCTGAACGTGGAAACCCGGGGCGACTGCGAGAGCCTGGACAGGTTCGTCCAGGCTCTTTCCACGCGAATCAACAGCCGACGCTGAGGATCGCGCACCGACCCCGGGGTCGTCAGCCCGGACGCGGGCTCAGGCCGTTCGGACCAGGGCAGGTCCGAACAGCACCAACCGAGGGGCAGCGCGGTCAGCTGCCCGCCTTGCTCAGCTCTCTCGCAGCAGCGCCTGCCTGCCCAGCAGGGCAAGCAGCAATCCCATTAGCAGCAAGGCCCATGGGCTGCCCACCGGGATCACAGTTGGCAACGAGGTGACCGTCCCCGGCGCGCTGACTGCGGCGCCGCTCACGCTGCCGCCGCCATTGATGGCGATTACCGAGAAGGTGTAGACGCCCGCAGGCAGGCTGGTGAAGGCGCAGGTGGTCGGCGGGGGGCTTCCGGTGACCACGCACTGGCGTCCACCGGGCTGCGCGGTCACCTCGTAACGGGTGATCGGAAGCCCACCGTTATCCAGCGGCGCAAGCCAGCTGACCACGGCCTGACCCGGCGGCGTACTGACGGTCACGTTGCGTGGCGCCGAGGGCGTGGTGAATGGCGTTGCCGTCACCGAGGCGCTTGCAGCACCCGCGCCCACGGCATTGACGCCGCGCAGGCGCACCACGTAGGCCTGCCCGTTGACCAGCCCGCTGATCGTCGCCGGGCTGCCGGTCACCGGAGGCGCGAACGCTGTCCAGGTCAGACCGTCGTCAAGGCTGTACTCGTGGTTGAGCAGGGCTGACCCATTGTCAGCACCGGGGCTATAGGTCAGCTGCAGCGCGCCATCCTGTCCGTTGGCGGCAAGGCCAAGCGGCGCCAGCGGCACGCCCGCTGGGGTTGCCGTCACCGTGGCCGAGGCGGCGCTCGGCCCGACGCTGCTCACGGCGCGGATCACGATGTTGTAGCTCGTTCCATTGATCAGACCGCTGATGACACCCGGCGACATGCTGATCGGCGGGCTGAAGGTGAGCCAGCTCAGTCCGCCGTCAAGGCTGTACTGGTAGCCGGTGATCGCCGCGCCGTTGTCGGCGCCGGCGACGAAGCTGACGGTGATCTGCTGGTCGCCCGACACCGCTGCCAGTCCCGTTGGCGCATCAGGCACCGCCGCGGGAACGACATTGACCGTTGCGCTTGCCGGACCGGTGCCGACGCCATTGATCGCACGCAGCTGTACCGCGTAGCTGACGCCATTGGTCAAACCGGAAATGCTGACCGGCGAGGTCGCCACCGGCGGCGCGAACGGCGTCCAGCTTGCGCCGGCATCCAGACTGAACTCATAGTTCAGTACCGCCGATCCGTTCGCGGCAGCGGGAGTGAAGGCGATGCTCGCGGACTGGTTACCGGGCGATGCCACCAAGCCCGTCGGTGCACCTGGAAGGGTGGCAGGAGTCGCCGCCACCACGGCGCTGGCAAGGCCAGGGCCGACCCCGTTCACCGCGCGCAGGCTCAGGCTGTAGTTGACGCCATTGGTCAGCCCGGTAATGACCACCGGTGAGCCGGTCACCGCGGGCATGAATGCAGTCCAGCTCCCGCCACCGTCAAGGCTGTACTCGTAGTTGCTGATCGGATCGCCGTTGGCCGGTGCATTGGTGAAGCTCAGGCCGATCTGCTGATCGCCGGGCGTGGCCACGAGGTTGGTTGGCGCACCGGGCACTGCTGCGGGAGTGACCGCAATCGCTGCCGTGGCCGGACCAGGGCCGACCGAGTTCACCGCGCGCAAGGCAATCTGGTAGAGCGTACCGTTGACCAGACCGGGGATCGTCTGCGGCGAGGTGGTGACTGGCGGCGCGAAGGCAGTCCAGCTGCCGCCGCCGTTCAGCGAGTACTCGTAGTTGACCACTGGCCGCCCGCCATCGCTCGCCGGCGCCATAAAGCTCAGCTGGGCCGACTGGTCTCCGCGAACCGCGCTGAAACTTAGCGGAACGCTTGGAGGCGACAGCACCACGGTCAGCGGCGTCGGGTCGTTCTCGCCGGCTTCGTTGGGCTCCCTGTCGCCGTCGGCATCGGGCTCGGTGCCGGCATCGGACGGGTCACTCAGCACGCTGCTGTTGGGCGCCGTTCCGCTCGCGAAGGCCTGGCTTGCGTACACACCGGGGCCGCTGCCGGCGTCGAACAGCTGGCTGACCTCGACCACCACACGCAGTCGCGCGGTGTCTCCGGTCACCAGCTGGCCGGCGCTGAGCAGGGCAGTCTGGGCGGAGCCATCGAAACCCGCGTTCAGGGTCAGCGTGCCCGGGTCATCGATCCATTGCGGGGCGACGGAAATGCTGTAGTTGCCGGCGCCGAACACCGCGTCGAGACTGTGGGTCAGACCGACCACCGCATCGACATTGCCGAGGTTCTCGAGGTAGTAGTCGAAGGTCACCTGATCGACCGCAACCACCGCGGTGTGCGCCGCGCCGATGGCCGGGCGCTGGGCAATGGTGAAGACCGTCGGATCGTCCTCGCCTGGCTCGCTGGGATCGGTGTCGCCGTCGGGATCCGGGTCGGTTCCGGCGTCCGACAGGTCGGTCTCGCCATCCGCCGTGAGCAGGCTTTGATTGCTGTAGACACCCAGACCCGAGCCGACGTCAGCGAGCTGATCGACGCGCACCACGAGGTCGATCAGGTCGGTCTGGCCGGCACCCACGACGCCGCTGGCGACCACCGTGTTGGCGCTGCCGGTGAAGGCCGGATTGGGAATCAGGTCGCGCAGGATCGGCGCACGCGGCCCCTGCACCAGAGTGTAGTTCCCGGCGCCGAACACGGCGTCCAGATTGTCAGTGAAACTGATCGAGCCTGGCGAGGCAGTGCCGAGATTCTCGACCCGGAACTCGAAGGTCACCTCGTCGCCGTTGACGATCGCATTCTTGGCGATGCCTATGCGGGCTGCTGCCAGGGAGAAAACGCTTGGATCATCCTCACCCGCATCATTACCAAGGCCATTGCCGTTCGGGTCGGGGTCAGTGCCGCTGTCCGAGCGATCAAACGCAGCGGCGCCGAGCGGCGCCGTACCCGACGCCTGTGCCTGGGCGCTGAACGCGCCAAGACCCAGCCCCTGATCCACCACATTGGTGACCTGAACGATAAAGCGCAGCTGGGCGGTGTCCAGGGCCGCAAGGCTGCTTCCTGCGCCCAGCAGCTCGATATTGCCGGCGCCGGTGAAGCCGGCATTGAGGCTCAGCGTGCCGGGATCGTCAATAAGTGCAGGTGCGGAGCTGATCGCATAGTTGCCACTGCCGAACACCGCGTCGAGATTCAAGCTGGCCGACAGATTGTTGATCGCATTGCTCGACGTGAGGTTTTCCAGATACACATCGAAGGTGGCCAGATCGCCACTGCCATTGACGCTGAGCGCGATCCCCAGGCGCGCTTCGTCACCGATGGCGAACGCGGTCTGGTCGCTCTCCCCGGCGTCGGCAGGGTTGCCGTTGCCGTTCGGATCCGGGTCGACGCCGTCATCCGACACATCCGACACGCCACTGCCGTCGGGCGCCGTGGCGCTGATCGTCACCTGATCGCGGTACACGCCAAAGCCGTTGCCCTGGTCGCTGACGGTATTGACGTTGACCACGTAGCGGACCACCGCGACCTCACCCGGGCGCAGGAAGCCACCCACTACCACACGATCGAAGATATTGAAGCCGAAGAACTGCGGCGAGAGACTCAGCGTGGCGGGTCCCGAGACCAGAAAGGGCTGGGTCATGATCGAATAGTTGCCGGAGCCGAACACGGGGTTGAGCGGATCCTGCAGCAGGAAGTTCGTAAGCGTCGCCTGGCCGAGATTCTCGATGTGCAGCTCGTAGGTCACCTGGGTTCCGTTGACCAGAGCACGCTGGGCCACGCCGACAACCGGATTGACTGAGATCACCACCACGGTCGAGTCGTCTTCGCCGCCGTCGCTGGGGTCACTGTTTCCGTTCGGGTCCGGGTCGATACCATCATCGGAGCGGTCCGAACTCACCACGCCGCCGGGATCGGTTCCGGCGAAGTTGGCCTGCACTGCGTAGCGACCGAATCCACCACCTTGATCCGACTCGTTGTCGACGCTCAGCTGGACGCGAATCTGGGCGGTTTCTCCCGGCGTCAGTGCATTGCCTGCGGCCAGAATCTGCGTGTCGGCACCGCCGTTGAAGGCCGGATTCACGCTGACGCTGCCGGTGATCACCGAAGGGGCGCCAAGAACCGTGTAGTTGCCGGCACCAAAGGCCGCATCGAGCGATGACTGCAGGCTCAGCTGGCTCATGATCGAGGCGCCGAGATTCTCCAGGTAATAGTCGAGGGTGACCTGGTTGCCGGCCACCGCCTCGTTCAGAGCCACACCGACCACGCCCGAGCCGCCGATTGCGAAGGTCGTCGCATCGTTCTCGCCGGCCTCGTTCGGCTGGCTGTCGCCGTCCGGGTCAGGGTCGGTGCCGAAGTCCGAGGGATCGCTGAGGAAAAGGAAGTTGCTGCTGGTCCCGGACACGGTGACCTGATGCGAGTGATTGCCCAAGCCCAGGCCCTGGGCATTGCTCAGCGTGGTCACGGTCGCGACCACGCGAATCTGCGCCGTGTCCCCGGCGAACAGGGAACTGCCCGACGGATCCAGCATGTCGATCTGGGTAGCGGCATCGAAACCGGGGTTGAGCTGGAGGGTGCCCGGATCATCGATCAGCACCGGCGTCGACAGCGTGTAGTTGCCGCTGCCGAAGACGCCGTCCAATGCGTTGGAGAGTCCCACGGCCGACACATTGGTGCTGCCGACATTCTCCAGGTACACATCGAAGGTCACCTGATTGCCGCTGACGGTCGCGTCCAGAGCCACACCCAGTGCCGATACGTCATTGACATCGATGACCGTGGGATCGTTGTTGTCGGTCGGATCATCATTGGCGTCCGGGTCCGGGTTGTCCCCCTCGTGAGAGAGGTCGGAAACCGGCGCCGCACCATCACCCAAGCCGGTAACCTGGACCTGGTTCTGGTAGATGCCGACGCCGAAACCCTGATCGGTCACATTGGTGATCCTGGAGGAAATCTCGAAGATCGCGAACTCACCGGGCGCAAGCGAGCTGCCAGCCCCGAGCATCTGCGTATTGGTACTGCCGTTGAACGCCGCGTTGTAATTCAGCAGCCCCTCGCCACCGCGCCCTTCAGGGTCACTGACGTGGACGAAGTTGCCAGCGCCGTAGACCGCGTTGAGGTCTTCGACGACCTGCAGGTCGGTGATGGTTTCGGTGCCGTAATTGGCGATCGTGAAGCGCAGGATGACGACTGGATTGCCGCCGACCACGCCACCGGAACGATACTGCTTGGCGATGCCGATATGAGCGCCTGGCGCTTTGGATCGCTGCTGCCAATCACCCTTGTCGGCAACCGCTTGTGCAGGCACTGCGCCGAGTGCGGCGAACGCCAAGGCCAGTCCCAGGACACGGAACATTGCTCGCTTCATGCTTCTTCCCCGATAGGGCCACAGCGACAGGGCCGCGGCAGAATGCGCATCCAATGTCAGAGACATTGCGCAGGCCCTCAGTAGAACGCCTACGCGCCTGCAACTCAAGCATCGGCGCAGGACGGCTCGCTGATTGGCAACGATGACCGCGGCCAGCGAGCCGCGCCGGTAAGGCACGTGCCGGTGTATCGCCGCGTCGCGTGCCGGCACACGGAACGCAGGGCCCCGGGCGCGCCATGCAGCGTGAGAAGCGCGCGGGCGCGCATGCGATCATTGCGTCCGGATGCCCCACAGTGTTGCGTCCTGTGCTACGCCTTCGCACCGCGCCGATGGAAACCGGCCCGCCAGACCAGGAGTTCTGCATGATCCCGACACGGCCCACCTTGCTCAGCATTGTGCTCGCCATGGCCTTCTCGAACTCGCTCGCAAGCGCACCGGCCCCTGCGGCGGAAAGGTCGCAAGGCGTCGACGCGGTCATCGCTGAGCTGCTGCGCCTTGAGCAGCAACGCGAACCCAAGTGCTACGCCACCGCCTCGCGGCTGGAAGACTTCATGTACGGCACGCCGCTCTCGCAGGAGGCGCGTTTTGCCAAGAACCTGCTGCAGAAGCAGTGGATCGAGTGGATCTGGCAGCGCGCATCCGCCGTCGCTGCCGCGCGCGACGCTGCCCTGGTCGAGACGGTCGATGTCGAGCAGGCCCTGGCCGATGTGCTGGTGGTCGCAGCCGATGCCGATGGCCACTATTCGGTACGCCTGAATGGCCAGCCGCTGCGCATCAATGGTGTGGACAAGCGCCAGTACGGCAGCGTGGCCTACTCGCTGCGCGCGATCCTCGCGGTGCAGCAGGAGTGGCTGCTGTCCGCCGACAGCGACGTCCTCTTTCTTGCCGAGCCCGCGGTAGCGCGGCTGGCCGAGGCGCTCGACTTCGTGACGCTGGCCGCGCTCAAGCTGACCGACGAACGCATGCGACTGGAGAACCAGCGCGAGGTAGCGCGCGGCGCCCTGGTCGAGAACTGGCTGGCGCTGACCGGGCAGCCGGCGCCTGACGCGCCCTCGCCGGCGCTAGCCGGGCAGCCCGATGCGCCGACCTCAGCCGACCTGTCCCTGCTGCGCGCGATGATCGCCCAGAAGCTGGCCTCGTACGCGGCCTACAACAATGTTTCGAACCAGCTGTTCATGCGCAACCTGCAGGTCTATTTCGCGCGCAGCCGCTGGCCAGCGGACAGCGCCGAGGGCGACGCCTTCCGCAGCGCCTTCACTGAAAGCATGATCGCCTTCACCCGCGACCTGTATCTCGGCGCCCAGCAGCAGGCGCTGCAGGCCGGCAACCCGAGCATCCGCGAGGCCGACGTCGCCGCCTTCGCCAAGCGCTTCATTCCGCACCGGATCAACGAGTACGAGGACGCGATCTTCTTCCCCGATCTGCCGCGCGGCGAGCAGGTCGAGATCGAGTCCTACGACATGGACGCCTTCCGCGATCCGGGCTGGCACTGGCGCTACCTCGAGGCGGCGATCGACACCGAGGATTTCGTCCCCAGCCTTCAGCTGGACCCCTTCGCCGCCGAGCTGCTGACCGAGAACGTTGCCCAGTTCGGCGTGCTGATCCTGCGCCTGACCGGCGATGCCGCGCGCAGCCAGGGCAAGGAGGCGGTCAGCGTGACTCTGCTGCGCGAGGCCTTCGATCGCATCCAGGCGCAGATCGACGCGCACGCCAGCGTTCAGCCGAGCACGCTGCAGGTCGATGCCATCGCCTCGGCCAGCGCGAGCGACGCCGCGGGCGCGCCCTTCGTCGAGGTCACCGCCGAGAGCGGCATCGACTATCAGCATCGCAATGCCGACTGGCTCAGCCGCCAGCTGCGCAGCTACCTGCGCAAGGATGAGGGCACCGGCGTGATCACCATTCCCCCGGCCTTCGGCGGCAGTGGCCTGGCGGCGGGCGACCTCGACAATGACGGCAGCGACGACCTGCTCCTGCTCGGCGGTCGCGGTGCGCGTCTGTACCGCAATCTGGGCGATGGCCGTTTCGAGGACGTCACCGAAGGCCGCGGCATCGACTGGCGCCGCGAGGACAGCAACCAGCCCGGCGAGATGCGCCAGCCGCTGATCGCCGACCTCGACAACGACGGCCTGCAGGACATCGTGATCACCTACGTGGACGACAGCCACCGCGTCTATCGCAATCTCGGCGACCTGCGCTTCGAGGACCTCAGCGAGCGCGCCGCCCTCGGCGGAAAGGGCCTGGTCGGCGGCCCGGCGACGGTGTTCGACTACGACGGCGACGGGCTGCTGGATATCTACGTCCAGTACTTCGGCGACTACCTCAAGGGCGAGCTGCCGACGCTGGCCCGGCGCAACTTCAATGGCCTCCCTAACAAGCTGTTCCGCAATCTCGGCGAGTTCCGCTTCGAGGACGTCACCGACAAGGCCGGCGTCGGCGACACCGGCTGGGGCCAGTCGACAACGCATACTGACCTCGACGGCGACGGCGACCAGGACCTGATCTCCGGCAACGACTTCGGCATCAACCGCTACTACCTCAACCAGGGCGACGGCACCTTCATCGACGCCGCCGCCGAGCTGGGCACCGACAAGCCGACCTACACCATGAGCATCGGCATCACCGACCTCAACCGCGATCGCGTGCCTGACCTGTACATCGCCAGCATCGTCACCATGAACAAGGACGAGACCTACGTGATGCCCAACCGCGACACGCCGGCCAAGTTCAACCCGGAGAAGCTCGCCGCCATGCGCGTGGTCGAGGCCAATGACCTTTTTGTCTCCGGCCGCGAGGGCAAGCGCCAGCGCTACCTGCACAGCGACGCTGTCGGCCGTGGCCGCAGCACCACCGGCTGGTCCTGGGATGCCGACTTCTTCGACGCCGACAACGACGGCGACGACGACCTCTACGTGCTCAACGGCATGAACGAGTACAACGTCTACAGCCGCGACAACCCCTACTACACTGATCCCTTCGACGACCAGCGTCAGGCGGTGGTGTTTCCGGATGCCGACAAGGCCGCCAACGTCTACTTCGCCAATCGCAATGGCCGGCTGGAGAACGCCTCCGAGGGCAGCGGCCTCGACATCATCAGCAACTCGCGCAGCGCGGTCTATGTCGACATCGATGGCGATGGCGACCTCGACGTGGTCACCCTCGACTACCAGGGTCCGGCGCGGGTCTTCCGCAACGGCGCGCAGGACAACGGCAACCGCTGGCTGGCCGTGCGCCTGGTCGGCGCGCCCGAGCACAAGGTCAACCGCGACGCCATCGGCGCCCGGCTGATCGCCAGCGCCAAGGGCCTTCAGGTATTCCGCGAAGTGCGCGGCTCGGAAGGCTATATGTCGGTGCATCCGCGGACCCAGTACTTCGGACTTGGCAAGCACGAGAAGGCTACGGTCGAGGTCCGCTGGCCAGATGGCCGCACGCAGGTGCTCAAGGAGCTCGAAGCCGGGCGCGTGCATGTCATCGCCTACCCGCAAGAGCCCCGCACAGCGCCGTGAGTCTGCTGCGCCGCAGCTCGCTGCTCGGCGTCCTCGCGGCCGGCCTGGCAAGCTGGATGCCCGCCTTCGCGGGCATGACGAATCCTGGGGCGTTAGCGTTCGCGTTCGCGTCCGCGTCCGCGCCCGCACCCGCACCCGCGCTCGCTGAGATTCGTGCCGCGCGCCACGCAACAACGATTCCTGGAACCAACCTCGCCGCAAAGAACCCCGATACGCGCCACTCCGCAAAGAACCCCGGAACGCGACACTCCGCAAAGATCACCGGCGCGCAACTCTCCGCAAAGAACCGCGCAGCGCACAACGCCTCGGCGTCATCCCCGCGCAGGCGGGGATCCATCGCCGTGGGTACCGATACCCCTAAAAGCTGGATGCCCGCCTTCGCGGGCATGACGAATCCTGGGGCGTCCGCGTCCACGTCCGCTGAGAGTCGTGCCGCGCGCCCCGCAACAACGATTCCTGGAACCAACCTCGCCGCAAAGAACCCCGATACGCGCCACTCCGCAAAGAACCCCGGAACGCGACACTCCGCAAAGATCACCGGCGCGCAACTCTCCGCAAAGAACCGCGCAGCGCACAACGCCTCGGCGTCATCCCCGCGCAGGCGGGGATCCAGCCTTCCTGTGCAGCGCTGTGGTCTGGCAACGGGGCAAGCCACGAGCATCAATGTCTCAGGCGTGACCCCGGCCTTCGTCCCACCGCCCGGCACGCAGCCCGACGAAGCCATCTGGCGCCGCCGCACCCAGGCAGCCGACACGGCCCTCAACCAGCACCCCTGGCTGCGCGATTACCTTCCGGCGACGGACCGCGACGCCAATCAGTCCGCGCCCGCTCCGCCACCGGTAATGCCCTGCGACCACACGCCCCCGCTCCGTCATTCCCGCGAAGGCGGGAATCCAGCCTCTCGCAGCACCGAATGCGACCCTGTCGCCGTGGACCCGCGCACCGGCGAGGGTGAAGCCACGGAGCCCAGGGGCGCCCCAACCATCCCGCTCAACCCGCTGATCCACGCCAGCTCCCCCTACCTGCTGCAGCACGCCTTCAACCCGATCGACTGGCGCGAGTACCCGGGGCCGGAGCGCAGCGACACGCGCCTGCGACTGATCTCGATCGGCTACTCGACCTGCTACTGGTGCCACCGCATGGCCGAGGAGGCCTTCTCCGATGCGCGCATCGGCGAGCTGCTGAACACCCGGTTCCACGCCATCAAGATCGACCGCGAGGAGCGCCCCGAGATCGACGCCCACTACACCCGGCTGCAGCGCCTGAGCCGCGCCGAGGTCGGCTGGCCGGTCACGGTGATCGAGAGCGCGTCGGGCGATGTATTGTTTGTCGGCTCCTACCTCGAAGCCGACGCCCTGCACGGCCTGCTGCAGCGGCTCGACCGGCTGCTCGGCGCGGCGCCGGCCGCGCTCGATGCGATGGCCGCCAGCTTCCGCGCCCTGCAGGCGCAGCAGGCGGCGAGTGCCGCGTCAGGCTCGGCGGCTGTCGAGGCCATCGAACTGCTGCCAACCAGCGACTTCCTGCGCGATGACTGGGATGCCGAACTCGGCGGGCGAGTCGGCAATCAAAAGTTTCCCGATCCGCCCTTGCTCCACTGGCTGCTCGACCGCGCGCTGCGCGAGCCGGATTCCGGCGCAGCCGCGGCGCTCGCCACCCAGCTCGACCGGATGTTGGCCAGCGGCCTGTTCGACCCCCTGCACGGCGGCTTCTTCCGCTACAGCACGCAGCGCGACTGGAGCCAGCCACACTTCGAGAAGATGCTGCACACCCAGGCCCAGCTGCTGCGCATCTACGCCCGCGCCGGTGCCCACTGGCAGCGTCCCGCCTGGCAGTCGGCAGCAAGGCGAATAGCCGGATTCAGCAAGGCATGGCTGGCCGGCGCGGACGGGCTGTACGCCAGCGCGGTCGACGCCCGCTTCCAGGGCCGCGAGGGCGGCTACTACCTGCTCCCGCCGGCAACCAGCGCGCGACTGCGCCGTGAACGTTCGTGGCTCGCCGAGGACGCATCGGCCGAGCTGCGCCAGCTGCGCCTCGCGCCTGCGGCCTTGGACCTGTCCGATCTGGATGCGGCGCTCGAGTCGCTTGCGGCCGCCATCCCCTCGCCTACAGCGCGGCCCTTCATCGACAGCAAGACCCTGACCGACTGGAACGCGCTGCAGGCCGAAGCCCTGCTGGCCCTGTCCGACCTGCCCGGCAGCTCCGCGGCCGCCGATCACGCGATCGCGATCATCGACCGTCTCTGGCAGCGCTTCGACCCCGCAAGCGGCGCACTGCAGCGCGACCAGCACGGCTCGGTCAGCGCTGCCCTGGCCGACTACGCCCACTTGGCCAAAGCGCTGCAGGCGCAGCACGCCCGCAGCCTGAGCGCGCAGGCCTTGCAGCGCAGCGCGCAGCTGCTGCGGGCTGCCGTATCGCGCTATCTGCCCAACGACTCCGCCGCCGAGCTGGCGCAAGGCGAGCCCGGCCGCGACAGCGAAACGCCCGCGCCGCTGGCCAGCCTGTGCGAGGCCCTGCACCGGCAATCGACGCGCGACCCCGACGAGGCCTGGCGCAACGACAGCCAGCGCTGCTTGAGCACGCTGGCCACACTCGCGTCCAGCCACGACGGACACAACTGGAGCGCCCAGCGAACCCAGGCCCTGGTCGAGCACGGAGAAATCGCACCCGCGGTCTTCTTCGCCGACGGCAAAGGCCGCGCCTGGCTGCGCCATGACGCCGGCACCAAGCGCTCGCAGGTCCAGCTCGACCTGCAACCCGGCTGGCACGTCAACGCACACGATGCTCGAATCGAGCGCCTGGTGCCCACGGCACTGATGCCGGTCGACAACGCCGGCCAGGCACTCGCGGTGAACTATCCAGCGGGCAGCGAGCAGACGCTATCGGTCTTCGACGCGCCGCTGCGCCTTTACGAGGGCCGCGTCCTGCTGACGATCGACGGCGATGCCGAGCGCGCCAGCCTGCGCGTCCAGGCCTGCAGCGAGCGCATCTGCCTGTTGCCGGAAACGCTCACCCTGGTTCGTTGAGCGCGAATTCCGCCGCGCCCGCGGCGCGTCCGGGCCATGCGCGCCGCCGCGATGCCAATCCGCCGATCAGGGCGCGCGAGGCTACCCGCCAATCGCGACGCTCTGCTGCCCTTTCCTGCCTGCAACTGCGACACCCCCAGCACGCCAACGAGCACGCAACGCGCACCGCCGCCGCCCGCGCGACCGCGAACCGCGAACCGCGAATCCTCCGCGGAAGCCTCCAAGTCACGCGCCTGCCCGCAAGCCCGGAGGCCCCGCCATGCCGTCACCCCCGCGCAGTCGGGACTCCAGCTCGGGCGAACTTCTGAGCAAGAAAGGTCAGGGAATCGACCTCCCAACGGCCAACTCGCCGTCACTCCCATGGCCAACGAATCGTCGTTCCCGCGAAGACGCTCTGCTGTCCGGCGAAACTCGAAAGCCCCCCCACCTCGTCACCCCCGCGTAGGCGGGGGTCCAGCTTCTGCTCCTCACGTCGTCGATTTCGCCGCGAAGAGCTGCATCCCCGCATGCGCGGGCCCGCGAAGGCGCACTGCTGTCCGTGGAAACTCGAAACACTCCCGACCTCGTCACCCCCGCGTAGGCGGGGGTCCAGCTTCTGCTCTTCAAGCCGTTGATCTCGCTGCGTAGAGCTGGATCCCCGACTGCGCGCACTGCTGTCCGGGGAAACTCGAAAGACTCCCGACCTCGTCACCCCCGCGTAGGCGGGGGTCCAGCTTCTGCTCTTCAAGC
>CAYGMG010000082.1:0-17323 GCA_964350895.1 uncultured Lysobacter sp.
AATGCGAAAATGGCCCATTCGCCGGCCAGGGCGAACGCACACTTTGCGCCCAAACCAGCCGCTCGCCTGCGCATGGAACGCGGCGCAACGGAACCAGCCATGGCGGCGCTTCAGCGCGCTGCGAGCGCGCAGTCGGTGAGGTCGGGGTAGCTGGGCTGGAAGGCCTTGTGGTGGTACTCGCCGGACGCGCTGTCGAAGCAGTAGTCGTCCTTCCACTGGTGATAGTTGCGCATCACCTCGCGGATCGCACGGGCGACGAAGATGGCTTCTTCGTCGGTCATGGTCGGGTGCAGGGAGACGCGGACCCAGCCGGGCTTGTTGCTCAGATCGCCGGCGTCGATCTCGCAGGTGATCTTCTGCGAGGTCTGCGCATCGACGCCGAGCAGGATGTGCCCGTAGGTGCCCGCGCAGGAACAGCCGCCGCGGACCTGCACGCCAAACCGGTCGTTAAGCAGCTTGACGATCAGGTTGTAGTGCTTCTCCAGCGAGTAGAAGGAGAAGATGCACAGCCGGTCATGGCGCTGCGCTTCCAGCAGGTGGATGCCGGGGTCACGGAGCAGCTCGTCAAGAAACAGGGTCTTGATCTCTTCCTCGCGGGCGTGGATGCGCTCGACGCCCATCGCATCCTTGAGCCGGATCGCCAGCGCGGCGCGGATGGTCTGCAAGAAGCCCGGCGTGCCGCCGTCCTCGCGCGCTTCGATGTTGTCGACGAAGCGATGGCCGCCCCAGGGGTTGGTCCAGGCCACGGTGCCACCGCCCGGCGTGTCCGGCACCTTGAGCCGGTACAGCGAGGCATCGAACACCAGCACGCCGGCCGAGCCGGGGCCGCCGAGGAACTTGTGCGGCGAGAAGTAGATCGCGTCGAGCTTCTGCGCAGGATTGGCCGGGTGCATGTCGATGTCGACGTACGGCGCCGAGGCGGCGAAGTCGACGAAGCACAGCCCGCCGTGGGCGTGCATGATCGCGGCCATCTCGTGGTAGGGCGTGATGATGCCGGTGACATTGGAGCAGCCGGAGAAGGCGCCGATGCGCAGCGGCCGGTGGGCGTGCTCGCGGAGGATCTGTTCGAGATGTTCCAGATCCGGATTGCCGTCCGGGCGCCGGCGCATGATCTCGACATGCACGGCGCACTCTTCCCAGCTGGTCTGGTTGGAATGGTGTTCGAGATGGGTGACCACCACGAGGGGCTTTTCCTCGTCGCGGATAGCGACCCGCGCGCCGAGCTGCTCGGGGATGCGCAGGCCGAGCATGCGCTGGAACTTGTTGATCACCCCGGTCATGCCCGAGCCCTGGGCGATCAGCACGTCGCGCGGGCAGGCGTTGACGTGCTGCTTGATGATCGCCTGCGCCTGCTGGTAGGCGCGGGTCATCGCGGTGCCTGTGAGCGTGGTTTCGGTGTGCGTGTTGGCCACGTAAGGGCCGAGCACGTCGCGCAGATAGTCCTCGATCGGCGCGTAGAGGCGGCCGCTGGCGGTCCAGTCGGCGTAGACCACGCGCTTTGCGCCGCCGGGCAAGGGATGCTCGAGCTGATTTCCGATGACGCCGGCGCGAAACGGCGCAAACCACGCCTCCAGTTCGCCGGCTGCGTAGGCCTGCCCGGTGGGCTTGCTGCTATCGATGACGGCGGACATGCGTTTGGCTCTCCTGCTCGGACCTCATCCGGGCATTATCCCCGCTTGTTCCCGAGCGTGCATCGGCAATGCTCGAGAGTGCGGGGCAACGGGCGATTCAACGCTGGGCGAATGCTGCTTCCAGGGTGGCCGCAAGACGCGCCGCGGCCAGCCGCATGCGCGCGTCGGCGAGCGGCGCGAAGCGCTCGAAGTAGGCGCTGCCCAGCTTGCGGCGCTTGGGGTAGAAGCCCTCCTCGCCGACGATCCGGCAGCTGTTCTCGGCCCAGGACACAGGATCGAAATCCCCGGCTTCGGGCAGCGGCTCGGCCGAGAGCGCGGCGAGAAAGGCGGGACGATCACGGCCGTGGCTTGCGAGCAGGAAGTGATCCCACACCCGGTGCAGGTTGCTGCCCTCGCCATCGACATTGATCTGATAGGTATTGCCGCCGCGGTCGTGGGCGTAGCCGCAGTGAAGCGGCTGGTGGATGTCGCCGACGAAGTGGACCAGGAACTTCAGCGCTTGCACACGCTGTTCCCGCGGAAGGCTGTTATCGGCAAGCTCTGCGCGGAAGCGCTGCACCGCGCCGACCACGCAGGCGCCGCCGGCGCAGTCGCGCAGCGGCTGGTAGCGGCACTCCCCACGCGGGAAGTTGACGAAGTGCATGGGCACCGACCAGCGGTACTCCGGCAGCTCGCGCACCTGGTCGGCCCAGCCGGCTACCGAGGCCAGACTGTAGGCCTCGTCGCCGAGCAGGGACAGCGCCGCGGCGCGGGTCTCCGCGCTGAGCTGGCGCTCGGCCAGCTCGGCGATCAGCTCGTGGCCAAAGCCGCTCCAGCCGCGCGCCGGGCCCGGCGCGAAACCGAGCAACATGGCAATTGCGAGCAGCCCGAAGCGAAGGCCCGAAGTCATCGCGATCAGCCGGCCGACAGACCGCGTGCGGCGTCCAGCACTGCTTCGACGGTGATGCCGAAATGCTTGTACAGCGCGTCGGCCGGTGCCGAAGCGCCAAAGCGGTCGATGCCGATCACCGCGCCGTCGAGACCGACGTACTTGCGCCAGTAGTCAGTGACCCCGGCCTCCACCGCCACCCGCGCCCGGCACCACGAGGGCAGCACGCCCTCGCGCCATTCCAGCGGCTGGGCGTCGAAGACGTTGGAACAGGGCATCGAGACCACGCGCACCGCGCGGCCCTCCCCTGCGAGCGTGCGCGCCGCGTCCATCGCAAGGCCAACCTCGGAACCGGTGGCGATCAGGATCAGCTCGGGCTTGCCGCCCTCGGCTTCGAGCAGCACGTAGCCGCCGCGCTCGATGTCGCGCAGCTGCTCGGGCGTGCGCGTCTGGTGCGCCAGGTTCTGTCGCGAGAACACCAGGCAGGACGGACCGAGCCGATGCTCGATGGCGGCCTTCCAGGCAATCGCCGACTCCACCGCATCGCACGGCCGCCAGACCCGGTTGTTGGGGATGTAGCGCAGCGCGGCAAGGTGCTCGACCGGCTGGTGGGTCGGGCCGTCCTCGCCAAGGCCGATGGAGTCATGGGTGTAGACGTGGATCGCCGCGGCCGGAATCAGCGCGCTCATGCGCACCGCGTTGCGGGCGTAATCGGAGAACACCAGGAAGGTGGCGTCATACGGAATGAAGCCGCCATGCAGGACCAGGCCGTTGGCGATCGCGCTCATGCCGAACTCGCGCACGCCGTAATAGACGTAGTTGCCGTCCGCGGTGCCGGCGTTGACGTCGCGCGAGCCCTTCCACAGGGTCAGATTGCTGTGCGCCAGATCGGCCGAACCGCCGATCAGCTCGGGCAGCAGCGGGCCGAACTGCTCCAGCGCCATCTGCGAGGCCTTGCGCGAGGCGACCACCGGACCTTCGGCCTGCAGCTTTTCGGCAAAGGCCAGGGCCTGCTCGCCAAAGCCGGCCGGCAGCTCGCCGCGCAGCCGGCGCAGCAGCTCGGCCGCCAGTTCCGGGTAGGCAGTGGCGTAAGCGGTGAAGCGCTCCTGCCAGCGCGCCTCGCTGGCGGCGCCGTCGGCGCGGCGCCAGCCGGCATAGACCGGGCCGGGAATCTCGAACGGCGGATGCTGCCAGCCCAGCGCCTCGCGGGTCGCGGCGACTTCGTCCTTACCCAGCGGCGCACCGTGCGCGCTTTCCTTGCCGGCCTTGGCGGGTGAGCCGAAGCCGATCGTGGTGCGGCAGCAGATCAGCACCGGGCGCTCGTTCTGCTCGGTGGCGGTGCGGATCGCCTGGGCGATCTCTTCCGGATCGTGGCCGTCGACGTTGCGGATCACCAGCCAGCCGTAGGCCTCGAAGCGGCGCACCGTGTCATCGCCGAACCAGCCGGCGACGTCGCCGTCGATCGAGATGCGGTTGTCGTCCCAGAACGCGACCAGCTTGGACAGGCCAAAGCTGCCGGCCAGCGAGCAGGCCTCGTGCGAGATGCCCTCCATCAGGCAGCCGTCGCCCAGGAACACCCAGGTGCGATGGTCGACGATGTTGAAGTCGGGGCGGTTGAAGCGGTTGCCGAGGACCTTCTCGGCCAGCGCCATGCCTACCGCATTGGCCAGCCCCTGGCCGAGCGGACCGGTGGTGGTTTCCACACCCGGCGTTTCAGCGAACTCGGGATGCCCGGCGGTGATCGAGTGCAGCTGGCGGAAGCGCTTGATCTGCTCGATCGGCAGCTCGTAGCCGCTCAGGTGCAGCAGCGAATACAGCAGCATCGAGCCGTGCCCGTTGGAGAGCACGAAGCGATCGCGGTTGAACCACTTCGGATTGGCCGGGTTGTGCGAGAGGAAATCATTCCACAGCACCTCGGCGATATCGGCCATGCCCATCGGCATGCCCGGATGCCCGGACTTGGCTGCCTCGACCGCGTCGATGGCAAGAAAACGGATGGCATTGGCGAGCTCGCGCCGGCTGGGCGTGGTCATGGCAACCTGTCTGCGTTGGGGAAGAGCCCCGGAACCGGGGAGCGCGTATTGTCCCCGATGCAGCCCGGCTTGTCGCGCCGGGGAAACCCGCGCACGCCGAGGCGCGGCCGGCCCAGCCCTGTCCCAGGGGCTCAGCCGGGTGCTGCAGCCGCTAGTGCCGCTCGAAGCTGCTGTCGAAGAGCCTCACGCCATTCAGCTGCATGACGTGGACCCCGCCCTGCACCGCCAGCACCAGCACACGGGTGTCTCCCGAGCGCAGGTGCTGGATGCCGTCGGCCCGGATACCCGCCTTCGCAGCGGGAAGGAGTGCCAGGCTGCGGCGGATCGTCCCACGACCGCTCAGCTCGAGCAGTCGATCACCCTCCAGGGAAAGGTAGCCCCCGTCGAGATCGTCGGCAAAGTCCATCCACAGCGGGCTGCGGTCGGCGTAGTAAAGGTCGAGGCGGCCTTCATGCTCCAGGGTGTCGCAATTCCATCTGCTCAGCCCCCATAGCGAACGCAAACCGAACTGGCACTTGCCGGCGCTCTCGATCGGCGACAGCAGGCTCGCATCGGTCGAGGCCAAGTGGTGCGCCGACAGCAGTTGACCGCTACCCGCATCGATCAGGTAAAGGCGCTGGCCGCTCCACAGGAAGGCTTGCGAGGGGCCTGCCGCGGTCAGCTGACGAATCGCGAGATTGGCCCGCGTTCCCCGGTCCAGGCTCTCGGGATCAGCACCCTGAGCCGACCACAGCAGGCGACCGGTGGCAGCGTCCAGACGATGCAGGTAAATGCCTTGGCCAAGACGACTGGAAAACAGCAGGTCCGGCGTCTCATCCGAGTCGATATCGGCGAGGCGCACATCCATCGGGGCCAGGACATTCCCCACGGCGTCTTGCAGCAGGTACTCACCCAACACCGCCAAGCTGGCACCATCCAGCCAGCGCATGCGCGATGCATTGGCCGAGCCGGTGATCAGTGCAATCCTCGCGGGCCGCTGTGCCTTGGGAGACTCGACAACCAGACGGGTGGCCGCCGCCCGCAGGGCGCCGTCCGGGTGCAGGAACTCGGCCTCGCGCAGCAGTTGCCCGTCCGGCAGCCCGCGAACCTCCAGCCGGATGCCGCGCGCCGAAGGCAGCGCGATGACCACTTCGAGTCCGGCCACGCCGTCGACATCTCCCAGCGCCGGGACGATGGTCTGCTCGCGATAGCCGGGCACCGAGTGCAGCATTTCGAAGCTGCCGGGATCACGCACGGTGATCGCCCAAGGTTCTCCTGAGTCCCAGACCGACGGGCTGGGCGCGGCAACCTGCAGCAGTTCCTCGCCTGGCCGGGGCAGCACATCGCCGGCCTGGAACGCTCGATCAGACTGTGTGCCAAGTCCCTGGGTGCGCAGCGCCCCGGTGACGGGGTCGATGATCCGGACACTGCTGCCTGCGCTGATGAGCATTTCGTCGCGGCCATCCGAGTCCAGGTCGAAGGGCAGCCATGCCGTGAGACTGGAGGAGCCATCGGCCACCCAGAAGAAGTCCTGGATCGAGACGGGCGCGGTGACCACCGTGTGCATGGTGGTCCCATCGAAGTGGCCAATCTCGCGGGTCGCCGGGTCGGCGTCGAAATTGCCGGTGGCCGCCGAAGCGAGGTTCGATAGTGACGGCGATGACCCCAGCGGAAGGCCTGATGCGCCGCTCAGGACAACGAGGCCCTCGCGCGAAGTGAGTACGACGATTTCCTGACCTTTCGCCGGATCGAGATCATCGATGGTCTGAACGAGCCCATTGAAGGGAGCACGCCACTTGATCCGTCCATCCGGCAGCGCGCGCAGTCGAACCTCGTAGGCATACTGGGGCGCAGCGCCGCGTCCGTATTCCAGCCACTCGATGTCCCCGTCACCGGCAATATCGCCCATGCCGGTGAATTGGGACGCACCCTCCGACCCGACACTGTGCTCCAGCCTGGGCGGCCAACCTGAATAGATGTCCAGGCGATCGGCCTCGCAACACGAGACTTGCCCGGCTCGCCAGGGAAATGCGATCGCATCGCCGCCCGGCCGCCTCAGGATCAGCGCCTCTCGAAGCGGCGCATCGAAGTGATGCGCGGAGCGCAGCCCCCAGCCGCCGTCCGGCAGCGCACCCAACATGCTCAAAGTCGTGATCTGCGGGGTGCCCAGGTGGATCTGAACCGGTCCAGACAGCATCAGCAGCTCGTCGCGCCCATCGCCATCCAGATCGGCGATATACGACGTGCCCGGCTCACCCGGGACGCCCAGCAGGATTTCCTTTTCCCAAGCCACCTCCGCCGCCAAAACAACGGAGCTGGGCCAGGCCGCCGACAGGCAGAGCAGGCCAAGGAACGCCCTCAGGGCCTTGGCTGGCTTTGCCAAGCCTGGCTCATTCTTGTTTTTGGAAAGGACGGGTTCGCCATGTCGTCGTTGCAGGAAGGTCGCGGCCAAGCAGTCGATCTCGGGCATGGGGCTCAGGGAAGCGGCGACCGACGCTGCGCCGACCGGCCGTAGACTGGACCAGCGGCCGCGACAGGAGCAGCGGGAAAGGGCAACAAAGCGGATCCGGGACGCAGCGGTCCCCGACCCTTGAGCCCCTAACGCCTAGTTTGACGCAGATCGATACGGCACCACAACACAACGAGCCAGCGCAGCCCCGCTCGCCGAGCGCGACGGCGACCGGCACCGCCGCAGCCTAGCGACCGACGACCAGCTCGAAGTCACCCAGTTCCGATGTCATGGCCACGGCGATGGCGGTGTCGGCCTGGGCGGCGAGTGCGGCGAGGCCGAGCTCGAAATCCGGTGGTGAGGGGGTGTAGCGCTCGTCCTCGGCCAGCGTGTCGCGGATGACATAGCCCATGATCACGTTGAGCAGTTCGCCCAGCGCATCGCGGGCGAGCTCCTCGTCGCAGCGCTCGGGCTTGATGCGCATGAAGGCGCAGGCGATCTTGAGGGTGGTTGCGGCATCCGCGGCGATGCCGATCAGCAGGCGGCGGCTGGCCTCGATCTCGATGCAGGCGCTGGCCCAGTGCGGATGCGCGCCGGCCGCGTCGAGCACTGCGGAGAACTGCGAGCGGCTCTTGAGGATGCGCGTGAACTGCTTGTTGGCGGTGTCGATGGCCAGGGCAATCTCGCGGTTAAGCGCGTGGCTGGCGATGGCCTGCTGGTAACCCTGCTCGGCGCTGGCCCGCTCGGCTTGTTGCTCGGCCAGCGCCTGGTTGAGCTGGACAGGGGTGAGCATGCCGCGCTCGATGAGAATCTCGCCGAACAGCTTGCGTCGCGCCTTCTGCAGGGCGAGCAGCTGGTCGATCTGGGCGGCGTCGAGCAGGCCGAGCTCGGCGGCGATGTCGCCAAAGCGCTTGTCTTCCTGGCGCTGGCGATCATTGATGGTCTGCGCCTGCCGGGCATCGATAAGACCCAGCTCGACCGCCAGCTCGCCGAGCATCGGGCTGCACTGACGCTGCGCGTCGAGCGCTTCGAGCAGCTGCTCGCGGGACAACAGGCCCTGCTCCAGCAGGTACTGTCCGAGGAACTTGACCGCCATCCACCACCTCCTGTCGTAGCCGGCGAGCCGGCGGAATAGTTCAGCGTCCTGTGGCTTCCGCGATCACCCGCAGCAGGGACTCCGGCTCGATGGGTTTTTGCAGGTAGGACTTGGCGCCCACCTTGAGGCATTTCTCGATATCGCTTTGCGCGCCCAGCGAGCTGAGCACGATGGCAACCGCCTTGGGATCGAAGTCGAGGATTTCGCGCAGCGCGGCCTTGCCATCCATCTTCGGCATCACCAGATCGAGCAGCACGACGTCGGGCCGGGTGGCTTTGTACTGGGCTATGGCGGAAAGCCCGGTGTCGGCTTCGCCGGCGATCTCATAGCCATTCTCTTCGAGGATCGAGGCGGTCATGGCGCGCATCGCCCGGGAATCATCGCAGAGCAGGATCCGGGTCTTGGCAGTCATGGGCGCGCTCCTGTCTGGGCAGGCGAGGAAGGGAAATGGCGCCGCATTGACGGCGCCATGGGCATTCGGACAGTTGCGCCGCAGTGTAGCCCGAGCGGACAGGCTTTCGGAAAAACCGGCGCCGGCGGGGACAGCTTGCCGCGGCTCAGCCCCAGCCTGCGCCGCGTGCGACCTTGCGCACTGCCGGCGGCACGGACATTGCCGACGTCGCAGCCGGGGAGAGCACACCGGCGATGCGCGAAGGACGCACGCCGTAAAGGCGTGAGAACTCCAAGCTGAACTGGCTCTCGGAGCGGTAGCCGGCAGCGCTGGCGGCACTGGCGCAGCGTTCACCCTCCAGCAGGAGCAAGGCCGCGCGGCGCAGGCGAAGCTCGCTGCGATAGCGACCCGGCGGCAGTCCGCAGCCACGACGAAAGGTGCGCAGCAGCTGGCTGCGCGAGAGTCCGCAGGCGCTGGCCATGTCCTCGATCCGTGCACTGCCACGGGGTGCCGCATTCAGCGCATGGCGCGCGCTGGCCAGCAGCCGTGCATCGAGGTCGTCAGCGCGCGCCCTGGCGATTTTCAGCGGCAGCCGGCCGAGCGCCATCAGCCAACCGCTGAGCTGCTTGCCGAGTGCGGCGTCGGGCGCGCGGGCGTTCTTGCAGTGCGGTGCGCAATGGCTGTGTACGGCCAGGCCGAGCTGCAGCGGAGCAGGCAGGTAGACCGCGGCATGCGCCACGCCGGCGAGCATCACGGCATGGCGCAGCGGCGGCGATTGCGGCACCAGCCAGCGCCAGGCGCCAGCCGCGCGGCCGTCCGGCGCCGAGCCCGGATCGAGCGCGGCGAACAACAGATCGGCGGCCACCTCATCGACCTGCTCGGTGGCCAGCGCGCCCGGACCCACGGCCACGCGCAGCGCCGGCCCATCGCGCGGATCAGGCTTTGCGGTGTCAATCCGAAGCGGCAAGAGGTCGCAGGCGCGCAAGCCGTCCTCCAGTCGAGGCTATGCAAGCAAGCTGGGCGCAGCAGGGCCAGGCCGGCGCATGGCAGAGGTCATACCCCGCGACGACCCGCAGCCGGCCTGCGCCGAAGCGACGGGCGAGTGACCTGCCCCGCCGGCACATCGACAGAATCGCTCGGTCTGCGCCGCCGAAGCTGCGTTGCTCGGTGACGCATCCGCGTCGCGATCCCGGCAACAAACTCCTGAACCAGCGCCCAAGCGGCGCCCGTCTGCGATGGGCCGCGCTCAATTCCGCAGATCCGGCACGTTTGCCGATGCGGCGCAGCGCCTAGGCTGGATCCATCCAGCGGCGCTGGAACTGGACGAAGGAGATCGCCATGCAGGAAGCTCAAGCAGGTATGCCAAATGCCTACGCGGCGCGGCCCGCCGTGCCCTTGGGCAGGCGACCGGATAGCGGCCCAAGTGGCTACCGTCTGCGCCTGCTGCTCGGCCCGGCCATGGTCGAGCTTGGCGACGGACGCAGCGCGCTTGCCGGCCACAACGCTGCCCTGCTGCTTTCGCCCGACAGCGCGATGCGCCTGAGTCCGGTGCTTGGCGCGGCGCCGCAGTCATCGGATATCGAGCTGGACCGCGCCAGCTTCGACATGGCCAGCTGCGAGCTAGGCTTGTTCGATCCCCTTAGCAGGACGTTTAGCCTGAGCACGGCCAGACTCAGCGCAGAGAACTATCTGAACTGGCGGCTGCTGGCCTGGCAGGCCACGGAGCGCAGCGGCCAGACGGGAACGGATCCGCTGGCCCAGCGGCTGGCGCGCGGCGTTCTGATCGAGGTCGCGCGCGGACTGCGCGGTCGGCCCTCCTTGGATGCGTCCTGCGGCCGGCGCCAGCGCAGCGCGGAGCAAGCCGCGATCCTGATCGAAACACATTGGCAGCAGGGCATCAGCCTGGCCCAGCTCGCCGGGCATTGCCAACTGTCACCCGGCCATCTGCTGCGCAGCTTTCGCCGCTGCCTGGGGCTGGCGCCCCATCAATACCTGCTGCAGCTGCGCCTGCGCCGGAGCATCGATCTGCTGGCCTGCGACGCCCTGCGCATCGTCGACATTGCGCTGAGCCTGGGTTTTGCCTCGCATGGGCACTTCGCCGGCGCCTTCCGTCGGGCCTTCGGGATCAGCCCGCTCGACTGCCGGCGGCGAATCCGCGCGCTGCGCGTTGCCGGCAATCAACCAACGCAGCGTGGTCATGCCAGCGCCCCGGCCGCCTGATCTTCACACTGCCGCGCGCATCTTTGGCGATGCCAGTCACATCGAGGATCAGCCATGAGCCAGCAGCCGCGCGCGACCCACCACGATTTCGACCCGCAGGTCCTGGTCCTGTTCGATGCCTACGTCCACGGCGACCTCGACCGGCGCGGATTCCTGGCCCGGGTCAGCGAGCTGGTCGGCGGCGCCGCTGCCATCGGCGTGCTCGGCGCGCTGGCGCCGCAGTTTGCGCAGGCGCAGCAGGTGGCGAGCGAGGATGAGCGGATCAAGACCGGCTACGCCGAGTTTCCCTCGCCGCAGGGCTATGGCAGCGGTCGCGGCTATCGGGCGATGCCGGCAGGCGCAGACTCGCCCCTGCCCCGGGTGCTGGTGATCCACGAGAATCGCGGGCTTAACCCGCATATCGAAGATGTGGCGCGTCGGCTCGCGCTCGCCGGCTACGACGCCTTCGCCCCCGACGCGTTGTTTCCGCTGGGTGGCTATCCCGGCGACGAGGACACGGCGCGCAGCCAGTTCGGCAAGCTTGACCAGACCAAGTGCCGCGCCGACTTTCTGGCCGCGGCGGCGTGGTTCGAGGCCGAGAAGGGCGGCAACGGACGATTGGGCGCGGTAGGCTTTTGCTACGGCGGTGCGATCACCAACTTCCTGGCCGTCGAGCTGCCCCAGTTGTCGGCTGCGGCGCCCTACTACGGCGGCCCGGCGCCACTCGACAAGGTCGCCAACATCAAGGCGGAACTGCTGGTGGTGCTGGCGGCGGACGATCCACGGATCAATGACAGCTGGCCGGCCTTCAGCGAGGCGTTGCAAAAGCATGGCGTGGTGCACAGTCTGTTCCAGCCGGCCGACACCGTGCACGGCTTCCACAACGACACCACACCTCGCTACAGCGAAGCCGCCGCCAAGGAAGCCTGGAGCAGGACGCTCGACCTGTTCGAGCGTCGTCTGCGCAGCTGATCCGGACCGGCTGAGCAGCGCGGCGCAAGACAACGACCCAGCGCGGCCGACCGGGCACTGGCCGCAGCGATTGGCCAGCCGGGGCGCTTTCAGGCAAAGATCGGCACTTCGATCGCGAGACCAGGAGCTGATCCCATGCCACGACTACCGGCTGTCCGGGCCCATGACGCCAGTGCTGTATTTGCCCGCGTCCTGCCTGCCCTTGGATTGCTCGGCGCCGGCCTGCTGGTCTTCGCGCTGTGGGCCGCGCCGGCGCATGCCGAGGACGCGGCGGAGCCGGGTTACTTTCGCGACCCGACCAGCCACGGCGGCAATCTGGTCTTCACCGCCGAGGGCGATCTGTGGAGCGCCCCGCTTGCCGGAGGCAGCGCGCGCCGGCTGACCAGCCATGAAGGCGAGGAGTCGCAGGCAGCGCTGTCCGCCGACGGCCGCGAGATCGCCTTTGTCGGCCAGTACGAGAGCGACGCCGACGTCTACCTCATGCCGATCGACGGCGGTGCGCCGCGACGACTGAGTTTCGATGCCGGGCGGGTTGCCGTGCTCGGCTGGTCGCCGGCCGGCGAGATCGCCTACAGCAGCGAGGACCGGATCGGGCCGACCCTGCACCGCGTCGTGCGTCTGGTCAACCCGCGCACCCTGGCCACCCGTGAGCTGCCGCTCGCCGATGCCAACCAGGTCGCATTCGATGATCGCGGCAGGGTCCTGTTCACCCGCTTCGGCCGCCATCTCAATGGCGACAACGTGCGCCAGTATCGCGGCGGCGGCATGGCCCAGCTGTGGCTGTTCGACCCGGCAAGCGGCAGCGAGGCGCGGCGTCTGGGCAGCGATGCCGAGGGACCGATGCATTCGCCGATGTGGCACGCGGGACGCTGGTATCACTTGAGCGACCGCGACGGCCAGGACAACCTGTGGTCGATGGATGCCGAGGGCGCTGACCTGCGCCAGCACACCCGGCATGCCAGCTTCGAAGTCCGTGGCCCGCGCTTGGGCGACGGCCGGATCGTCTACCAGCTGGGCGCTGATCTGCGCGCGCTGACGCTGGCATCGGGCGAGGATCGCGAGGTGAGCCTGCGCCTTGGCTCGGATTTCGACCAGCGCCGCGAGCGCTGGCTGGACAAGCCGCTGCGCTTTCTTTCCTCGACCCATCTTGGCGCCGGTGGCGAACAGCTGGCGCTGAGCGTGCGCGGCCGCATCACGCTTGCTGCGCCGGGTCCACGGCGGCGGGTCGAGATCGCAACGCCAGCCGACAGCCGCTCGCGCGAAGCAGTGCTCAGCCCGGACGGGCGCTGGGTCTACGCGATCAACGACGCCAGCGGGCGCAGCGAAATCTGGCGCTATCCCACCGACGGCTCGGCCGGCGCCAGGCAGCTCACCCGGGACGGACAAGCGCATCGCTGGCGGCTGTACCTGTCGCCCGACGGCAAGCGCCTGGCGCACACCGACAAGTCCGGCGCCCTGCACGTGCTCGACCTCGGCAGTGGCCGCAACACCACGATTGACCGCAGCCGTTTCGGCGGCGACGACGGCTATGCCCAGGTGGTCTGGTCGGATGACGGCAAGGCGCTCGCCTTTGTCCGCCCGGACAGCCGCGCCGGGCGCGAGCAGGTGCATCTGCATCTCATCGACGGCGGGCGCAACCTGGTGTTGAGCAGCGATCGCTACGAGAGCTTCGCGCCGGCCTTCTCACCCGACGGGCGCTGGCTGTACTTCCTCTCGCACCGGCAGTTCGTGGCCTCACCGCGATCGCCCTGGGGTGATCGCAACACCGGTCCGGGCTTCGACCGCCGGGCCAAGGTTTATGCGCTGGCCCTGCAATCCGGCAGCCGCTTTCCGTTTGCACTCGAGGATGAGCTGGCGCCGCCTGCGGACGCTAAGGACGCGGCAGAGGAAGGCAAATCCGGCGAGTCCGCGAGCACCGCGGCACCGACCATCGAGCCGGAGGGGCTGGCCGCTCGGCTGTTCGAGGTGCCGGCGCCGGCCGGCAACTACGCCGGTCTTGCGGCGGACGGCGAGCGGCTCTACCTGCTCGACCGCGACGGCGAGCGCCGCGTGCTCAAGACCCTGGCCATCGGCAAGCCGGGCGCGCAGCCCGAGGAACTGGCCGGCGACGTGCAGGACTTCCAGCTGTCGGTCGACCGCAAGCGCCTGGCCCTGGTCCAGCGCAAGGGCGATGCCGACCCGGTCCTGCTGATCATCAAGGCTGCGGCCAAGCTGCCGGAGCCGCTTGCCGAGTCCACCGTGCGGGTTGCCGACTGGCGGCTGCGGATCGACCCGGTACGCGAATGGCAGCAGATGTTCCTTGATGCCTGGCGCATGCATCGCGATTTCAGCTTCGATGCCGGAATGCGCGGCCTGGACTGGGATGCAGTGCGCGCGCGCTACCAGCCGCTGCTGCCACGGGTCACCGACCGCGCCGAGCTGGACGACCTGCTGGCACAGATGATCAGCGAGCTGGGCATCCTGCACTCGCAGGTACGCGGTGCCGACTTCCCGGTCGACGACGAGGCGCCCAAGGCAGCCATGCTCGGCGCCCGCTTCGGCCAGCAGGCTGGCGGCCTGCGCATCGAGCACATCTATCGCAGCGACAGCGAGCTGCCCAGCGAGCGCTCGCCGCTGGCCCAGCCCGGCGTCGATGTCCGCGAGGGTGACCTGCTGGTCGCGGTCAACGGCCAGCCGGTAGCCGATGCCGGCGCGCTGGCCGCGGCCCTGCATCACCAGGCCGGCCAGCAGGTCCTGCTCAGCCTGCGCCGCGATGGCCAGGAACAGCGCAGCGTGGTGGTGCCGGTCGATGCTGGCGGCAACGCCCGGCTGCGCTACAGCGACTGGGTTCAGGGGCGCATTCAGGCCGTCGAGCGCGACGGAGAGGGACGCATCGGCTACCTGCACCTGCGCGCCATGGGCGCCAATGACATCGCCAGCTTCGTCCGCGACTTCTACGCCAATATCGACCGCGAGGGCCTGATCATCGACGTGCGCCGCAACCGCGGCGGCAATATCGACTCCTGGATCATCGAGAAGCTGCTGCGCCGCGCCTGGGCGTTCTGGCAGTCACCCGGCCGCGAGCCCTACTGGAACATGCAGCAGACCTTCCGCGGCCATCTCGCTGTACTCATTGATCCACTGACCTACTCGGATGGGGAAACCTTTGCCGCCGGGGTCAAGGCACTGGGTCTGGGTCCGCTGATCGGCACCCGCACCGCCGGCGCCGGCATATGGCTCTCCGACCGCAACCGGCTAGCCGACGGCGGCATCGCCCGGATCGCCGAGTTCGGCCAGTTCGGCGCCGACGGCCGCTGGCTGATCGAGGGTCGCGGGGTCAGCCCGGACATCGAGGTCGACAACCTGCCGCAGGAAACCTACCAGGGTCGCGACCGCCAGCTCGATACGGCCATCGAACTGCTGCAGCGACGGCTCCGCGAGGCGCCGATCCAGCAGCCGCCCGCGCAGCCGATTCCTCCGCGCGGGCAGACCGGGCAGGACGTCGCCCCGGCGGCTTCCCTACGCAAGCCGGTTTAGCGCCGGACCGGTCGCAGCCAGCGGCGGCGTCATGTACTACCCGTTCCACCTGAGCCACGCAGCCCGCGTGCAGCAGCCGCATAGGCTGACCCGGCCCGCCGGGCCCGCGGACATCAGGCAGGCCCAGGCCACGGCGGCCGAGGTGCTGGGCCGGTTCCCCGGCGACTGGGCGCATATCCTGCGCAGCGAGCTGGTTGCCACCACCATCGGCGCTGCGCTGCCCCTGCTGGGCTTCCTCGTCTTTGGCTGGCCGCTGATCCTGCTGTCCTTGTCCGTGCTCTGCGATGGCCTCGCGCTGTGGGCCGCGGAAGCGTTCCGCCGCCAGCGCGGCGACCCGCGAGCGGATGCGGCGCTCGACCTCGCCCTGCGCTGCGAGCAGGCGCTAGAAGTGGCCATCGCCCTGCAGGGCCCCGCCCGGCAGATCGCCGCCGAGCCGCCGAGCCGCGACGCCATCACCCTCTTCGAACACTCAACACTCGGTTTCGTACTGATCGCCATGGCGGTGCTGCTTGGACCTGCCCTGGAGCAGGCAGGCCTCACCGCCGTGCTGTCCGTC
Source organism: uncultured Lysobacter sp. (assembly GCA_964350895.1). Lineage (GTDB taxonomy): Bacteria > Pseudomonadota > Gammaproteobacteria > Xanthomonadales > Xanthomonadaceae > Pseudomarimonas. Next base: position 15,691 of record CAYGMG010000082.1, read on the forward strand.
GCGCTCGGCGCGCTGCTCCCGCGACTGCTCGAACTGCGGCAGCAGCGCGCGCCGCCGGGCGGCGCGGCGGCGCCGGGCGGCGCACAGATCGCCTACCGCCCACGCTCGCCGGAGACCCTGCTCCGCCTGTTCCTGATCCTCTTCGGCGGACTCGTCGTCCACCACGGCCTGAGCGCCCTCGGCGCATCGCCACTCACCCGCGAGATCGCCCTGCTGCTCGCCTACCTGCTGATCTGCCTCGGCCTTGCACTGTGGTGGCGCCACATCGCCCGACAGGGACTGCAGCACCTGCACCGGCTCGATGCCCTGCCCCGGCCAGCCGAAGCGACCGGCGCACAGGCCGGCCCCGGATAGGGTCTGCGGTCGCGGAGCCAGCCCTTGCAAACCTGCCCGAACCGCGCAGCAACTATCGGCAAGCAGGCGCTGATCGCGTCGCGGGTTCATGCGCCGCGGGGCGTCAATGATCACGCTTCGCTGAAAGATCGAGCCTCCTTCACAACGCCCGCCAAATCCCCACCTCCGCCCTGCGCATTCCGGTTGCCGTGGACACCCAGTACGGAGTCGTGGTCACCTGGAACGGTGGCCCTGGACGCTGTCATCTCGCAGGCCCGGCATGGCGCGACGGGCTAGTTCCGACCCATAGTTCGCTTTCGCCACCACCCGAAAGCGGACCTTCGGGGGCAGGGGGAGGTCGACGTGCTGGCCGGCGACTCTCGGCCAAAAGCGGCCGGTCACGGTGCTCGTCGACTCGCGAACAACGGGGCCTCCAGGGCGGTCGGAGAACGCCCTGCCCGCGCCGAGGCAATGTCTGACGCGAAAATCGGAAAACGCCGATGTGAACCGCTGATGGCAGGCGCAACCCTGAGCAGCCGTCCTTGCACCGGAGCGCTGCGTGCCGCGCCTTGCCGCATCCCGGTGGCAGGTCGCGGTGTGCGCGCCACTGCCGGCCGCGAGACCCGCTCCGCGCTACGCCCGCCACGCTCCCGAGCGAACGCTGCTGTACGCGCTGGTGCAGGCACACTACCCGGATTTCATCGCGCGCCTTGACGCGGAAGACCGCGCGCTGCCCGAGTATGTGCGCGAGGAGTTCGACGAATACCTGCGCTGCGGGGTGCTGGAGCACGGCTTCCTGCGGGTGGTCTGCGAGCACTGCCGCGCGGAGAGGCTGGTGGCGTTCTCCTGCAAGAAGCGCGGCTTCTGCCCCAGCTGCGGCGCGCGGCGTATGGCCGAGAGTGCGCGACATCTGGTGGAGGAGGTGTTTGGCCCGCGCCCGGTGCGGCAATGGGTGCTGAGCTTTCCTTACCCCCTGCGCTTCCTGTTCGCCAGCAAACCGGAGGCCATCGGCCCGGTGCTGGGCATCGTGCAGCGCGTGATTGCTGGCTGGCTTGCCGATCAAACGGGCGTCGACCGCGCCAGCGCGCAGTGCGGCGCGGTGACCCTGGTCCAGCGCTTCGGCAGCGCGCTGAACTTAAACATCCACTTCCACATGCTGTGGCTCGATGGCGTGTACGAGAACAGCACCGAGCGTCCGCAGCGCAAGCCGCGCCTGCGCCGCGCCCGTGCGCCCACCTCCGCGCAACTATAGAGCCGGCAGCAATTAGCTATGAACTTTCTGCGCGCGCAGCGGTCACAC